>PKYZ01000242.1 GCA_003132865.1 Bryobacterales bacterium
GCCAGCTCAGCATGAAGTACACCAGAAAGGGCACGAACGAAGCCATCAGCATGATCTGATAAAACGATCCCAGCCGCACGGTGACAAAGTCCTTGATCGGCGACGAATCTTCGTGAATGCGCACTTCCGGAATCGCGCCCGGAGTAGCCGGCGCCACGGCTTCCGCCGTCCGCCGCTTCTTCCGTGCCGGCTCAAGCACAGGCGGCGGCTGCTTATGGGCCGGCATCACCAACTGATAGCTCCGCTGCTCCAGGCTCTCCACCTTCTGCGACACGTTCTCCACCAGCTCGCCGATGCGCTGACTGTACTTGGGCAGTTCCTCGGCGAGGCCGGACAACTGCGAGTAGGCGCCCAGCCCCATCAGGTACAGCATCGAAAGCGCGGCCGCGCACACCACGAAGCTGGCCAGCGGCCGCGGAAACCGGATGCGCACCAGCAGAGTGACGAAGGGTTCCAGGATAAAGGCCAGCATCACCGCGGCCAGCGAAGTGATGAAGAACACCCGCCCGAAGTACAGGATGGCGATCACCACGCCCAGCGCAATCAGCGGTCCCGCGATGTTGCGAACTTCCTGCTCGGCGGCGCGCAGGGGCTTGGACAAAATGGCCACGAAGCGAAGAGATCCCTGTCTCGAATCTACCACGCCCGCGTTTATAATGAAATCAGTCGTCCGCCGCATGCCATCCCCAAGACCCCGCATCCTGGCCCTCGATCTGGGAAAGAAGCGCATCGGCATGGCCATCAGCGATCCCCTGGGTCTCACTGCGCAGGGGCTACCCAACCTGGAGCGCACCACCAAGCGCGCCGATCTGGCCGAGCTCGCCCGCCAGGTGGAAGAGCGTGACGTCTCCCTCATCCTGATCGGAAACCCGCTGCACATGAGCGGCGTCGAAGGCCGCCAGTCCGCCTGGGTGCGGGAGTTCGCCGATGCGCTGACCGTGCGCGCCGGCCGTCCCGTGCGCCTGTGGGACGAGCGCCTGACCACGGTGGAAGCTTCCCGCGTCTTGCGCGCCAGCGGCATCAGCATCGAGAAGCGCGCCCGCGCCGTCGACCGGCTCTCCGCCGTCATCCTGCTGCAGAGCTACTTGGATTCCCTGTGATGCGCTTTCGGCGGCTCGCACTGGTCCTCCTATGCGCCATCGGCGCCGTGGCTTACATCGGGATTGACCTGAGCACGCCCTTTGCCGGGTTCAACCAGCAGGCATTCGTCGATCTACCCACGGGCACCAGCGCCCGTCAGATGGCCGCGATGCTACAGAGCTCCGGCGTCATCCGCCACTCCTGGGCGTTCCTGATCGCGCGCGCCCTCCGCTACGGCGCCACCCTCCAGGCCGGCGAATATCGCTTTACCCAACCGGCATCCGTGCTGGGAATCTTCGACCGCATCGTGCGCGGCGACATCTTCTATTACGAGCTGGTCGTGCCCGAAGGTAAGAACATGTTCGACATCGCCACAGCGGTCGAGCGGCTCGACCTGTTTTCGGCGGAGCGATTTCTGGAGGCGGCCCGCAACCCCGCGCCCATCCGCGATCTCGATCCGCGGGCGCCCACCTTGGAGGGCTACCTGTTCCCGAATACCTACCGCCTGAGCCGCACCACCACTCCGGAGCAATTGTGCCTGATGATGACCGGCAAGTTCCGCGAAGTCTGGCGCGGCCTGCGCACCGATGCTTCCGTACACCGCACCGTCACGCTGGCCTCGCTGGTGGAAAAGGAAGGCAAGCTCCCGGACGAGCGGCCCGTCATCGCTTCCGTTTTCGCCCGCCGCCTGGCCATCGGGATGAAGCTCGATTGCGACCCGACCACGATCTACGCGGCCCTGCTCGCCGGAAACTATCGCGGCGCCATTCACAAATCCGACCTGGTCAGCAGCGACCCTTATAACACCTACCAACATGCGGGGCTGCCGCCCGGACCGATCGCCAATCCGGGTGTCGCGTCCATAGCCGCGGTCTTGCACCCCGCCAACACGGACTATCTGTATTTCGTGGCGCGCGCGGATGGTTCCGGCGGCCACAACTTCTCCGCCAACCTCGCCGCCCAAGAAGCCAACATCGTCAAGTACCGCCGCGCCACGGCCCGGCACCCGTGACGCGCGGCCATTCATTCATGGGATGGCCGGGTGTTCGACTAGGACGGTGTCCATACTAAAAACCCCGACGCACGCCACAAGACGTGCGCCGGGGTGCAGTTGCCGGATTGGGTTGTTCCTAGCTTAGCTAGAAGTGTATCTTGGCCGTGTATTGGATCTCGCGGCCATAATTGCCACCCGCCACCCAGGTGCTTCTGCCCATAGTACCGTCGCCCACTCCGAGGTCGGGATCGCTCGGCATGAAGGTGTTGGTGAGGTTATACGCTTCCAGGCGGAGTTCCAACTTGAATCGCTCAGTGATGCTGATGGTTTTCGCCAGGGTCGCGTCAATATCCCACAAAATCGGACCCCGCAGACCGCTGTAGAACCAGGGATTGGTCCGTACAGTGTAAGCCGGAAGCGGTTGGAAGCACGCCGGGTTGAAGTAATCCCCCGTCGGAATGTTCTGGGTCGGATTGCAGGCCATCTGCGCTGCAGAGTTGGAAAAGTTTAGCAGGTCTCCGCTGCGAAACGCGAAGATACTGCTGCTGGCCCACCCGCCGACCACGGCGTCCACCGCCCGAGGCAAGCCGTTCAAGTAACGACGGCCTTTGCCGATCGGAAATTCATACGTGCCCGCGACGCGGAGGTTGTGCCGCGGCATCCCCCGATCCAACATGGTTGTCTGGTTGTTGTAAGTGGCGATGTCGTTGAAGAACTGCGTATGGCGCTCCTGGTTGTAGTTGTAAGCCACCAGAAATGCCAAACCGTTGGCAAAGGGACGCTCGGCCTTCAACTGCAGCGCATAATAATGGTCGCTCTGGCCGGGCCATCCCAGTTGGGTCAGCGCTCCGTACTGCGGATACGGCACCAGTAACTGACCGACCGTCACAGTCGGCTCCGTGCGCAGGGTTCCCGGCATCACGGTGGCCGGCAGGCCATAGAACGGATTGGCAACGGTCTGGTTGATCAAGCCCTGGTAGGTGTAGCTGAGCATCGGATTCATCTGGTTCAGGTTGTAGCCGGTGCTGCCACCCCACATGCTCCCATCCTGGGCGTTGTGTTCGAACATCGTGAAGAAGGTCGCCTCGGTGAACAGGTGCTGGGTGGTCTGGTGCTGCACCGTAAAGTTGAAGCGGTCGTTCAGCGGCGTCTTCATTTGGTTGCCATTCCAGAAGGTGATGCCATTACCGAGATCCTGCAGAGCGCCCATGAGGTTGCCCACCGGCTGGACTATCGAGTTAGTAGAGGGGAACGGATTGCTCAACTGGGTGCGCGATATGCCATCGAGCGGGGTGAGCATCTGGGTCGTCTGCGAGTAGCCGTTGGTCGGCAGCCCGCCCGTCTCCGGATGGATGGTGACCCAGGGCACCGAATAGCGCGAATAGCCCGTTCGGATGGCCGTCTTGTCGCTGACGCGGATGGCAATTCCTGCGCGCGGCAGGAAAATATCCCACGGCGCATCGTACATCCGCGGATTCTGGTTGTTGGTGTAAATCATGGCGCCGTCGAACTGTTGGTTCAGGCAAGCAACGTGAGCCGTACAGGCCTCTTGCACCAGGGACGTGACTTGCGCGGGCATGGTGATGCCCTGCAGTTGCGTAATCGGAGTGGTCAGATTCAAGGTTTGAACCAGCATGCGGTTCTGTTCGGCCGGGGCGGTTTCACGCTCCCATCGCAGCCCGAGGTTCAGGGTGATGTTCTTGCTCAGCTTTACATCGTCCTGGAAGTAAGTAGCCCACTGCTGCTGCCGCATATCCAGGGAGGGGTTAATCGTCGCCGAGCCGCTGTTCACACTGCCCACCAATGCCGAAGCCCACATGTTGCCGCTCTGTGAGGCCACGTAGTTCGACAAGAACGTGTTGCCGGTATCGATGGAATTGATGTTGAAGCTGCCCGGTCCGGCACTGGCGTTGTCCTGATCGTAGGAGTAACGCAGTTGCCATCCGATCTTCATATGGTGAATGCCTTTATCGTGGGAAACATTCACCGTCGGGTTGTACGAACGCGGATGCACTTGCCACCAATTGCCGACGCCCGTGTAGGAACTCCCGTTGCCGTTGAACTGGAACCTGGGGAAGTAAATTCCCTGGCTGGCTTGCAGCACATTCGTGTACCAGTTGCTGCTCGGCCACAAGCCCGCCCACAGGCTCGTGGGCACCTGGGCCCATCCGGAAGCGTAGTCGTCTTCGGCGTAGATGACGCCAAAACGGAAATCGACCGTGGTTTTTGGGTTCACCATCCACAGTACGTCCGCCTCGCCGTTCATGGCGTCCATGATGCCGCCGTTGTCCGAAGGTACCGCGAGCGTGCCGCCCCAGTTGACGTTGTCCAGTCGTGTCTGGAACTTGCTGAAGCGCGCGAAGAAGCGGACCTTGTCGTTGATGTTGTAGTCCCCGCGGTCGGACATGTTCCAGTAGTGGGTCCACCATGGGTACGTCAATTTGAAGTTATTCACGCCGGAAAGATCGTCGCCCGGGTTGTTCGGCGCCCACAGGTAGCTCATGAGCTTTTGGGCTGTGGGATCGATCCGGTTCGACGGAATGATGTTGCCGGGGAAAGGCTGGCGCGTCGCCAGGCCCGTGGTCGTATTGAACACGGTGGTGGCCGGGTCGTAAATCACTTGCATGGCGCCCTGCGGCGTCAGTGCCTGTGAGAAGTTGCCGGTTTTTTCCGCGGCGGTCGGCATCGTTTCTTCCTGGCTAGACGGCTGCGTCTGAATCCACTGCTCGTAGGCAAAGAAATTGAAGAGCTTGTTCTTGATGATCCGGTTGCCGAGGGTACCACCCCAACTGTTCTGCCGGACGATGTCCGGGGAGCGCGTGATGCGGTTGGCCAGCGCGTCCAGGTCCGGATTGCGGCCGAAGTAATACGCGTCGCCGTGGAAACCGTTGGTGCCCGACTTCATGGACAAATTGAGCGTGCCGCCCGCGCTGAAGCCGGTCTCGGAGTCCATGGCATTCTGCTGGACAGCGACTTCCTGCACGGCGTCCATAGGCGCGTTATAAGAACCGCGCGCGGAGACATTCAGAGTGGTCCCGTCCAACAACTGCTCGTTCTTGCCTCCCGTGGGACCGCCGATATCCATGCCGCCGTTCGACCACATGTAAAACGGGTTGCGATGCGCCACGTCCCAATATTCATTGACTACGGCCGGATTCATCAGGGCTAGTGTAAACGGGTTGCGCGCCAACACCGGCAGATCCTGCACCATCGTGCCCTGCACGCTAGTGCTCATGGTGGAAGTGTTGAACTCCACCGTGGAAACCACCGTGTTGACGTCGACCGTCTGGGTTACGCCGCCCACCTTGAGGGCGGCATTCACCGTGACGTCGCCGGCCGTCAACACCGTCACATTTTCCTGCACGTACTTGTCAAACCCGGCGGCCTGCACCGTGACGCTATAGGTTCCGGGCTGCACCAAGTCAAATAAATAGCGGCCGCTGGAGTCGGTCTGCCTCACGGTCTCCACGCCGGTATTGATGTTTCTCAAAGTTACGGAGGCGCCGGCTATGGCCGCCTCGCTTGGGTCGGCGACGGTGCCCTGAAGCCGGCCGCGGAATTCCTGCGCGAAAACAACTCCTGTGAAAGCCGTCAATAAGGCGGCGGTGCACAGCACACCTGCTAACGACGAATCAAACTTCACTTTCATTCTTCACCCCCAAAGCAATAGCCATTCGTTATCGGCTTGTCCGCCGCCAGCGCCGGCGCACGCCGATGCCTAGGCTTGGACGCTTAGACCAAACGCTGCCTCTACCGCCAGTAAAAGGCTATATAGCGGCTATGCGCGAAGTATAATCCGCTTACAATCACACGTCAAGAGGAAAATCTCGGGATATCTGGAATACGGCGCGAGTTCGGGGTAAAATACAACCATCGCCGGCGCTCTATAGCACATCGCGCTGGACGGTCGATACCGCGGCGTTCCGCCTGCAAGTCGTTGGTATCATTGCCCGAGGCTGCATGGAAATGGAACACTGATGCTGCAGAAGACCGATTCGAGCACGCCCGCGTACCGGCGCATCCAATACGCGCTCCGAAAGCGCATTGAAGCCGGCGAGTTGCAACCTGGGGACGCCGTGCCCTCGGAAAGGGAACTCGCGCGCAGCCACGAAGTGAGCTTGATGACCGCGCGGCATGCGCTGGCGGAGCTGGAGCATGAAGGGCTGGTGGACCGGCGGCGCGGCGCCGGAACGTTCGTGGCGCTGCCCAGGATCCACTTCAACCGCCTGGCCAGCTTCACCGAGCAAATGGCCAGCCGGGGTTTGCCGGCGCGCTCGCGGATCTTGTGCGCGAGCATCGTGGAAGACGAGCAGGAGGCTGCCGCGCGACTGGCGCTTCCTGCGCACAGCCGGCTGGTGAAGCTGGAACGGCTGCGGCAATCCGGTGAGCAATCTTTCGCGGTGGAGGTCTGCTATTTTTCCGCGGAGGAGTTCGCGGGTTTGCTCAGCCTGCCATTGGAACGCCGCTCCCTGTTCGCCACGCTGGAGCGCGATTACGGCATCGAACTGCAGTATGCGGACGAAGAGGTGGACGCCACGCCCGCCAGCGCCCGCATCGCGGAGTTGCTCGGGATTCACGCCGGCGCGCCGGTGCTGCGCATCCGCCAGGCTCTATTCTCCACCGGGGGCAAAGCCACCGTCTACGTGATCGGTTTCTATCGCTCCGACCGCCACACGCTGCTGATCCGCCGCTTCCGGAAGTAGTGGAACAGGCCTCCTGGCCTGTCGCTGTCACTCCTGAGACAATACCAGCATGTCGACCTTGACGGGAATCGTTACGCTGGCCTGCTGCGCCGCCGCTCTGCGCGCCGAGGTACACACCATGAATTTGCGGCAGGCGGTGGAGCGCGCCCTACAGCAGAACCCGGAGATTGCCATGGCGCGTCTGGATGAGATGAAAGCGCAGGAAGCCGTGCGGGTCCAGAAGGACCCGTTCGCTCCGCACGTCTATTTCGGCAGCGGACTGGCGTACACCAACGGGTTTCCGATGAGCATCGACGGTGCGGCGCCGTCCGTGGTGCAAGGGCACGCCTCGCAGTTTCTGTTCAACCGGCAGCAGAGCTACGTGGTGGCGCGGACCAAGGAAGAGGCCCGCGGGGCAGGCATCGCGGCGTCCGCCAAGAAAGACGACGTCGCCTTCCGCACGGCGGCGCTTTTTTTGGACGCCGAAAGCGCGGCGCGCGCCGGCGAGATGGCGCGCAAGGAATTGGAGAGCTCCCAAAAGGTGCTGGCTACGGTCGAGAACCGCGTGCAGGAAGGGCGCGAATTGCCGCTCGAATCCAAGCGGGCGGCACTCAACCTGGCGCGCGCCCGGCAGATCGCCGACTCTTTGGATGCGGATCGCGAAACCGCCGAAACCTCGCTGGCCATCGTGCTGGGGTACGGCGCGGACGACCGCGTGCAACCGGCTGCCGAGGAGCGGGCCGCTTCGCCCATGCCGCCTTCCGAGGAAGCCGCTGTGGAAAGAGCGTTACAGTCGAGCAAAGAGTTGCGCCGTTTGGAATCCCAGATTGCGGCCAAGGGCCTGGAGGGCCGGGCGGCCAAAGCCGCGCGCCTGCCGCGCGTGGACCTGGTGGCGCAGTATGGTCTGTTCGCCACCTTCAACCACTACCAGGATTATTTCCTCAAATACCAGCGCAACAATGGTGAGATCGGCGTTTCGTTCGTGCTCCCGCTCGTGCTGGGGCCGGGTGTGAGCGCGGCAGCCGCCGAAGCAGATGCGGATGCATCCAAGCTGCGTATCCAACTGGCCAATACGCGCAACCAGATTACCGCGGACACACACCAGAGCTACCGTGAGCTGCGCAAGGCGGAGGCTCAGCGGGTTGTCGCGCGCCTCGATCTGGAAGTGGCGCGCGAACAGCTTTCCGTTAATCTGGCGCGGCTGCAGGAAGGCCGAATTCTGTTGAGCCAAGTGGAAGAATCGCGCATCGCCGAGAGCGGCAAGTGGATCGCGTTCTACGACGCACAGTACACGGTAGAGCGGGCCCGCTGGAATCTGGCGAGGCAGACAGGAGATCTCCTCACAGCGTTGCAGTGAGGCAGTTACCCGGCTATGGAAGCCGGCCGGAACCCGCCGCCGACGACATCCTTCCCGTTACGGCTGCGGCTGGCGTCTTCCGAGCTAGTGGCGACGCCCATCTTGATGCGGTAGAACGCCAACAACTCGGCTTCGTCGAAGTCGATGGCCTTGGCGTATTGACGAATATAGCTGGTGTTGTAGATGCCGCCGGGTAGTTTCTTAAAATCGCCGCCCTCAATGGCCTTCAGACTGCGAATGTTGATTTTCGTGGATTCCGCAATTTGCTCCAGCGAAATGCCCCGATTCCGCCTTATGGTAGCCAAGCCCAAGACGCTTCCATCTTCTTCTTGCATCAGCCGGTTCTCCCTAAGAGTGCTGTACACCCATTGCTTTATGAAAAAGTATTAAGGAAAATACCATACCATAGTTCAGGCAGGATTGCTAAACTTTTACCCGATGGCCATTTCCCGTAGGCAGTTCACCGCGGGCGCCCTGGCTGGACTGGCAGGCTATCTGCCCGGCCGCCTGGAGGCGCTGCGTCCCCGGCCGAAGCTATTCGTATTCCTGATTGCGGAGCAGTTCCGCCAGCTTTACCTGGACCGGGGGGAAAGTCTCCTGGCACCCGGCGGCTTCCGCGAGCTGATGACCAAGGGCGTCTATTATCCGGACTGCCGCTTGGCCGCCAGTGGCTTCACCGCCAGCGGCCTGGCCACACTGGCCACCGGCGCTTATCCGAGCCTCCACGGCATTGTCGCCGACCAGTGGTACGACCGCAAGACACACTTGTTAACCAAGGCCCGCGCCGAGATGCTGGAAGCCACTACTTTGGCCGACGAGGTAGAGCGTACCGGGTACCGCGAGGAGGCAGCGCGCTCCCCGCAAAACCGCATCTTCTGCCTCGGCCTGAATGAAGGGCCGACCTCGCTGCTGGCAGGCCATTCGCGCGGGCAAGTCTACTGGATGGACGCTCAGGGCCAGTTCAACAAGCGCGGCAACGCGCCGGAGTGGCTTGCGGAGTATGATCGCGCACATCCCATCGAAGAACTGCACGAGAAGAGATGGCTGGCGGCGGGGGCGGAGGGCAGCGACTTGCCGCCTCTGCGCACGCTCACCTACGATCCCAAGCACCCGGACGAGTTCTTCGCCCTATACCAGTCGTCGCCCTACTGCCAGGAAGCGCAATTCGATTTGCTGCGCACGATGGTCACCGCCGAGAAACTGGGCCAGGGCCAAACGTTGGATTTCGTTTTCTTGTCGCTGGGTTCGATGGCGCTGCTGGGCTACGAAACCGGATCGGATTCTTCGCTGATGGGCCAGATGGCGCTGGAACTCGACCGGCAGATCCAGAGCACTCTGGAGATGCTGAACAAAGTGCCGGGCAAGAATAATTACAACTTGATCTTTGCCGCCGCGCATGGCGCGCCGCCCGAGCCCGAGCCGGCGACGCGCTCGCAGAAGGCGATCGCCGGGCAAAGCCTCGCGCATGCCGTCGCCAAAGCGCTTTCCGAGTGGATCGATAAAGGCCCGGTTAAGAACGCGTACGTGGACCAATACCTCTATCCGTTCCTCTATCTGAACCTGGAAACGCTGCACAAGCAAAACACTCCAATACGCGGTGCGCGGAAACTGGCGGGCGAGACGGCCCTGCGCGTGCCCGGCGTGGCGGGTTATTACACGGCGGATGGAGATTGCTCGCACACCGGCGAGTGGCGGCGGCGGTTCGAAAACAGTTTTCACGAATTACGTTCCGGCGACGTGATGCTCTCCTACGAGGCGGAAGCCGTGGAAGATTTTGGCGCCGGCCGCGGCGTATCGTATGGCTCGCTGTATGACTACGATACGAGCGTGCCGCTGTTTCTGTATGGCCCGCAGTTCGGCAAGAGAGTGATCGAGCACGCCGTCGAGTTGGTAGACCTGGCGCCGACCGTGGCGCGCGCCGCCCGGATCGGCACACCGTCGTCCTCTGCCGGCAAGGTGCTGGCGGAAGCCTACGCGGAAGGCGAAGAAGAGCGCGCGAAATGAGCCAGGACGATGGGCGTCTGGCGGCTTCGTTGTGCGGCATCGCGCTCCGCAATCCCGTGCTGGCGGCCTCGGGAACATTCGGTTACGGAGTGGAATTCGAGCGGCTAGTGGATCTGAACGCGCTGGGCGGGCTGGTGGTGAAAGGCTTGTCGCGCGAGCCGATGGATGGCAATCCGCCGCCCCGCATCTGGGAGGCGGATGCCGGCATGCTGAACTCGATCGGCCTGCAGAACATCGGCGTGCGCGCATTCGTGCGCGAGAAGCTGCCGCAATTGGCGCGCGTGCGGACGGCGGTCTTCGCCAACGTGTTCGGCTACACCACCGAAGACTACGTGGAAGTAGTGCGCGTTCTGGAGTCGGCCGAGGGCCTCGCGGGCTACGAGCTGAACGTATCCTGCCCCAACACGCAACACGGCGGCATCTACTTTTCGAGCGATCCGGCGCTGCTGGCGGAGGTGGTCGGGACCGTGAAGCGCGTGGCGCGGCGGCCGGTGATCGTGAAGTTGTCGCCGAATGTGGCCGCCATCGAGCCGCTGGCGCGGGCGGCGGAAGAGAGCGGCGCCGATGCCATCTCGCTGGTGAATACGTTTGTGGCGCTGGCCATCGATGCGCGCACGCGCCGTCCACGGCTGGGAGCCGGCTTCGGCGGGCTATCTGGGCCGGCTATTAAGCCGATCGCGCTGCGCCTGGTGTACCAGGCGGCGCAGGCGGTGAAGATCCCGGTGATCGGGCTGGGCGGCATCTCGACCGGCGAGGACGCCGCCGAATTCCTGGTGGCTGGCGCCAGCGCCGTTCAGGTGGGCACGGCGACGTTTTGGGATCCCCGCTCGCCCGTGCGCGTGGCGCAAGAGCTGGACCGGTTCTTGCGGGAGGAAGGCGTCGGGAATGTGGGGGAGATTGTGGGGACCCTGAAGTGGCCGGCGGGTTGACTGGGGCAGACCTCCAGGTCTGNNGCCTCCCAGGCCGCCTGGCCGCGCTTTCAATAACTCACGGTGAATTTTCGACCGTGCGCGTGCCCTCCAGGACCCGCTCTTCGGCGAGCGAGGCTCGCCTCACACTGACTAGAATTCGAGGCAACCCGGCACAATACAATCAAGGTGAGCGATAATAAGATGCGAGGTGCGCGATGGCTGCTGCGACCGAACCTTTATTGATGACCGTCGAGCAGTACCGCCAGTTGCCGGATCGGGAAGACGTCATCCAGGAACTTCATTGGGGGATGGTGGTCACGTTGTCGCGACCCAAGATGAGGCACGCCAAGCTGCAGTCTCGTTTAGTGAGGCTGCTACGGCCAAAAGCGGAGCACCTGGGTGTCGTCGAATCCGAGGTCGCCTTCAGGGCGCTTCCCGAGTACGATCTGCGCGGAGCGGACGTAGCGTATGTTTCACAGCAGAGGTGGGACGCCACCGACGATGACGACAACTTGCGCGGCTCACCGGAATTGGTGATCGAGGTATTATCGCCTTCGAACACAAGGGCCGAAATCCGCGAAAAAGCTGTCCTCTGCCTTTCGAGCGGAGCACAGGAGTTCTGGGTAGTGGACCCGAAACGAGAGACCGTCAGCATCACAAGTCAAGGTGGCGTCCCAACGGTTTATCGTATGGGCGACCGCATTCCGCTTTCGATGTTCGACAGCCATCTGGATGTCGCCGGGATTTTCGGTATTTGAGAGAACGCTGCTCTGAAGAGGCTGGTGCCGGCGGTTCGACTCCGCACTTACAGCCACCCAGAGTGCGGCCCATTTGCTTAACGGCTCTGCTAACAGATCCTTTCGCCGCTCATCCCAGCCTGGTTGATCCATGTTTTGATTTAAGCGGTTCAGTAGTATCGTCCATGCGTTCGTTACTTTCTGATCCCCTTTAGAGGTCCCTCCAAACTAAACGTCGATGACGTTCAGCGCGCGGACATCCTCGACAGCGATGCTCGTCATTCGATTTGCCATGACGGTTCTGAATATGGTCATTTTCCTATCCCTCGCTTCGCGTCGCAACTCCAATCGCCACCGAACCCACGATGCGGCAAATGGCGTCACCAAGACGGCGACGATCATCACGACATCGCCAATTCTGATGTTCCAGAATCGGTATAGCGGTTCGATGGTTGGAGCAGGGGGTTGTGGACTCTGCGCGAGTACAGTTGTTCCGGCTATGGCCATTATCAGGATTCTCGTGTTGATTCTCATGACCTAAACCCCCGACCGATCCACGGAAAAATCATAAAGAAAAGCACATACGTGGCGGCCGGCACGGCAAAAGCAACAATCACCATCAAGTTGCTCTCTGAACCGGGCTGAGTCGAAGCCGCCCACAGGAAAAACGCGATCCAGCAGGCTGCCGCCACGGCGTAAAGACGCTTGAATCCCCTTGCGTAATTCATAACGGGCGGAACTTCCTCCGTGCCTCAGCCTTGAGCTGATCGAGTTCTTTGTGGAGTTCGTCAATCGCGTACTCCAAATCTCCGAACACGGAGCATTGCTGGGTTACCAGCGGAGTGCCGTCCTCGTTTTGTGCGTATTGTCCGAGGCAGACCTGCGCTATTGGCAAACCGATTTCCGGCTTAAAGAAAATGAGTTGGAATGTCATCTCTAAAATCCTCGCCACGACCACCTGTAGACGATCCCATTCTTGTCTAGCCAGAACATCCGATAGATTTTCCAAGAGTACGTTTGGCCGGGGGTGTACGTCGTGGTGCTAGTAGCCGTGCCGTAGAGCGTGCTCCCGTTCGCAGCGGCAGTACCGCTTGTCTGTGTGGTAGCGGTTCCCGGCGCGGTGTACGACCGCACCCTCGTATAGACGAGAATCTTGCCGCCTGAGCCGTCATCCAAAACCTGGTCCGGCGGTCCCCAAGCGGCGATCACGTTTCCATAGCTGTTTCCCACCCAGCTCGACATCACCCGGTTCATGCGGGCGACGCAACCAACCAGTCCGACAAGCAGCAGGACAACGAGGAGAGTTCGTTTCATGTGGCGCTCCTTCCGACAATGCTACACCATCGGCGCACCGGCCGGCTCATGCACGCCGAGAACCCTGAGCGGCACGTCCCGCTGCGGCGCGACTTCGAAGCCGATTGCGCACTGACTGTTCCCAAGGCGATTCGCCGGCTAGTTTGGACGGTGTTATGATATGGCACAATCGCGAACCGGTGGCGATGCTACCCATGGTAGGGAGAGGCTCGATAAGTCTCTGTCGAGGAGAGAGTCGAAATGATTCTGTTTTTCACTGTTCTCTGCGTTTCCGGAGGCTTTATCCTGCGGTGGCGGCGCGCATCTTTGGCCGGATATTTCGACTCCCGGGCGGCCGCTCCCGGGATCGTTCGATACGCCCTCGGCAACCTTTTTGTATTGGCTCTGGGACTAATCGCATACTGGGGATCTGGCCTTCTGATCTTCATGCTTTCGGACTGGCAATGGGCAGTTCTGGCCCTACTTCTCGGCCTTGTGCTCAGGGGGCCGCTGTTGCGCTGGGCATGCGGACCTCCCCGCGGCAGCCAAGCTGGGCGGACGCAGGTCCCCCAGTTCGAACTTCATTACAAGGTCAGGTACATGAAACACATCCGGTGGAACGGCAGGATACCGATCCCAGATAGTTCTTGCGATTTTGTCGCGCCAGGCGGCACAGTTACCCAAGATTGGGTATCGCTGGCATTCCCGGAGCCATTTGGGGAGTATGGGCGGGAAGAGCGCTTCTACGCCACCCTCAAGAGCGAGGATTTTGAACGCGCATGTAAGAACTCGCCTGCTGTTCTTGGCTACTGGCGCGTTGAGCCGGACGCTTGGCGGAAAGCGGCTGCCGAGGACTGAGTGGCGCCCTGCCGATCCCGATTGGAACATCAGAGTTCATGGCGGGTCCTGCTGGAAGCCGGGGGAGAAAGGGTGTCGCGAGCGTAACCTCGGCCCGATATAATATGTGCAGTGCACGAGTGGGCCAAGATATTGTTGGGCGCCGGGGTTGGCCTCGCCGTCGGCCTTCTTCTCGAGCCGCTAAAGGTTTCGATTAGGCGCCGCCAGTTGCGCTTAGCGCTATACAACGATCTCAGCTTGATCCGCATCAGCCTGAGAGCTTCAGCGGAACACTACGAACACGGACACCGACTAGAAGCGTCTCGCCTGGATCTTTTCGACCATTTTTACAACGCCGAACGTACAATCTTTTACCAGCTCGACGAGGCATATTTCTTCCTCCACGTCTACAACCTCATTCGGGAATTCGCCAAGGAGCGAGCCGCAGACAAAGCGAAAGAGACGCTGGGCCTGATCCTGCATAGCATCCAGTCGGAGGCCGACGTGGGAACGCTCGATGGCAAGCTGCTGGATAGCTGCGGAAAGCATGCCGTCAAGACGCGTTTCAGAAAGGTAGAAAAGTCAAATAGGAAGTCATGGGTCAGGATGAAAAAGTGACCGCGCCTTGACGGGCTTGCCTCCACGGCTAGGCATGTTAAGGTCGTTGTCGGCCTGATAGCGGATGCTCACTGACTGGGCATCTGTTCGCGAGCGCATTTCAGGCGACTATACGCCTCCGGCTTCCTTTGGCTTAGCGGCGGCACGAGGCGATGCACTTCCTCTTCACCCTGGCGGATGTTGGCATCGATCTCAGCTGGGCGCCCCAAGTAGAATGCGATCGCGCCGTAGACCTGTTCCAGGGTGAGCGACGGAAAATTCTGCTGAATCGTCTCCGCGCTCTCGCCGCCTCGGAAGGCGTAGACGATCGAATCCAAAGACACCCGCGTACCCGCCACATAATAGCCGCCATCTCGCTGTTCAACGTAGTCGCGGGTCATCCTAGCCCGGATTTCTCATCGGACCGGCTTCCTGAGGGAGGGCGGTGAGGTGCAAGTGACGGAGAGCAGGCGGGATAGGCGACTGTCGGTAGCCGGAGGGCGGAAAACAGCCTGTTAATGCGACCAAGCGGCGCATCCCGACGTCAGTCGGTATTCTCTGCTTGCTTCGCCAGGCGAGCTAAAGCGGTTCGCGAGAGGCGCTCCATCCTGGCCAGCATGGCCTTGAGTTTGCGGTGCTGTTTGGTGGCGGCCTGATAGAGCGGGGCGGCTTGCGAGCTGAGCTTCACGTTGACCGTCTTGCCCTGGACTTTGTAGGTCCATTCGAAGTAAGGGCCGTGACGCCGGGAAGGATCGCGGTGGCAGGCGCATTGCGGTTGGCCGCACTTCATCATGCGCTTCAAGACGGTCCCCTTCAGGAAATAGTCCAGTTGTTGGAGTTCTTGCCGGACTTGATGGAAGCGTAGCTCGATGGCGCCGGGGAGGGCCGGGCGGGATGCTTTGCGCGAGGGCATGATTTGTACAGATTATACAGTTTCTCTATCCTACTGTCTTAGTACCGGAATACTGCAAAGAGTTATAAAACATTTTTGCTAAACGATGTTACCTTCGCATGCCGCCCTGCGTCTGTATCGGCATGGGACTGGTAATCACGCCGATCGAGACTCCGAGACGATTCAACCCCCTCTCTCAGCCGCTGGCAACCTCGCAGAAATTGGGCGGACGCGAACTGGTTTGGCGCTTCGATGGGGGCGACATCACCTCCGATGGGGGAGCGTTGCTGTTGCAGAAACTGGAGGCGCGCACGGGAATCGTACGGCGGTTCGCCGCTTGCTTCACCGACTACCGCAACCCCAGGCAGATCGAACATCCGTTGTTGGACCTGATCACGCAGCGCGTGTTCGGGCTGGCGCTGGGCTACGAGGATCTCAATGACCACGACGAATTGCGGCGCGATCCGATGCTGGCTGTGGCGCTGAGCAAGGATGACGTGAAGGGCGAACAACGGCGGCGCGCCCAAGATCGTGGCAAGGCGTTGGCCGGCAAGAGCACGCTCAACCGCCTGGAGTTGACGGCGCCGGACTACGACGGTAGTCCGCGGCAGAAGGAGTCGGACAAGCCGGAGACCAAGAAAATCGTGGTGGACCCGGACAGCATCGATGCGCTGCTGGTGGATCTATTCTTAGAAGCGCATCAACAGGCTCCCGATCAGATCATTCTGGATTTGGACGCCACCGACGATACCTTATACGGCCGTCAGGAAGGGCGATTCTATCACGGCTATTACCACGATTACTGCTATCTGCCGCTGTACGTATTTTGCGGAGAGCACCTGTTGTGCGCACGCTTGCGGACTTCCAACATCGATGCGTCGGCTGATTCGGTGGAGGAGTTGGAGCCGGTGGTGGCCCACATTCGCCAGCGCTGGCCGGCCGTGAAGATTCTGCTGCGGGGCGACGGGGGGTTTTGCCGGGAGAAACTGATGGCGTGGTGCGAGCGCGAGGGTATGGACTATATCTTCGGGCTGGCGCAAAATCCGCGTCTAAAGAAACTAATCGAGGCGCAGATGGCGCAAGTGGAGCAGCAATACGAGGAAACCAAAACGCCCGCCCGCGTGTTCACCGAATTTTTCTATGCGACCGAAAAAACCTGGAGCCGCGAACGGCGGGTGGTCGCCAAGGCGGAGCACTTGGACAAAGGGTCCAATCCCCGGTTCGTAGTGACTTCGTTGTCCCCAGAGCAAATGGCGGCACAGGAATTGTACGAGAAGGTGTACTGCGCCCGCGGCGAGTGTCCGGAGAATCGCATCAAGGAACAGCAGTTGGAGCTGTTTGCGGATCGTACCAGCACGGGCAAGATGTGGTCGAATCAACTGCGGCTGTACTTCTCTTCGATAGCCTATGTCCTGATGCAAACGTTGCGGCGGACGGCCTTGGCGGGCACCGAGTTGGAGAAGGCGCAATGCGGAACCATCCGCCTGAAGTTGCTCAAAATCGGTGCGCAGGTTCGGGTGACGGTGCGCAAGATCTGGATCTCACTCTCCGGGAGTTACCCTTACGCGGCACTGTTTACGCGTGTGCTCGCTACGGTTGAAGCCAGCGGCTTCTCAACCTAGCTCAGCTACCTGCCCGATCCTCCCGCCACTTGATGACGAACGCAACGCCGACAGGCAGCGTGTGTCCACTCCGTCGTCCTCCAAAAGGCAAAGACCATCCATCGGCATCTCGCACCGCATTTTTCGGTCTTCCCCCCGATTCTCGTAACCCGAGTAGTCCTCAGCCCTCCCGGCTTCTGGACTCGTCGCACCACCACGCAGACGTGGGTTTAGCCGATGAGAAATCCGGGCTAGTTCTGATTATACGGCCTAATATGTCGCCTGGTAAACCTCCAACGCCGCGGCGGCGCCAAACGGGCGAGGATTGAAGCGGCCGGTCCACTGGGCAGCGGCTTCTTCGGCCAGCGAGGGCAGCGCCTCTTGTGGAACGCCGAGATTCCGCAAGCGGGTGGGCAAGCCGGCAGTGGCGGCCATTTCCGCGAGGCGATTCGGCGAGATCGGCGTCGGCGAGCGCGCGATACAGCGACTCCGCCGGTCCAGTTCCATCGCACCACGTGCGCGAGCAGCGCGGCGATGGCCACGCCGTGCGTCGTGCCGTAATGCGCCGTCAGGGGATTGGCGCAGGCGTGGGTGGCGCCCAACATGGAGTTCTCGATGGCGTTGCCGGCGTAGTGCGCGCCCAGCTAGTTGATTTCGCGCCACATCCGCGCGGACGCAAACAACGCCAAATGGCGAACGTTCGTAGTAGCGATCACCGTTTCGTCACCCTCACGAACAAGAGCCCCGGCCTGCGCCACCAGGATCATATCGGCGTCCAACGAGGCGTCGTCGGCTGATTGCCGGCCCATCTTTCGGGCCACTGCCCAGAATTCCGCCGCCTTAAGCATCACCGGCGTTGTGATCGGCGCATATCCGAGCATGCCCTTCAACGCGTCCAGACGGCCAAGCCCTCTCTCCTTGCCGGCCCGAAGCAACTCGCGGCGTACTTCGTAGTCCGCGATCTCCGGAATCACGACTTCGGCGCCGTTGTAAGCAAGACTCGCGAGCCAGTTCTTACAGGCCTCGTTTTCGGGGGAACTCTTCGGATTCGTGATCATTCCAAGCGGACCGGCGTCCAGCAGAACGATCAGGCTCATGAGAAGAACTTGTAACCGTCAGGCCGATCTTCGTCGAGGGAACGGCGCAGAACTTCGAAGGTCTCCTGCTGTTCACTTTCATCGCCCCGCATCCACTCGTCCAAGAGTCTGGCCAACGCTGAAGCGTCCGGTTTGGCGTGGCACACAGATTCCTGCTGCCGGGGGATTCGGTAAGGCGGCTCGTGCTTGCTTGTGTCCGGCATTCCTTCAACTTTGATTCTACACCACAACGCCCAGGCGTCGATTCGACATTCACGGCAGCCGTAGCAGCCTCCGCTTGGAGCATCTAATACGCCGACTGATAAATCTCCAGCGCCGCGGCGGCACCAAACGGGCGGGGATTGAAGCGGCCCGTCCATTGAGTAGCGGCTTCTTCGGCCAGCGAGGGCAGCGCTTCTTGTGGAACGCCAAGATCCCGTAAGCAAGTGGGCATGCCAGCGGCGGCAGCCATTTCAACGAGCCGATCGGCGAGATCGGCGCCGGCCAGCGCGCGATATAGCGATTCCGCCACGCTCCAATTCCAGCGCACCACGTGTGGCAGCAGCGTGGCGATAGCCACACCGTGCGTCGTGCGGTAATGCGCCGTGAGCGGATTCGCGCAGGCGTGCGTTGCGCCCAGCATGGAATTTTCGATGGCGATACCAGCGTAGTGCGCGCCCAGCAACATGGCGCCGCGCGCTTCCAAATCGCACGGATCGCGCAGCACGCGCTCGAAATTGGCCGCCAGCAGTTGCCAGGCCTCCCGCGCGAACACGATGGAGGCCGGCGTGCGCCACGTGGTGACGTAGCTTTCGACCGCATGCGAGATGGCGTCGTACCCGGCAGTGGCGGTCACTTCGCGCGGCTGCGAGCGCGTCAGCAGCGGATCGAGAATCGCCGCGCGGAAGGCGGCTTTGGGATCGCCGCAAGCCATCTTCACGTGCGTCGCGGCGTCGGAGATCAGCGCATAGCTTTGCGCTTCGCTGCCCGTGCCCGCGGTGGTCGGAATCGCGATCATGGGCAGCATGGGCCGCGCGGCTTTGCCGAAGCCCCAATAGTCGCGCATGTTACCGCCGTTGGTGAGGACGAAGTTGATGCCCTTCGCGCAGTCGAGCGAACTGCCGCCGCCTAGGGCGACCAGTGAGTCGATGCCCCGCGCCGCAGCGAAGATGCGGCCCGCTTCCACCATCTCGGTGTCGGGGTTCGGCGAGAAGTCGTGGAAGGCGTCGGCTGAGATGCCGGCTTCGGAGAGTAGCGCGATGGCTTGAGCGGGATAGCCTGTGGTTTGGAGGCCCGGATCGGAGACCAAAAGCGTGCGGGTGAAGCCCAGGCTCTTGGCAAGCGCGCCGAGATCGGTGAAACGGTTCTCGCCGAAGAGGATTTGCGTGCGAAGGTCGAAGGAGAACGCCATTGCGGTACTACTCAGCCGAAGGATACACAGGCTGAAGCCTTGAGATGCGGCTATGGGCGCCGCGGCGGTGACGCATATCGCACTCCCCCGTCCACGCTGAAAACAAACGCCCAAAGGCAATCCGTCAACCGCATTCCTGTCGCCGCCGTGGTACGCTTACACCGGGTAGAGCGTCGCTCGACATACGTCTGCGATGGCGTCCCGCAACAGACCTCCTCTGCCCTCGATCTTTGAAATCCGAATACCGATCCGGGCGCGCCCGGAGGGGACGCCTGGGACGAATCCAAAATAAAATTACGAAACGAACCCAATTTGATCCTTTGTTTTCAACAAAATCTCAAAACGAAAGCCAATTTCCGCCCGGCGGAGGCGGGGCTAAAAGGCAGGCGCGGGCTTAGATCCCGCCCCCCCAAGTTTTCTGTACTGATTCCGGGCGCACCCACAGGGGCCCCCCTGGGACGAACCCAAAACCAAATTACGAAACGAACCCAATTTGATCCTTTCTTTTCAACAAAAGCTCAAAACGAAAGCCAAATCCCAACCGGCGCAGACGCCTGGCGGATCAACCGCGCGTGTGTTGCTGACCGCCGACCGCTGAAAGCTGACCGCTAACATCACTTCTCACTCAGCGCCCAGAGTTCGTTCCGGTTCATCACAAACAACGTGCCGTTGGCGGGCACTACCGTCGCATACACCGAACTGCCCATGTTGATCGTCGAGATCAGCTTCTTCTCCTTGGCCGCTTCCAGCACCAGGACGTCTCCGTCCTCATCGCCTATATACACCTTGCCGTTGATCACCATCGGCGATCCCCACACCGCCGAAAGCAGATCGTGCGTCCAGTAGGGCTTGCCGGTGTTCACGTCGAGGCAATGCAGGAACCCGCTGAAATCGGAATAGAACAGCAGCCCGTTGTAAATGGCGCCGGTCGAAATCGAGCGGCGGATTTTGTCGTAATGCCAGAGGCGCCCGGTTTCGGTGATATCGCCGCGCTTGGTGGCGTCGATACCATACAGGTGTCCGACGCCCTCGCCGTGCTCCGGGTCCTGCCCATTCGCGATGAACACCTTGTTCTCCCAAATCACCGGCGTGGCAATCACTTCATTGCGCGTCTTGGGCCACACGGAATCCTTGGGATTCAGGTCGAACTCCCACAGCTTCTTCCCGGTCTCGGCCTCGTAGCCGCGCACCCAGCCATCGCCCTCACCCATCACCACCTGCACGACGTCGCCGATCTTGCCCACCGCGGGCGAGGACCACTGCCCATGCAGGATGCGTTCGCCCACGTTGTTCACTTCCCAAACCTTTTTGCCCGTGTTCTTGTTCAACGCGATCATCGACGGCGCGCGCGGCGAAGGAATGTGGACGTGGCTCTCATCCTGACCGTTGGCCGTACCCGCGAACAACAGGTTGCCATAAGAAACCGGCGATGAGTTGGCCATGTTGTGCGGCGAAGCCCCCACCTCCTCGATCATGTCGAACTTCCAGACGACCTTCGGCCCGCCGTTGCCGTCGCCGTGCGTGTCCAGGCAGACGACCTCGCAACGGTTGGAAACGTAATACAGGCGGTCGCCTTCCACCAGCGGCGAGGAGCAAACACCCTGGAACGGCCAGTCGAGCGCGCGGCCGGCGGCCAGTTTCTCATTGGCGTGCTGCCAGAGGAACTTGCCGTCCGATTCGCGGAAGCACATCAGTACGCCACGGTCGCCTGGCTCTTTGGGGTTGCGGACCAGTTCGTTGTTGGTGCCGGCGTAGACTTGGCCGCCCGCGACCACGGGGTTGCCGTAGCTCTGCGAACCGAGTTGCGCCATCCACTTCACGTTCTTCTTGGTCTTGAGATCCCAGGTGGTGGGAATGCCTTTCATCGACGACAGCATGTTGCGGTCGGGCGTACCGCCCCACATGGGCCAATCTCCCGTGCCGGGATCGGACGCGAACAACAGCCACAGCGAAATCGGAAGACAGATCAGAGCGAGCAGGATGGCGCGTTTCATTGATTTGGGGTCACTTTAAAGTTATCGAAGTACACTCCAAACTGGGCGTCGGCGAAGAGGCCGGGACTGCCCTGTTTGTTGGGAATCGGATCCGTGCGATCGATGAGCCAGTTATCCGGCTCGGGATCGGCGACGGCCCAGGCTTTGCCGCGAATGCGCGTTTTGCCATCGGCGGTATTCTCCACGCGCAGCTTCAGGCGATACCAGGTGTCCGGCTTCAAGGCGAACGGCGCGGAGACGGCGCGCGCCACTTCCGGCTGCCAGGAGTTCATTTCCAGACGCTGGTTGTTGCCGAATGCCACCAGCGTGTAGCGCTGCGCGACGATGCCGGCATCGCCCATCTGGCGGCGTTTTTCGGGGATGCGGATGTCGGCCTCCACCGTGTAGTTGGACCAGGTCGAAGGTCCCATGAAGACGCGCATGCGCTTGAACAACGTGTCGGTGGGCTGCTTTTCGAGCACCTTCTGGCCATCCA
>PKYZ01000597.1 GCA_003132865.1 Bryobacterales bacterium
CAGCACCCGGCACCGCGGCGAAGCCAGCACCCAGAACCCAGAACCCAGAACCCTCCGCAGCCCCCAGCCCCCAGCCCCCAGCCCCTAGCCCCTCTTCCTGGCGCCAGAAGCTTCACGCCACCCTGATGGAACTGGGCATGGCTTTCACCGCCGATGCCATCGAGCATTCCGAGATTGTGGAGGCGAATGGGGAGTTGCGGTTCACCACTCCTCGGGAGTTTTCCATTGCCATGAAGGAGGCGGATATCAACCAGGCGGTGCGGCAGATCGTCGGCAAACCGCTTAAGATCAAAGTTACGTTTGGAGACGTCGCCGCGCAAGATCAAGCCGCGCAGGATCATGCCGTGGCCGCGCCCGCTATGCGGGAAGACGATGTGTCGCGCCGCGCGCTCGCGAATCCGGAAGTGCAGAGCTTTCGGGATTTGTTCGGCGGAGAAGTCCGCACGGTTCGCAACCTAAAGGAGTAGCCACGTGAAATTACCAGGCAACATGCAAGCGATAATGAAGCAGGCGCAGCAGATGCAGGAGCGCATGCAGGAAGAGGTCGCCCTGATCCGCGTGGAGGCCTCGGCCGGCGGCGGCATGGNNTCAAAATGGACGGCCACAAGAACGTGCTGGGCGTGAAGATCGACCCGGAAGTGGCGGGCGATGTCGAGATGCTGCAAGACATGGTGCTGGCCGCCTGTAACGAAGCCGCCAAAAAGGTCGACCAGGAGAGCCAGCAGAAGATGAGCGGGATGTTGGGTGGCATGGGACTGCCGCCCGGCCTATTCTAATCCATGCCGGATTTCGCGGAGCCGCTGGCGCGGCTGATCAACGAATTCAAACGCCTGCCGGGCATTGGCCAGAAGTCTGCGCAGCGGCTGGCGTTTCACGTCTTGCGCGCGTCGCGCGAGGACGCCGAACAGCTTGGGCAGGCCCTGCTGGACGTCAAGGACAAGCTAGGCCTGTGTCGCGTTTGCAATAACATCAGCGACGGCGAACTGTGCGTGTTTTGCCGCGATCCCAACCGCGACCAGAAGGTGCTGTGCGTGGTGGAAGAGGCGCCCAATATCCTGGGAATCGAGAGCACGCGGCAGTTCTCCGGTCTGTACCACGTGCTGCACGGGGCGCTGTCGCCGCTGAAGGGCGTGGGACCGGAGCAACTCAAGATCAAGAGCCTGGTGGAGCGCATCGGGGCGGGCCAGATCGAGGAGATTATCGCCGCCACCAACCCCACGGTGGAAGGCGAAGCCACGGCGGTTTATCTTTCGAAGCTGCTGAAGCCGCTGGGAGTAAAGGTGACGCGCATCGCCATGGGCATCCCGGTGGGCAGCGACATCGAGTTCGCCGATGAGGTCACGATCTGGAAGGCGATGGAGGGGCGGCGCGAGATGTAACGGAGTGGGGCGGCGCGGATTTGCGATTTCTCAAAATGGCTCCTCATTATCCTCTTCTTCTTCGCTTTCCTCCTCGTCGTCTTCAAGATACCCGGATTCGTGATACTCTTCAGCCCACTCGGTACCGGTGTTATAGAACGAGACATCGTGTTGGCGCAGAATCGAGAAGAAAACATCCGAGCCGATGTAGTCGTCCTCACCAGGTGGTGCAAGCCAGTCGTGCACGCAGGCCTCGTACGCCAGCAACCAATGCTCGGAGTAAAGGTCATCGTTGGCTACATGGCTCTGCCACAAAGACACGTCATCGATTCGCAGCAGGTTAGAATCGCGCAGGTCAAGCGCGGCGAGCGCCACGACGTCGTCGTCGATACGCCTGACGATTTCGCCAACCTCGTCGGAAAGTTTCAGGCCCATGTTCTTGGCTAGCCATAGGCTCCAGGCAACCTCGAAGCCCTGATGGAGCCGCCCGTGATACACACACAGTTCTTCAATCAGCGCTTGGAGGCGTTTATGTTCGGTATCCTTGTGTTGTTCATATATGTCTAGCAAGACTGGTAGCATCGTTGGTTCGCCAAAGCACGCTCGCAGCAGCAATGGCTCACAAACCTCCCAGTTTTTGCCCGTAAGGGATGAGAGACCCTGGATTTTCTTCGCAGCATATGTGAGGACACTGTCGTGGGGGTATTGCTTGGCAAGTTCGAAGCCCCTATCGAAAAGTGCTTTGATGGAAGTTGGGTCATTGCCGTCATCTATACCAATCGCGCGTAGCTGTGTTTTCCATGATGGCTCGAGCGGCTCGGGCAACTCGACAATTTCTGTTTTCGCATCATTGACTTCCAGTTCATACCCTGCGGCCACCCGATGAAGGCCAGACAGAGCATCTTCTGCGTTCGCGAGTGTGTCAAAATAGAGGTGATAGTCATCTATGTAACGCGTGCCGCGCAGCCGACGAGGAACTTGCCCCTGTAGCTCCACATCGATTTTGGAGGCAATCACCTCGGCCATTAGGAAGGACGTGTCCGGGCCGATTGGTATGCCGCTGGTCTGCTTATCCTGAGTCTCGCTCACCCAACGGTCCAGGCGATTACCGTAAAGCTCCCGTTTCTTATCCGCGCGCGCTTCGGTTCTGCCGTGGATCGCCCACGGGATACTATGTGTATAAATAGAGGGGTAGAAGCTGGCAAAGTCTGTTTGCAGCAGATACCTCACACCGATTGAGCGCGTTGCCCGTTCGCTGGCAATCCCCCGTCGGCCGTGGCTCTCTTCGATCGCGCGGTTCGACGACATTCGCGGAGCTGATAGCGATATCGGCGATTGCTCACAGATTTTCCTGAGATCTGGCCAGTTTGCCGAAACCTCTACACAGAGGATCGCTTGGTGTCGTGGATTTGGGATACCCAAGCGGCGGCGCAGATGTTTACGTTTCGGCACGGAATGTTGGCTGCATGTGCTGCGTTGTGGCAGCCGCCAATTGTTTTTCTTTGCCGTTCTGAGCTCCTCGGCAACGAATTCCAGCATGTCCTCGCAAGCCACTTCGAGCTTACGCGAGTTCAGCGGTGGAATGATGCGGTCAGGAAAGAAACCCCTCGTGAGCAGATCTGTTGGCGAAACATTCTCAGGCTCTGAGCGAGAATCTG
>PKYZ01000134.1 GCA_003132865.1 Bryobacterales bacterium
TCGGGGGAAGTCATATATAAAACATAAACCATGCATTATGTTTTATCTACCTGCGTCGCCCCCGAAAACTAAGTGGCATTGGGCTTTAGCCTGTGACTTGAGATTGGCCATTTTAGTGGGCAAATTTCTTGTGGGGCAGCCAATCATGGCTGCCGCCGGCTTTCAGCCGGCGTCTTGTTTGCGGTCGCCGCTCCGCGGGGCAGGTTCTGAGCGGGCAGGCGCCTAGTCTAGCTGAGGTCGCTTTACACTTTTAAGGTTCCATCTGCGCTGGAAACCGCCGACCTCCCAGATCACGACAAGCGTCGGCGCAACCTATTGTGGTCGGAAAACCGTGTTGTTTTCAAGTAGTCAATCACGAATAGAATCCGCCGAACCAGAAGCGTCCCGGGCTGCCGCCTGCCAGCCGCCAGACATGGCCACGGCCGATGCCGCCCGTGAAGCGCCCGTGTTCCCATGGATGATCGAGATGGTAGTGCGGGTCATCCTTGCCGGTATCGTGTCCGACCACTTGCCGTTGGTGTGGACGTGGGGAGCCTCTGGGATGGCCGGCTTTGTCGGCGAAAGTGGGTGCTCGGCCGGAGGCGCGGCGTGCGGTGCAGCCTTGGCGGGAGCAGGTCCAGGCTTGGGAATGTATCCGCCACCCACCTCAGGCTTGCCACTTCCGTGTTTGTCGCGCACAACCCGATCGGTATCCTCATACAACCCTCCAAAGACACTTATCTTATACACGAACATTGGCGAATACCCACGGGCGAGCAGGGTGAGCAATGCAACAAAACAATCTGGTCCCAATGCGTTTGAAAGACGCCGCACCCAGAGCGAAAGTGCGCTTGCACACCTCCGCGAAGCATGATTGCCGATGAGGCGGTCAAAGGCCGCCGAGGACAGCCGCGGTCAAGGTGAAGTTGCGTGTGAGCTGCCCGTCACCGTTTTCGCAGCCCCCAGGCGCTATGCGAAAGGTGGAACGCCGAGGGGCTGAAGGCTCGGTTGAGCCCATGGACGGCGGCCAGCGTGGAACTGCGAAGCGTGGGTACCCTATGCGGCCCAGGATTGCGACTGTCGCGCCCAGTGCGGCCACCGCCAGCAAGGCAACCGAAACCGACGCTGCGCCTTGCATTAATGGACCGTTCGGGACGGGCTCTCTCATCAGAACGAAGTACAGCCACAGGTTGAGAAACATCTGAACTCCTCCTAGGATGGCTGCGTCGTTTGGAGAACAGGCGGCGTAGGGCGCATGAAGCCGAAGCCAGCCCTGCCGAATCGGCTCCCGTTGAGCCGTGTGCACGAGCCAGGAATGCGCTGTGGTTCGGCCCTGGCTCCGGCCACCCGCCGATTCATCGCTTCGACGATCCTAACGGGCGATTCCGCGTATGTTATCTCGGAACCACCATTGACGTGTGCTTCGCCGAGACATGTTTACGGAATCCACCTGTGCGAATTCTGTCACTCGAGGATCTCGCCGGGCGCTCCATCGCGACCGTGGAGGTGCGCCGCGAGTTGCGGCTCGTGCCGGTCCACGGCTCGCGTCTCGCCCGATTGGGGGTGACGGCGGAGATGGCGAGCGGCAGTAACTGCGTGGAATGTCGGCTCTGGTCTCGTGCACTGTGGGAGCGCGCCGACAAGCCGGATGGAATCCTCTATCGATCGCGCCACGACGATTCGGCGCTGTGCGTCGCCGTGTACGACCGTGCAAGAGATGGTTTGGCGATTGTTCGCGATCATTCTCTAGCGGAAGACTCTCAACAGATGGCAAGACTTCTGAGGAGATATGGTCTGGGGTTGACGGCCTGAGCCGGCGTGTGCCCGGACCTGCCGGCCCGCCTGGTCTAGTTTCCGGTGGCGAGGACCGCCCGAAACCGCGCCTTGCCGCTCAGCATGCGCTCGTAACCCTCGGTGACTCGCTCCAGCGGGAAGACCTCATTCATCGACCGCACGCCCGCCAGCACGCTGAAGGAGAGGGTGTCCTGCGAATCGATCGATGTGCCCGAATACCACCCCTTGATGGCGTGGCTCCCTCCGATGAGCCCGGCAGGAGACAGTTCCAGCGACATCGCGGCGCCAATCGCCATCAGCGTCCCATGCACGCCAAGGCCGCCCAGAACCGCTGCCATGGCATCCCCGGCCGTGACGGTGGCCAGAACGACCTTGGCGCCGCCCAACTTCTGAAGCTCAGCGGCAGGGTCCTGCGCCCGGCTGTCGATGTATCGCCAGGCGCCCAGGGACTTCGCCAGCGATTCTTTATCCTGCCCGCGCGCGATGGCCACGGTCTTGAAGCCCATCTTGGAAGCAAACTGGACGCCCAGATGGCCAAGTCCGCCCAAGCCGAGCACCGCTACCACGTCGCCCGGCCGCGCGCCGCTGTTTCGGAGACAGTTGAACGTGGTGATGCCGGCGCACATCAGCGGCGCCGCTTCCACCGCGGACAACTCCTCGGGCACCCGCGCCAGCGCTTCGGCGCGCGCGATGGTGTAATCGGCATAGCCGCCGTCGCTGGTGATGCCGGTGATGTATGTGGCCGTCTGGCAGGCGAAGAAGTGCCCGCGCCGGCAGTTATCGCAGTACCCGCAGTATCCTCCGTTCCAGCCCAGACCGGCGCGTTGGCCGGGCGTCCATCCGGCCACGCCGGCGCCGACAGCATCTACGATCCCGACGACCTCATGTCCGGGAACCCGCGGGTACGATACGCCCGGAAAGTGTCCTTCCTTCGTCAATGAATCGCTATGGCAGATTCCGCAAGCCTGCACCTTGATTCGTACCGATCCGGCGCCGGGGTCCGGGATTTCCCGTTCCACGATCTCAAAGGGTCCGCCGGGCCTGGAAACCTGCACCGCGCGCATGTTCGACATATTGCCTCCGATAATCATCTTTGCACAGTCGCGGGTGACCGAGAGGGCAGATTTTCGACCGGTTCGGCGTCGGCAAGATCAAGATTTTAAACAGTTTGTGCGTATTCGTCCACCCGCCCAGCGCCCCCCTCCATACGGGATGCTATAATTGGAACTTATGCTTGAAGCAAACACACGCCGCTGATCCGGGCCTTGGCGCCCTCAACCCTGTATTTCCTCGGCCGCTAGTTGGGCCGGTTCTTTAGAAAACCAAATCTCAGAAACGAGGTAATTTCGATATGCGAAAATTGTTTTCGAACGGTCTGGCCGTTTTTGCCGGTGTGGTTTCCCTGCCGGTACCCGGAACCCAAGCGGATTCCGCGAAGCCAGCCACCGCCGAACATCGCAACGAACCCGCCAAAGATTCCCGGCTCGCCTTCCTGCGCGCCTTCTTCGCGCAGGGCAATTGTCCCGCCGCCAAACTCTCTCCTATATTCCTGGAAGCCGCCGACATGTACGCTCTGGACTGGCGCCTGCTGCCCAGCCTCTCCTTCGTGGAAACTTCTGGCGGCAAGGCAGCCAGAAACAACAATCTTTTCGGGTGGGATTCTGGCCGCGCGGCGTTTTCATCCGCGGCCGCCGGCATCCGCGCGGTGGCGTCCTCCCTGGCGCACTCCGCGCTATACAGAGACAAGGATGTCGACGGGATTCTGAAAACCTACAATGGAAGCGCCGGCTATGGCCGCAAGGTGAAGGATGTGATGCGCCGGATCGCCCCCGTGGCGGATTAAGCAAGGATTGAACCGCTCCCTGACCGGGTGCCTTCTGTGCCCGGCTCTGTCTAGCGATGGGTTTCTCTTCTGCCCAGGCTTCTGCTCGGTTCGGCGGCTCCCAACAATATGCCCCAGATGAGGTTCATAAGACCGATGGCCGTGACGCCAGAAGCAAGGGAGAATGCCCCAGCCAGTACCAAAAACACAGCAAAGCCACGGACGACTACCACTCGGACCCTCTGACGCTCTTCGGCATCCGACCTCGTTACGTAGTCGAACATAGTGGTGTCTCGATTACATCAACGCCCTATTGAGCCGCGCGCGTCAGTAAGCGGTGTTTTGGGACTCCGCCACAGGCCCTACCCTTCCGGCCGCTCCGTCGCCTTCGCGGCATCCGCGCTCAAGTACATCCGCCGGTCGTGGTGGAATGCCACATTCGCCAGATGCGGAGCCGACACCGCGCTCGCGCCCACTTCCACCGGCGCATTCGGCTCCTTGCGAGACTTCACGCAATCCAGAAAGTTCTGGATGTGCGACTCAATGGGCACGGGCGCTTCAAACGTCTGCACCGGTTGCTGGTTCTTCGGCCACGGTTCTTTCCACACGCGGTATCCCTCGTTGTCGATCGCCAAGGTGCCCTGGTCGCCACAGAAGGTGATCGACCAGTCGTTTTGGTACGAGTTCGTATAGTTCAGCGTCCACGTGGCCATGAACCCGGCGTACTCGAAAACCGCGCAGAAAACGTCGGGCACTTCCGAGCCGATGGTCTTGGCGATCTGCCCATAGCACACTGCCGATTTCGCCGTGCCCGCGTTGGTGAACCACTGCACCACGTCCATCAGATGCGTGCCTTGGTCGGTCATGTTGCCGCCCGAATAATCCCAAAACAGCCGCCACGCGCGGAACCGCATGGGTTGCAGCTCGCGGTCCCTGGCCGGACCCAGGAAGCGTTTCCAGTCCAGTTGGCCGGCGAGCGGCGTATTGTCCAGCTCGTGCGCCACGTTCCAGTTCCACATCGGCTTCACCAGCGTGATCTTGCCCAGAATCCCGCTATCCACCAATTGCTTCGCCTTGATGATGGATTCCGCGCTGCGCCGCTGCATGCCGATCTGCACAATCTGCTTGGTCTTGCGCACCGCTTCGACCATCTGCCGGCTCTGCTCGAGCGAATGCGACATGGGCTTTTCCAGGTAGACGTCCTTGCCCGCATCGAGCGCCGCCAGCAGGCACGGGGCGTGCTGATGATCGGGCGTCGCCACCACCACCGCGTCGATGCCGCTCTGCGCCAGCAGGTCGTGATAATCCGGATACGGTTTGGCGTCCGGCGCATCCTTGAGCGCGGCCTGCATGTTCGGCTCGTAGACTTCGGACACGGCTACGCACGCCGCGCCCAACTTCTGGAAATTGCGGTTCAGATAGCGCCCGCGCCCACCGGCGCCGATCAAGCCATACGCCAGGCGATCGTTCGCGCCCCATGCCCGGCGCGGGATAAACAGCGGCGCCGCGGCCAGCGCCGTGCTCAAGAATGTCCTGCGGTCCTGTTCCATGACGGTCTCTCCTTACGCGCTCACTGTATAACGAATTAGGCCGCCATTGCAAAGCCGGGCGGGCCCTAACTCTCAACCTTGGCGTCCTTGGCGGCTTTGCGCGAAATCATCCTCTGAGCGTACAGCCGGAAGTCAAAGCTGGATGTCGGAGACCGGGCAAACCTGCACCACGTGGCTACCCGCGTCGAAACCGTCGAGCAAACTATTGTGATGCGCGACGATCTGCTCGAAGCGCAATCCTCCCGCATCCGCCGTTGCATGGCCGTCGGCCGCCAGAACCACGTCATAGCCCAGACTCACGGCCCGCCGCACCGAAGTATCCACGCAGTACTGCGTCATGCAGCCGGCCACCACGATCCGCTTGACATCGAGCGCCGCCAGCTCAGCGTCCAGCGGGGTTTCGAAAAATGCGTCGCAAGCGCGTTTGCGGATCACCGGCTCGCCAACCTTTGGGGCGATTTCCGCGCGGATCTCCCAACCCTGCGTATGGGGCTGCAGCCGATGGCCGGAACCGCCATCGTGTTGGATGTAGAACACCGGGATGCCGGCGGCCCTGGCGCGGTAGAGCAAACCGGCAATACGGCCTACGGTGGCGTCCAGAGCCCTTGCCGCCTCCTGCTGGCGAACGCCGCCCAAGCCCTCCAGGAGTCCACTCTGGACGTCGATGACGACAACCGCCGTGCGCGCAAGCTCCATGCGGCAATTATCTCACTCTACCCGCAACGCCCGGATCGGATCGATCGAAGCCGCCCGCAGCAACCGCCCGCCCGCCAACGCCGCTGGTATCCCGATCGCCAGGCCCACTGCAAGCTGCAGCAGCGCCCCGCGCAACACCAGGCCGAGTATCCGTGGACGGTCCGCGCCCAGTGCCATGCGGATGCCAATCTCGCCTGTGCGCCGCGCCACCGCGTACGCCGTCACGCCGTACAGTCCCACGCACGCCAGGATCAGCGCCAGCCCGCCAAACAGCTCCGTCAGCCGCGCGATCAGACGATCCTGATTGAAATTGCGCGTGACCTGCTCGTTCATGGTCATGAAGTCGAGTATGGTCAGGTTGGGGTCGATCCCCGCCAGCGTCCGCCGCACCGCCGCGTTCAGATTCTCCGGATTTCCCGCCACCCGCAGCTCGATATCGCCAATGTAGTGGGAACCGATCATGAAAGACATCTTCGGGTCTTTCGACATTTGCAGGAACGGCATGAAAAAGGTCGGGTATGCCGGCCCGCGCGTCCTGGTATTTGGTGTCCTCCACCACCCCCACGATTTCGAAATCGCCGCTATGGCTCGGGTCCCCCATGCCGAAATGCTTGCCGATGGGATCCTGCTTGGGAAAGAACTTGCGCACGAAGGCTTGGTTGACCACGGCTACCGGCCGCGACGATGGCGTATCTTCAATGCCGATCGTGCGGCCCCGCAGCAGGCGCGTGCCGAGCGTCTCGAAGTAGTGCGGGCCGATACGATCGAACGAAGTATCGGCATCTTCATCGGGCGGGTGGCCTTCCACGTGAATACCGAACGACCAGTTGTCGCCGCGCATCGGACTGTAGATCGAATAGCTGGCGCCGATCACGCCGGGGATTTGCGGGAGGCGCTCCTCGAGCTGTTGGTAAAGCCCGTACAGCTTCTCCGGCTTATATCCGGCCAGCGCGGGATTTACCCGCACCACCAGCCGGCCTTGCGGTTCGAACCCGAAGCGCTGGTTCTCCAGGTTGCGCAGCGTCTGGGTCAGCAGGCCCGCGCCGATCAACAGAACGGCGGACAACCACCTGCAGCACCACCAGCGACCGCTGCGCCAGAGACGACCGGTCCCGCGTGGAGCGGCCCGCCCCGCGCAGAGCCTCGGCCGGATCCGACCGCGCCATCAGCCACGCCGGCGCCAGCCCGAACACTACGCCCGTCCCGAGCGACAGCAGAAAGGCAAAACCCAGCACCGGCAGCGATGGCGCGGCGTTGATGGGGACGTAGCGCGACCCGCGGAAGAAAACCAGCAGGATCATGCGCGTGCCGGCGAACGCCACCGCGAGTCCGCCCACGCCGCCCAGAATCGCCAGCAGCACGCTCTCCGTAAGGGTCTGCCGCAGGAGCCTGTAGCGCGGTGCGCCCAACGCCACCCGAATGGCTGTCTCCGAACGCGTCGCCGCGCCGCGCGCCAGAAGCAGATTCGCGATATTCGCGCAGGCGATCAGCAGCACCAGCCCCGAGATAGTCATCAGCAGCCGCAGTCCCGCGGTCGTCTCGTTCGCCAGAGCCGCCACTCCGCCCGCGGCCGGCGTTACCAGGATCTGCTGCTTGCCCATCTTCGCTCTGTATTTTGGCGAGATGTCGGGTTGGATGGCGATCCACTGCTCCAGTTGAGCCGTAACCTTCGGTTGGATGCCGGCCACCATGCACTCCAGGTTTCACGCGCCCGATAATGTATAGCCAATAAAAACCGGGGCCATTCAGGATCGAATTCTGCCCATTGAGGAGCGGCTCGGTGGCCAGCGGCAGCAAGAAATCGGCGGATCGGGACGCACACGGTCCCCGAAGAAGCCCGGCGGAGCGATGCCCGCAATCGTGTAGGGCGTCTGATTGATCGTGAAAGCGGCGCCGATCACTGAAGGATCCAGGCCAAAATGCTCCTGCCAGGCTCGATAGCTCATCACCGCCACCGGTGCGGCGCCGGGCCGGTCGTCCGCGGGCGCAATCGTGCGCCCGGCAAATGTGCCGATACCGAACGTCGAGAAGTAGTTGCCGGAAACGAACTCTCCTTCAAATGGCTCCGCGGGCTCGTTCGACCCGCTGCGACGCACGCTCAATTCGGTCAAGCCACCCTGAAATGCGGCCAACTCGCTGAACTCCGGCGTGTGATCGCGGAGTTGCTGGTAGAGCGTATAGGGATAAATGTCCCAGTTGTTCTGCAGTCCCCCGAGCACGCAGCAATTGTCGCCCCGCCCCAGGCGGTACAGCTCTTTGGGGTTCTTCACCGGCAGGGACTTGAGCATCACCGCGTCCACCAGCGTGAAGATGGCCGTGTTGGCCCCGATACCCAAAGCCAGCGTCAGCACGCAGACGACGGCAAACCCCGGCGACTGCCGCAACCGGCGGAATCCATAACGAAGCGGGCAGCGTTCCGTTATGTGAGTGGGGCAGGCTCTCAGCCTGCGCGGGACTCCCAGTCCCGCCTGGACATCTCCAACAGCCCTGCCAACGCGGAGCTGAGAGCTCCGCGCGGACTGGGAGTCCGCCCCACATCATCACCGTATTCTGCGAGACTCAGTAGCAACTCTTCCGGCCCTGGCACCTACATAGAGGCAACGAAGCGAACACAAGGCGAATCCGGCAAAACCGGGATACCTCGCCCGCACTACACGTACCATTACCAAACGATCGCCAGACGGCCTCAAGGCCAACAGGAACCGTCGGACTGGACAGATTCGGCTGCCTATTCCAAGAAAATTTCGCCTTTCGTGATTTTTCTGTTGCATTCGAGGCGCGAACCTAGTACACTTCGGCTGTTTAAGGTCTTTATCCAGTATTCAACGGAGTGTACTGGATCAGGTGTATTCGGGAGTAGCGCTGTCGCTTTGGGGGCATGGCGCGCATATCTTTGTCTCTAGGCCACCCGCCGCTGTTGCGACGAGCTATTCTTCGGCAACTATGGTAACGACCCGGCCCATATCGGCCGGCTGAAGTCATCTTGGTTGAAGGGGATACGAGTATGCATCTACGTGCAACAGGGGTTAGATTTGCCTTTCTTTTGGCTCTGCTGATACCGGCCCTCCTAATGGGCCAGAACAACGTCACCGGAGCCGGAACCATCACCGGACGCGTCACCGACGCCACGGGCGCCATCGTCACCGACGCCACCATAACCATTACCGATACGGAAACCAATATCGCGCTCACGGTCGCTTCGAATGCTTCCGGCCTTTACGTCTTGGAGGGCGTGAAGCCTGGCATTTACAACATCGAGGCCACCAAGCCCGGATTCCGCAAATCGGTGGTCCCGAAGCAGGAGGTCACATCGGCCTCCACCCTCACCCTGAACTTCGCGCTCGAAGTCGGCGCCGTCACCGAAACCGTGCAAGTTCAAGCCACTGCTGAAGCGGAGTTGCAAACGTTGAACTCCACCATGGGCACTTCCATGACCGGGTCGACGATCCTGAATCTCCCCACCATCAACCGTGACGTTTCGAGCTTGGTCTTCCTCCAGGCCACGTCTGCCCCTACCTTCGGTGGAGCGGAAGGCAACATCACCAGCGGCAATATCGCGGGCAACCCCGCCGACCAGAACACCTATCTGCTGGACGGCGGCAACAACACCAGCGACCTGGACGGTGATAACGCCACCTACGTCGGCCACAACGGCGCCGGCGTGATGCCCACTCCCGCGGAAAGCGTCGAGGAGTTCCGCGTCAACACCAACAACATGACGTCCGACTTTGGCACCTCCGCCGGCGGACAGGTTATGGTGACCACCAAGCGCGGCACCAACCAGTTCCATGGCTCACTCTATGACTTCTTCCAGTCCGATGTGCTGTCCTCCAACGACTGGAGCAACAATTGGAATGGCGACCCCAAGCCCAAGTCGCACTACAACCGCTTCGGCGGCGCCATAGGCGGTCCCATGCTGCCGGATTTCCTGGGTGGCAAGACTTATTTCTACATTAACTACGAGGGCGAGCGCTATCCGCGCTCTGGCCCGTTCCAGACCGTCGTTCCCTCGGACCTGCTACGCCAGGGCATCTTCCAGATCAAAGATGCCAGCGGAAATCTCGTCCAATACAATATCGCGACAATGGCCATATGCGGCCCGAACGGCAACCAGCAGTGCGACCCCCGCGGGCTTGGCATGAACCCGACTATCAGTCAGTTATGGAACAAATACGAGCCTCAGCCGAACGCCGGTACAGCTTGCGGCGACAGCGGTCAGGATAGCGCGAACGATCAGTGCTTCCGCGGCAATCTGAGCTATCCGCTGGCGACCAACTTCGGTGTAATGCGCATCGATCACGACTTCGGCGCCAAATGGCGCGGCTTTGCCAGTTACCGCTACTACGGACAGAACGACCCAACCACCAACCAGGTCGATATCGGCGGTCTGGTGAGCGGCGACAAGCTGGGTCAGCCGGCCTCTCAATCCAGTTTCCCGGTGCAGCCGCGCTACTACGTCGCCGGCCTGACTACCACGATCACTCCCTCGCTCAACAACGATTTCCACTTCAGCTTTCTCCGCAACTTCTGGGATTGGGACCGGCTGGCAGCTTCGGTGCCGCAAATTCCCGGCATCCCGGCGTCCCTCAACATGCCCGGCGACGCTGGCTTCGGCAACGGGAATAACGCGTTAGTCCCTATGAATGTGGACACCCAGCAAACCCGTCCCCGCCAGTGGAATGGGCACGATTATTCTTACCGCGACAGTTTGAACTGGCTAAAGGGCACGCACCTGGTGCAGTTCGGCGGCGAGTATTTCCATCAGTGGTTCCACTTCGACCGCTACGACAACGTAGTGGGTGGGCTGACGCAAATGAAATATCTGATAGGCCAAGGCGGCGTCCAATTCACGCCGGACACCCTGCCCATCGCCTGCACCGCTACCCTCACGACGAACTGCCTGCCCGAAGGCGCGGCTGGCCAGCCCGACTACCTCAGCACCTATGAGCAGTGGTATGCCGTGGAGACTGGAATGGTTTCCGCGGCCAATATTGTGGCCACGCGCACTGGGGCGAACCTGAACCTAAATTCTCTGGGCACCCCGGTACATTCCTACGCCACCGTCGAAAGCTACAGCCTGTACTTCAATGATGCTTGGCGCATTAAGCCCAATCTGACCTTGAACTATGGCCTTAACTACGGTGTACAGATGCCGCCCCACGAATTGAATGGCGCGCAGGACGTGCTGGTCGATGCCAATAACAACATCGTTACCGAGCAGAGTTACCTCGCGAGCCGCCTGTCCGCCGCGGAAAACGGACAGAACTACAACCCGCTCCTCGGTTTCTCGCCGGTGGGTGTCGCGGGCGGCGGATCGAGCTATCCGTACAAGCCGTTCTGGGGTGAGTTTGCCCCGCGCGTTTCCATAGCCTGGAACCCGGATTTCGGGGATTCCTGGCTGGGCAAGCTCTTCGGCCACAAGAATACCGTTATCCGCGCCGGCTATGGCCGCTTCTACGCCAAGACCCTCGGTATCGATCAGGTGTCCACGCCAGTGCTCGGCGATGGCTTCCTGCAGCCGGTTTCCTGCATCAATCCAAATAGCGCCGGGCGGTGCACCTCGAGTGGCGCAGTCACCCCCGCCAGTGCTTTCCGCATCGGTGTGGACGGGAATGCCTCCCCGTTCCCCGCAATCCCCCAGACCTTGCCGTCTCCCGTCATTCCCTGCTATACGCAGACCGGCGCTTGCAATTCCTCGGGATTGGAATACTCCTTCTTCTTGGACAACGCCTTTAAGCCGGCTACCACGGATCAGATCAATATAACCATCCAACGCGAATTGAAGGGCAACGTCATCCTTGAAGTGGGCTACGTGGGTGTGTATGCCAGGCACCTCTTCAACGGTGAAGACCTCAATGACGTGCCCTTTATGACGAAACTGAACGGCCAGACCTTCGCCCAGGCCTACGACAACCTGAATATCACACTTCGCAACGGTGGGACCCCCGCCCCTCAGCCGTTCTTCGAAGCGGCCCTGAAAGGCAGCAGCTACTGCACCGGCTACTCCAGTTGCACCGCCGGTGTCGTGGCTAACGAATCCGGCAACATCACGGCTGAGAATGTGACTAACTTCTGGCAGGATATGGACAGCAGCTTCGTTTTTGGGCCGGCTTTGCTTTCCTCTACGCAGTCCCAAGCCTTCTACGGAAATACCTCCACCGGCTTTTCGAACTATAACGCTTTGGTCGTCACCGCGCAAAAGCGCATGTCGACGGGCCTGACGATCAACGCCAACTTCACCATGGGGCATGCTTTGGGTTTGGTGGGCATTAACCAGGCTTACACATTGGCTAACCTCAACGACGTCTGGAATCCCGGCGTGGACTACGGCAACCAGTATTTCGACCGGAAAGCGGTTTTCAACCTTCTGGGAACCTACAATCTCCCATTCGGAAAAGGACAGCGCTGGGCGAACAGCAACCCAGTGGCTGACCGTGTCCTGGGGGGCTGGTCCCTCTCACCCATCTTTTCTTTTGGTACCGGCTTGCCGCTTGCGGTCTACACCGGATCCTTCCAGGAATTCGGGGAAGGCTACACGTACAACAATGGCTGCCAAGCCACCCCGATTAACCCCAACCTGACCTACACCAACTCTTCTATTACGGGCTATGCTCCCGTAAATGGCATAGGCACAGGAATCGGGAATAACACGAACCTATACTCCGCGTCGCAGATACAGAGTATATTCAACAACTTCTCGCCGGCCCTGGTGGGGATCACCGGAAGGTGCGGAGGCGCCGGCATTCTCCGCGGCCAGGCCCGTTGGAACCTGGACCTGGGTCTCACCAAGGACACCCGCATCAACGAGCGCCTGGGCTTTCAGTTCTACGCCCAGGCATTCAACGTGTTCAATCACATGCAATGGAACGACCCCTACAACGCCATCAACGATCCAGGCGATTTTGGAGCACTCGAAGGCCAGTACGGCGCGCTGACCCTGGGAGGCGCCGGAGCTTCGGCCAACTACACCAGGATCATCCAGTTGGGCCTGCGTCTCCGCTTCTAGACCCTGTACCCTCCTTGCCCCTGTGGGGCAGGTTGTCAACCTGCGGGCCGATTGTTAATCGGCCCCGCAGGGCTTTAAGTCCCATCACCGGAACACCGAATCCCACCTCCGCACAATCTCCTCCTCCATCTCCACCCAAATCCCACAACTTAGAGCGGAACTTGGCTTGCTGGCTCCTCGCGCGGGAGGTGGTGTCCGATGTCCAAACTGCAAAGGGTGCGAGAGGTTCCGTCCGCTCCGCTCACGCCGGATTACGTAAGCCAGAAGGCCAAGGAAGGCTGGAAGTTGACGGCCGTAGAATGGGAGCGGGAGGTCGAGGAACCCGCCACCCAACCGGGTCCGCTAACCGAGGAGGTCCCCTACGGCCTGCGTGTGTCCGCCGATTGCAGCCACCTGGAAGAGAACGCCACCGAGAAGCAGGCGCTGATCCTGATGATGGACCTGATCGTTCAGGACGGACCGCTGTCCCTGGTCGCCGAAGAATTGAATCGCAAGGGATTCCGCACGCGCGCCGGCGCCAACTGGACTCCTGGATCGGTGTTCGACATGTTGCCGCGCCTCATCCAGGTTGGACCACGCATCTTCTCCAGCACCGAGTGGACCGCCCGCACGCGCCACCTGTTCCGCATGGCCTAGTGCTACCTAGACAACTCCCTCAGATCCAATCCCTTGGGCCGCTCGTGGGGCAGGCCCTCGGCCNNGCCTGCGGCGGCCTCCCAGGCCGCCAGCGCGCGCTAGTGCGTCTTTTTCATACCCCGTCGTGGCCGCAGGCCATGGACCGTTGACGCATCTCGTGCTCCCCGGTCCACGCTGAAAACAAACGCCCAAAGCCAATCCATCAGCCGAACTTCCGCCCCCGCCGTGTTACGCTTACGCCGGGTAGGCCTTCGCTCGACGCACCGCTACCTCGATCCTTGAAATCCGAATACTGCATCCGGGGTGCGCCCAGGGGCCCCGGACGAACCCAAAACAAAAAAAACGAAACGAACCCAATTTGATCCTTTGTTTTCATCAAAACCACAAAACGAAAGCCAAAGCGAGCAAAGCGCCCCACTCACTTGCGCACGAAATTGAGCGTAAAGACGGTGTCCTTGCCGTCCTCCCGCTTCGTCCACACTTCGGTGAAGCGATTGGAGTCTTTCAGCCGCAGCACCATTCGCCGCATATGCGCATCCCCCGGCGTCGCCAAATTGGTCGCACTCACAAACGAGAACAAGAACTCGTCTCGGCCAGCCACCGTCACACCCGTTTCCAGGCGCGGCTGATTGCCGCTCGCGGTCAGCGCGCAGTAGTGCGTCATCGCGATGCGGCCGGCGTCCCGAGTGTAGAGCGACACCTCGTTGTCCTCCGGCGTGCCGATGGTATCCTCGATGGCTGTACCTTTGGAGACCAGCGCAATGGTGTTGGTCAGCTTGCCACCCGCGGGGCTGTCCGCTTCCCACGTGCCAGCCAGCGCCAGAATCGAAACCCACCTGCTCACGCCGGCGATCCTTCTAGCAGGCGCGCGAGCACTTCGAAGCAGCCCAGCCACCCGGTCCGGGTACCCTCGCGGATCTCGGCGCTCTCGAAGTCCGTATGAGTGAAGATCATCTCAGTCGAGGCGCCGCGGTCGAACAGATCCACGGTAACCAGCGACTCGCCACCGAGCTGCTCACCGGACTTCTCCGGGAAGCGTTTCCAGGACCACGTGAAGACCAATTTCTCCGGCGGCTTCACCTCGCGGAATGTGCCCTGGCCGACGTACTTGCCGTCCGGCAGTGGAATCTCTGATGACGTAACGGCCGCCGGGCCGAACGTCGAGTTCCACATATTTGGGATTGTGCGTGGGAACGTGCTTGCACATCCATTCTTCCAGTTGTTCGCGTTGGGTCCAGGCCGCCCAGACCCTTTCGCGCGGCGCTTGAAACACACGGCGGAGCTGCACGCGGCATTTCGGGATCCGCGGGCGAGTTTGTCATTTTACATTCTCCGGATTTTGAGTTTTTTCAAGATAAGAGGACAGGGCGCCGAATTGGTTTTCCCAGAATCGCCGGTACTGCGCGATCCATTCCGAAGCGCTCCGCATGGGCTGCGCCGCCAGGCGGCAGCGATGGACGCGCCCCTTCTTGCGCCGGACGATCAGGCGGGCGCCTTCCAGAACCCGCAGGTGCTTGGACACCGCGGGCAGCGACATCCGATACGGCGCGGCCAGTTCGCTGACGGAGGTCTCGCCTTTGGCGAGCCGGGCCAGGATGCCGCGGCGGTGTTGTCAAGAAAAATCGCGAAAGGGCTTGACATTGTTTCTGCATTTCCGGTATTCTCGAAATAGATTTCGACAACAATCGAAATGAAGAAGATCAACGACAGTCCGGAACAGATTGCCCGCTACGCCGACATGTTCGGCGCGCTGGCCAACGACGCCCGCTTGCGCATCTTGCGGCTGCTGCTGTCCGCTCACCCGGACGGCATGATCGCCGGCGATGTCCAAGCGGAACTGGGAATCCCAAACTCGACGCTGTCTCATCACCTGGAAAAGCTCCGCAGCGAAGACCTGGCCCGCGTGCGGCGGGACGGCTCTTTTCTCTGGTACACGGCGAATGCAGACGCTTTGCAGGAGATCCTGACATTCCTGTATGCCGAGTGTTGCACCCGGAACAAGGCGATCGAACCGGGGGCAATCGTCCAACTGTGTAAGTGAGGAAAATATGGAAATCAAAGAAATCGTGAAAGAAAGATACGGCCAGGCTGCCTTGCGTGTCTCGACTGGCGGGAGTTCGTGCTGCGGCGCCGCGGCAGCGATAGATTGCTGCGACCCGATCACGACACAACTTTACGATGCCAACCAGACGGCCGAACTTCCGCCGGACGCGGTGAAAGCTTCGCTAGGCTGCGGCAACCCCACGGCGCTGGCCGAGTTGAAACCCGGAGAAACGGTGCTGGATCTGGGATCCGGCGGCGGGATCGACGTGTTGCTTTCGGCCCGTCGGGTGGGACCGGCCGGCAAAGCCTACGGCCTCGACATGACCGATGAGATGCTGGCCCTCGCACGCGAAAACCAGCGCAAGGCCGGCGTCGGGAACGTCGAGTTCCTGAAGGGCGAGATCGAAAACATCCCGCTGCCGGACAACTCCGTCGATGTGATCATCTCCAACTGCGTGATCAACCTCTCGGGCGACAAGGACAAGGTGCTGCGGGAGGCTTTCCGCGTGCTCAAGCCGGGCGGACGATTCGCCGTCTCCGACGTGGTGGTCCGCGGAGAAGTGCCGGCGGAGATCCGGCGCAGCATCGAGTTGTGGGTCGGCTGCGTCGCGGGCGCGCTCGAAGAATCCGAGTACCGGACCAAACTGGCAACGGCGGGCTTTGAGGGCATAGGCATCGAGCCGACCCGCATCCATACCGTCGAAGATGCCCGGCAGTTCCTGGCCGGGCAGGGTTTGGACGTCGACCGCATCGCGGCGCAAGTGGACGGCAAGTTCATCAGCGCATTCATCCGGGCGGTGAAGCCCTGTGGCGCACGCTTCAGCGTGCCGCTGTCGGCTTCAGCCGGCAGTCCCGCGCCGGACGGCCAAATATCATAATGAACGGCCTCGGACTCTTCGAGCGCTATCTGTCGCTATGGGTGGCGGTCTGCATGGGGGCCGGCGTCGTCATCGGCAAGCTGCTGCCCGGTTTTGTCGCCGGGCTGCGGGGAATCCAATTCACGCCCGGCAGTCAAATCAACGTGCCGATCGCCATCCTCATCTGGCTGATGATCACGCCCATGATGATGAAGGTGGATTTCTCGTCGGTGAAGAATGTCGGACGCCGGCCGGCGGGCCTGCTCGTCACCCTGCTGGTCAACTGGATCGTCAAGCCCTTTTCCATGGCGTTGCTGGCCTGGGCCTTCTTCCGCATCGTCTTCGCGGCCTTCATCACCCCCGCCGAAGCCGATCAATATATCGCCGGCTGCATTATCCTGGCGGCGGCGCCTTGCACCGCGATGGTCTTCGTGTGGAGTCATCTCACCGGCGGCGATCCGGCCTATACCCTCGTACAGGTGTCGGTCAACGACCTCATCATGC
>PKYZ01000065.1 GCA_003132865.1 Bryobacterales bacterium
TTCGCAGCTCATAGCCCCTGAGCTCATCTTCGAGCGCCGCAAAGAACGTCCCCGATGCGGCAAACAGCGAATAGTGTTCCTTGAAAGCGGCGAAATACAGCATCGGCTTTCCGTGCAGCTTGTATCCGGGCATTCGATACCCGATGCCCTCCACTGCCTCTGGAACCGCTCTCCTAATCGCGGCGCGAACCTGTTCGAGCTTCGGCCGCACCGCCTCGGGCTGCGTGGCAATGTACTCGTCAATCGACTTGGGAACGCTTTGTTTCATACCCTCATTCTACGTTTCGACCTGCGGTTTTTCCTCGCCGATATCCGTCTGGCCCTCCACTCCCTCCGGCGATCCCTTCCACACTGGCAGCGTGCTCCTCTGCATCGAGTTGTTCTGCATGGAACGATGTCTGGGACCTGGACGAGAAGTCGCCCTCCAAAGTGTCGCGGGGCCAACATCACACTGTTCGCGAGGAGGACGTTGCTACCCATATCGGTAGCGGCGTCTGGCCGGCGAGTGCGCGGATTCAGGCATGCGTTTTCTCGACGTAGCAGACGTGGATGACGACCCCGTCGTTGGGGCCGGTGGCATCTGAAGCCGGCTCAGGCCCAGGGCGCTCCTCCCACTCGAACCAAGGTTCGCCGGAATCCGCACCCGGCCCTGGCGGTAGCCGTCTCACCGTGACCGTATGCCGCGGGCCGGTGTAATCGTCTGGCAGCGTTTTCATATAGCCGTACTGAACCCGCAAACGCGACGGAGCCGTGCTCATGCGGTTGAGCCGCTCCAAGCGCGCCAGCCTGGATACCACGGATCTCACAGGGTGTCCACCGGAAAGCTGGCAACCCACGTGTCTAGCTCCGCTTGGGTGAGCTCGCGGTCGTTGCTGCTCGTGGTGAACTCCACGCTCTCTAACACAGTGCCGTTCGGGCACAGCGTCCTTCGGCACGTGGCGTTCTCTAAGCTTGGGTTGCGGAGTCCAGCCGGCCGTAGCACCAGACGGAAACAGTCCCGCAGCTTCCCGTCCGCGGGTCCAAACTGATCCTCCAGGCGGCGCAGGCGCTTGGCAATGGCCTTCACCGGGGCCCCTTCATCAGCGGTCGCATCCTCCACATCGCATCAGCTGCGCTCTCTTTGAAAATGTCACGTCCAAACTTGCGGTTCGCCGCAGTCATGCTGACCCGGTTGTACCCCTCGGTATAAGCGAGTAGTGGTGGAGACACCATACATCCTGCAACCACCCGGTCCTCAATTCCATAACGCTCCCGCAAGATGCGGGCGAATTCGGAACGCTAAGGGGCGGGCAAGCCCAGGCTCAGTATCTCGTAGTGTCCTCGCGCCACGTCGAAATGTGCAACAAGTTGGCCCCGAATCCCACCGCTAACCCACCATCCGATTGACCCGGCTCCGAGCATTAGGCTTGCCGAAAGCCATCTGTGCCTACGGATGAAAGCGCCCATAGTTGAAAATTCCTCGTCGGACTCATTCTCTATGACGCGAGCCGGCGTCGATTCGGCTACGATTTCGTTTTTCCCGGAAGCCTGAGCAACGTCGGGCGCGCTCCCGCCCGACTTTCAGGGCGGTAATGGGATACAGCATATGCCGTTCTCCTCCTCGATGGGAAAGCTGGCCACCCACGTGTCCAATTCCTCGGCGGTCACTTCATGGCCGTCGCTGCTCGTGCCCAGCACCACGCTCTCGTGCACGATATCGCCTGGCCACCAAGTCCTATGGCACGTGGCGCCCCTAAGCCTGGGATGCGGTCCAGCCGGATTAGCACGATGCGGAAATAGTCGCGCGGCCCAGCCGGCTCAATCGCTTAGCGATGGCTTTCACCGGCGCCCTTTCTTAATCGGCTTCAGGACTTGTTGCACTTTGAACTCGATGCCGCTATCCTCCCGCCGCCCGTCCCCATCGACACATATGATGTGAATGACGAGCGGCTCTTCGAGGACCGGCAGCAGGCTGTCTTCGAGCCGTTCCAAACGTCGCGCGAGATTCTTGGTGATCATGGTCGCGCTCTAATAGTCTCTGTCCAATAAAGTGCGGGCCGCCTCTGCTGGGGTCCTGCGCTCGCGCGAGGCTCGTATGCCGTCGGCAAGCGACATTCCCGGCCTATATTCGAGGTCCGGAACGTCCTCCGGCTCGGGCAAGCCCAGCCGTGCTGCGCGACGACGCCGGATGTCGAGAACTACCTCGTGAAGGCGCCCGCGTGCTACCAGCGATAATACAATTGATGCCAATTGTAATCTTCGATTGCGACATCACCCAGTTCGGTGGCCGCGAGGAAGTTGAATGCCGCCGGGCACGGAGATGTTAGATGACTGCCTCCCGTTCGGACGCGCTGGTGCTCTTCGGCGTGACGGGCGACCTCGCCCACAAGATGATCTTCCCGGCGCTCTATGCAATGGTGAAACGAGGGAGCCTCAGAGTCCCGGTAATTGGCGTCGCTCTCCCTAAATGGAGTCTGGGGCGTCTGCATCAACGCGTGACCGACAGCATAGAACGATCGGGCGGGATCGATAACCAGCCAGCCCTCCGGCCACTGCTGTCGTTCTTCAGGTACGTGAGCGGAGATTATGAAGACCTGAACACGTTCGCGGCGATTAAAACGGCGCTGGATACCGCGCGGCGCCCGGCGCACTACCTCGCCATTCCGCCGTCGCTCTTCGAAATAGTGATCAAAGGACTCGGGGTTTCGAATTTGGCCGAGCATGCGCGCGTCATTGTTGAAAAGCCGTTCGGACGCGACTTGGCCTCCGCGAGGGAACTGAACCGCGTTGCGCAAAGTGTTTTCCCGGAAGACTCGATCTTCCGCATCGATCACTTCCTCGGGAAGGAGGCGATCATGAATATCCTCTATTTCCGCTTCGCCAATTCATTCCTGGAGCCGATCTGGAACCGCAACTTTGTGGCCAGCGTCCAGATAACCTTATCCGAGGATTTCGGGGTGAAGGGCCGCGGGGCGTTTTACGAGAGCGCGGGCTGTCTGCGCGACGTGATCGAGAACCATCTCTTCCAGATCGTTGCGCTGCTTGCGATGGAGCCGCCTGCTACCAGAGACTTTGGAGCCGTGCACAGCGAGAAAGCGAAGGTCTTTCAGGCCATGCGCCCTCTGAAACCCGACGACGTGGTCCGAGGCCAGTACGCCGGCTATCGGCAGGAGAAAGACGTGGCGAAAAACTCCGACGTCGAAACCTTCTGCGCCCTGCGTCTTTTTATCGACTCATGGCGCTGGGAGGGAGTGCCCTGGTACCTGCGTTCCGGTAAATTTCTGACTGAAACCGCAACAGAGGTCGTGGTGGAGTTGAAACCCTCTCCGCAGAGACTCTTCGCCGATTCAGCACCGTCGACCAGCCCGGCCAATTATCTGCGTTTTCGCCTGTCTCCCAGCTCGGCGATCGCACTCGCCGCTCGTGTGAAGATCGCCGGGAAGGATTTCATCGGAGAACAACGAGAGCTCTACCTCTCCGAAGAACAGCCGGGCGAGGAAGCTCCTTATGAGCGGCTTCTCGGCGACGCCATGATTGGCGATGGAGCGCTCTTCACGCGTGAGAACGCGGTTGAAGCCGCCTGGTCAGTCGTTAATCCGGTCCTGAAGAATCACCACCGGGTTCATCCTTACAAGCGCCGAAGCTGGGGGCCGAAACAGACTGACGCGATCCTCGCTCCAGGCGACAGTTGGCACAATCCCCACCCCCAGGAGACATCCGGATAACACGCTTTCGCAGCCGCGCAGTGCTCATCGACCGCAGCCC
>PKYZ01000670.1 GCA_003132865.1 Bryobacterales bacterium
GGCGCACTGTTCGGTCCGTTCCTTGTAGGCGGATCCGGCCAACTCGTGCTTGACCATGGTGTTGACGGCCACGAACGCGACGCCCTCGGGAAGCCGCACGACTTGATGCTTCAGGCTGCGGCAATCGATGCAGATGGCGGCGCGCTCCTCGCCGAACACGGAGATGTACTGGTCCATGATGCCGCAGGGCATGCCGACGAAGTTGCGCTCGGCTCTCTGGCAGAGACGGGCCAACTCCAGCGGAGCCATGCGCCGGCCAGCGAGCATGGCCAGCGCCGAGGAGACTTCCAGCGCCGCCGAGGAACTGAGGCCCGATCCTTCCGGCACGGTGCTGCGAACGAGCAAGTTGGCCGGGGCGACCGCGGAGCCGGCGCGGATCAGCTCTTGCGCCACTCCGAGGGGGTAGTCGGTCCAGTGGCGGCGTGGGGTAAGCGCGGCGATTTCGGCGACTGGCCACTCGGCCGATTCCTGGCGGTCCTCCGAATAGATGCGCAGTGTGCCGCCGGCCGCCGGCGCGGTGGCCACGTAAGTAGCCAGATCGAGCGCCACAGGCAGCACGAAACCCAGGTTGTAGTCGGTATGTTCGCCGATGAGATTGACGCGGCCCGGGGCACGGAAAACGCGGATGCCATCCGCGGATCCGTAGAGCCGCCGGAAGGCGTCGATCACGGATTGCTCCCTTTTCCCAGATGTGTGGCGCGCCAGGCCATCAGCAGCAGAAAGAGTCCGAACACCAGCATGCTGGCGCCGGAGTACAGGTTGACGTCGGCAGTCGTGAGGGCGGCGCGCGTTTCCGGCGCGAAGACGCCCATCCCTAACAGGATGAGGCCGAGCAGAGTAAAGAACCAGCCCGAAGGCACTCTTAGGTCCATATCACCTAAACCAGATATTGAGGATAAGGAGCAATATTACTACGATAACAGTCAGCGGCGCGGGGCGTTGATACCACTTGGCGGTAGCGTCGTGCGGAACCTTGGTGAGGCCGTAGACCAGCCCTTCCATTTCCTTGTCGGGACGCGGCGTAGTTACCATGCTGACCACAATGGAGATGACGAAACAGGTCGTAAACGCGACGATCGCGATCCAGAAATTCTGCGCCATTTGCGACGGAAACGTATGGAGATTGGCGATCCAGCCGCCCTTGCCCTCCGCGACCGTGGACGAAAGCGTCAGAATCGCGGCGGCTGTGCCGATGGATAATCCAGCGAAAGCGCCGTGCGCGGTGGCGCGTTTCCAGAACATGCCCAGCAGGAAAGTGGCGAACAGCGGCGCATTCACGACGCCGAAGACCAGTTGCAGCAAGTCCATGAGGTTGTTGTAGCGGGTGGCCAGGTAAGCGGCGCCGATGGACAACAGCACGCCCACCACGGTGGTGACACGGCCCACCGTGAGGTAGTGGCGATCGGGGGCGCCGGGGCGAATGTAACTTTGATAGATGTCGTAAGTGAAGACCGTGTTGAACGCCGTAACATTGCCCGCCATGCCGGACATGAAGGAAGCCATCAGGCCAGTCAGGCCCACGCCCAACATGCCTGCGGGATAGAACTGGGCCATGAGGGTGGTCAGGGCCTGATCGTAGTCCGGGCCGCCGGTGGCTTTCAGAGGGAAGGCGTAACCGAGGTTCATCTTCGAAAGAACCAGCGCGGCGATGCCGGGCATGATGACGATGAAGGGCAAAAACATCTTGGGCAGGGTGCCGATTAGCGGCGTGCGGCGGGCGGCCGACATGGAATCGGCGGCCATGGCGCGCTGGACCACCAGAAAGTTCGTACACCAGTATCCGAACGAGAGCACGAAGCCCAGACCGGCGACCATGCTGAAGATCTCGACCCCCATGGGGTTTTCGGTGGGACTGCCCAGATAGCGCCAGGCGTGGAACATTTCCGGGTGGTCGGCAAGGTGCGCCTTCATGCCTTCCCAACCGCCGGCCTTACTGACCGCCAGGATGGCCAGCGGCGCGAACCCCAGTACGATGAGGAGAAACTGGAGGACCTCATTATATATGGCGCTGGTGAGGCCGCCGAGGAANNCCCAGGGCATACATGGAGATGCCCGAGGCGAGGATGGTCATGACCGCGAAAGAAAAGGCGTTGAAGGCGCGGGTCTTTTCGTCGAAACGCATCTTCAGGTATTCCGGCACCGAACGGGCCTTGCTGCCGTAGTAGAAGGGCATCATGAAGATGCCCATGAACAGCATGGCGGGGATGGCGCCCAGCCAATAGAAATGAGCGGTCATGATGCCGTACTTGGCGCCCGAAGCGGCCATGCCGATGAGTTCCACCGCGCCAAGATTGGCCGCGATGAACGCCAGGCTGGTGATCCAGACGGGGACGGACCGACCGGACGTGAGGAAGTCGCCGCTGGAGGAGATCCGTTTGCGGAGCCTCCAACCGATGCCTAAGACAAAGGCGAAATACAGAGCGAGGATGACGTAATCTACCGGGGCGAGTTTCACTGATAGGGCCTCTGCGGTTTCGGAGCGAGTTTAGGATTCGAAACCCCTGAGTTTAGCGCGGGGGATCGGCAAAAGCAAACTGGCGCGCTTTGCGCGCTTTGCGCGCTGGGGCTAGGGGCTGGGGGTTGGGGGCTGGGCTGTGCAGGCTTGTACTACTAAACCTCAAAATCTTTGCGCGGCGCGACGAATTCAGGCAGCCTGCTCCGCAAGCTGGTTCAGTTGCTGCAAACTGGTACGTGCAGTCGTCAACACGCTGATCAGGCTGCTGCGACCCTCGGCCGTGATTTGGTAGCGGTGGGTGCGAGGGACTTTCTGGATCAGACCGTGAGCTCGAAGCATGCGTAGCTTGCGACTGATGGCGGCTGAGCGCCGCCGCTGTTCGGGATGCGTTGCCGCGGGCTGCTCATACAGCAAGGCCTGCAAATCCCGGTTGCGCAATCCGTTGATCAGGAAATCTCCCCGGTTCACGGCGGCTAGCAAGGCTTGATCTTTTCCCCATGGGTGCAGCGCACGCACGCGTCGCCCTTTCCAGTGAGTGGGCTGCTGGATGTCCGCCGTCAGTTCTGCTACCGTACGGCTGTCGTCGACCCGCGCCAGAGCCGTTAGCAGCCGGTCGTTGGCCGCTTGGGAAACTTCCGCCCGCCGGTGCACATCGGCGATCCCCTTGCGCAACGGCAGCCAGTACAGTACGTCTTCCGGCCCGCCTTGCTTGGGCCGGTACCCTTGGATGTCCCGTCCCCCATTGAGGGTGGTTTCGCCTCCCCGAAACACGCTTCCCCATTCGCTGTAGGCTTTGTCATAGAACTTCGCCGAGTGCTCGTTCATGCGGAACTTGACCCGTTCCCCCTCCGGCCGCCGCTTCAGGTCCATCTCCACGCTGCCGGCAAATCCAGCCGGAATGTCCCCCGACAGGTTCACCCGGTGTCCCAAGTAGCGCAGCACGTCGGCACTCTGGAAACTCAGCATCCCATGGCGCACGAACCGGGGCATCAGCCGCCGCAAAAACTCCGCCCTTCGGAACACGCTGTCGGTGGCCCACTCGCTCTGCGGACAGGTCCAATAGTAACTGGCCGGGTACTTCTCGTCGAAAATGGATTCATGCAGCGGATTGAGCTGCGCGGCCAATCCCCCCAGTAGCTCCGGCCAGTGGGTTTGCAATTGTTGGTTCATCAGCGCTTGGGCCTCGGGCACCACGGCCAGACGGGCCGGCTTTTCGCGGGCTTCGATCTCCGTGGAGTCCCGCGAGATATGACCGATCAACCGGTCCTTTTGCGTCTCGTCGATCAGCGCCTGATGCAGCCGCTGCGGAAGTTCTGTCTCCGCGAACTCGGCGAACGCTCGCGAAAACTGCGATTCATGAGGAATCTCGCGCTGGCTCTCCCAGCCGCAGATGCGCCGCAAGGTGGTGTCGCAGAACCCGGGCGGTGGTCAACGTCGGCGTGACGCATGACACGGCGGAGTTCGCGGTGGAAAGCATCCGGCGGTGGTGGAAACTGGCCGGACGCCACAGGAAGCAGGGGGCCAATCGAATCCTGATCTGCGCCGATGCCGGGGGGAGTAACAGCAGCCGATCCCGGACTTGGAAGCTACCCCTGCAGGAACTGGCGGACGAACTGGGGATGGCCATCACGGTCTGCCATTACCCGCCGGCAACGAGCAAGTGGAACAAGATCGAACACCGGCTGTTTTCGTTCATCAGTCTGACCTGGAAAAGGAAGCCGCTGATCAACTATGAGACGGTCGTGAATCTGATCGGAGCTACGAAAACCAAGAGTGGGCCATAGGTGAAGGCAGTTCTCGACACCAATGACTACGAAACGGGCGTCAAAGTGACAAAGTCCCAAATGGAAGAACTCTGCGTACGCCGGCACAAGACTCATCCAGACTGGAACTACACTATCGAACCTCGTACTTAAAGTATTCCTGTCGCAGCTTCGTACAGATTATTGTTCCGGCTCCCCTTAATGCTCCTCCAAGGACTGCGGTCCGCCGAAGTCCTGGCTCTGAATCCGGACGACTTGTTGCTTTCCGAAGCACAACTCCGCGTGCATGGCAAAGGCAGCAAACTCCGCTTTCTTCCGCTGGCTCCGGAGACCATTCGCTTCACCCTGTTCATTAAAGACCTCCAGTATTTCACCTATCTAAACCCGTTGCGTTACTTGATCGAAATTACGCGCGGAATCTTTCTCAAAGGCACAGGCATCGGGGTGCTTTGGCCGCAGATGCTCTCCCTGCTGGTCTACGGCATGCTCGTGATGGGACTAAGTGCTAGTAGTTTCAGGAAGAAACTGGACTAAGATTAAGCGCTACTTCGCCGCCAATGATGGACCACCGGCAACGTTCGACGGCAACGAAAGGTTCCCTTGGGCATCCTCGGCGCGCACAAAATACAAGGATTGCAGACTGTTTGGAGCACTCTCGGAATAGGCTGGTGTTGTCACTCGGGTCAACAGCATGGGCGGCCCCGGGTAGCCAAAAAGCGGGTTGTTGGTAGCGCCGTGAGCTTCCGCCAACCGGGAACAAATCGCCACATTAGCGGCGTTCGCATCGTGGCAGGCTGCCACGACGGCGCTGTTGATGGCCGGGGGTGGCGTACTCTCGCTGCCTGACAGGGCGATGCGATAGACCAGGTAGTCGTACGCTCCGGGCACCGCTTTCCAGGACAGAGAGACGGGAGCGCCCGTGGCTAAGGTCCCCGGCGCGGAGTACAGAACCGGCGCGGCCAGCGTTACGGATGCAGGCCGGACGGCGGGCTTTGCGCAGCCAGGATAGGCACATTGCTTCCGGAGCAGCGCCACATCCGCTTCGGTGATCTTGCCATCCTGGTTGAGATCCATCGGATCGTTCGGTCTGGCTGCGGTGTTCAGCCTCGCCATCATCAGATTCACATCCTGCTGATCAATTACCCCGTCGTTGTTGAAATCCAGATTGCTGTTGTCCAGCAGGAAGACCTGGGTCCCGCCGATCCAGCGCGCCGTGCCCATATAGAGTCCAAAGGGAGTGCTGGCAAAACTCCGGCCTCCCGTATTGTTGCCATCACCCAGACCAACCTTGCTGACAAATGACCAGTGGACTCCATCGGGGGTTCGCCAGATATCCGTGCCGTATTCCTGGGACCAAGGCGGGCCGACCGTAGGCGGGGTAGCTATGTCGGCGCTCCAGTCCCAAGTCCCCATGTACAATCCCTGCCCGCCCACCCCCATCCTCCAGAAGTGTCCGGTAAAGCCGTTGTCGAAGTATTGCCCAATTCCGCTGATGGGAGCGACAACCGTGCCGGCGCCCGGCTGTCCCTGTGGAACCGTTCGGGGATTACCCACCACCAAGTCCCAGCTATCCACTGAATCGACAGGGACCACCCCCGTGGTGTCAGGGTGGATGCGAACTAACTCGTTAGCCTCGTCGGTGCCCACGTACAAGCATCCGATGCCCGAACAAGATTGGGCGTCCGTGAATACCTGCATGCTCATGGCGTAATCGGCGACCAGCCCTGTCGCATAGGCCCCATTGACGATCACCGGCGTCCAGGTATAGGGCGCTGTTCCGGTGCCATCGGTCTTGAACACGCCATATGTCAAGCTCGGGAATGCCGGGGGATTGCCGGTTCCAGCATAGACGAAATTGTTGAAGTTCTCCAGAATCCATACGGGAAGCGTGGCGGTGTCCGGGCTGGCCCACTGGTAGCAGACCGATAGGCCGCAGTTATCGCCCAGCGCCGGATTGATCCCCGGTACGCTAGAAATCACCTGGCCGACTCCGATAAAGTCCCCCACCTGCAGGAACAGAATGCTATTCGGTTGCCCGGCATTCAACTGCGCACCGGAGCGGATACTATAATTCCCGTACAGTGGGAGGCCGTTCTGAGTGAGATCACCCAGGAAGCAAGACAAAGCGGGGCAGACGCCTCCGACGGACGTGTTCTGCGGAATGGCCGCCCAGTTCACGCCGTCCGTGGAGCGCAGAATACGCGGGGGAGGCCAGGTGCCAAATGTGCTGGGAGTCTCGAATATCTGTCCGGAAGTCACGCCGCCGGCGTACAAAGCTTGGACGCCACCTGGTTCGAGAACCACCTGCAGGCTCTGAGCGAGAATCTGA
>PKYZ01000232.1:0-8660 GCA_003132865.1 Bryobacterales bacterium
GGCCGCAGCCGGCTTTTAGCCGGCTCTGGCGGGACTGGGAGTCCCGCGCAGGCCGAGAGCCTGCCCCACCAACCCATCCGCGGTGTTGCCTGGTATTGCTCGCTTCCAATTGTTCAAATTGCATTGCAGTGCCTGCTTCGCCTGGCGATCTCACTCTGCGATTCCCCACCCAGTCAATTGAACAACGATCCCCGTCTGCCCGTCACCACACAAGTATGTAGGTTTGTGGGTTCTCCTTACCGGACGATGCGCTGGCGAAGCCCTTTAGCCACGGCTTCGGATTTGGAATGGACCTGCAGCTTCTCGTAGACGCTCTTCATGTGGAACCGGATGGTGTTCACGCTGAGTTTCAGTTCCGCCGCCGCGGTTTTGTAGTTGTGTCCTTCCACCAGCAGCTTCAGCAGGCGGATCTCGTGCGGCGTCAACTGGCAGGGGGCATCCTCCGGCGGACGGATCTCGCGGAACAGGGACACTACGCGGCGCGCCACTTCGGGCGACATCGGTGCGCCGCCGCCAGCGGCTTCCTGCAAACACTCCAACAGGCGCGCCGGGGGTGTTTTCTTTAGCAAATATCCACAAGCGCCAGCGCACAGGGCGTCGAAAATCCGCTTATCGTCGTCGTAAACCGTCAGCATGAGCACGGTCAGGCCCGGATAACTCTTCTTCAGCGCGCGAATGCCGTCAATGCCGGACATCCCAGGCAAGCCGATATCCACCAGTGCCACATCGGGAAGATCGCCGCCGATCCTCGCGAGGGCGTCCTCCATGGATTCGAAGTCCGCGGTACAGCGAAAACCCTCGGTGCCGCCGATTAAGATACGCAGCGATTCCCGGATCCGGGGCTGATCTTCTACGATCGCGACTTTGAGCTCAACAATGCTGGACATGGCGGGGCAAAACCGGCTCCGCTTTCAACCGCGGCCTTTCATCATACGCCGGATCAGCCGGGAGTCCACCACCCATTTGTGTGGGGATCTCTTCCAAAACGGTGCGGATTGCCGGGCTAAGGGCGCCCGCAGGTGAACCGTCGTGCCGCGCCCCGGAGCGGAATCCACCACCAGGCCGCCGCCCAAATGCTCGGTTCTCCGGCGCATGCTAGCCAAGCCATGTCCGTGGCCGGTATGCCGTAAATCGAAGCCGCGGCCGTTGTCCGCAATGCACAGTTCCAGCCAGCCGTCAGAGACGCGTAATTTCAGATCCACCTCGGTGCAGCCGGAATGCCGGGCCGCGTTATGGAGGCTCTCTTTGAAGACCAGGAAGACCTGGCGGCGAATGTCTGCGCCGATGTGCGGATTCCGGTCTTCTCCCGGCAAGTCCAGCCGCACCTGAGAGCCGTTGTGGCTGAACAGGTCGCTGGCGAATCGCCGCATGCGATGGGTCAGATCGCCGAGCCGATCCTGCTCCGGGTCGATGGCCCAGACGATGTCGCTCATCGAATCCACCAGTTCGCGCGAGAGGTCTGCGATATCGGCGAGAGGCGACTCGCGCTCGACCGCGGCGGGGCGGCGTTGCGCCACTTCGCTGAGCAGGGCGATCTGGGACAAGGTGCTGCCGATATCGTCATGCAGGTCGGTGGCGATGCGCATCCGCAGCCGTTCCACCTCCAGCAGCCGCGCCATCCGGTAACGGTAGATGTTGTACAGCAACGCGGAAGCGGCCAGCAACATCAGCAGCCGCATCCACCAGCGCTGCCACAGCGGCGCCAGAATCGTGAATGCAACCGTAGCCGGCTGGCTGGCGATGCCGTCCGCTGTGAGCGCGCGCACGTGCCAGCGATAGCTGCCGGGGCTGAGGTTGGCATAGTTCACGGTGCGCTGGTTGGTTTCCGCGCTCCAATCGAGATCCGTGCCGTCGAGCCGGTACTGATAGCGCAGCTCCCCGCCGGCGCCAAAGCCGAGACCCACGAATTCAAGCGCCAGTTGGTTGCGGTCCGAAGAGAGCTCGATGCCGGTGAGCGAGGTTTCGCCGACGGCCGAAATGGGAAACGGCGCGCCGCGCACGCGCAGCCCGCTGATGAGCACGGGCGGGGCCGGCTGACGCCGCTCCGGCTCCGGTTCCAGCCGCGAGAGTCCCTCGCGCGTGCCAAACCAGAGTACGCCGTGGCGATCGCAAAAGGCCGCCAACACTCCGCCCCGCGCCAGCCCGTCCGCGTTAGTGTAGTGCCGGATGCGCGGTCGCGCACCCGGATAGATGCAGTCCACGCCGTGCCCCGTCCCCAGATAGATGCGGCCCAGGAGGTCCTCGGTGATGCTCTCTACCAGGTTGCTGGAAAGGCCGTCCGCCACGGTGTAAGCGACCATGTGCGGTTCGGCCGCCGCGAGCTCGTCAATTCTGGTCACTCCCTCGTTTGTAGCCATCCACAGGCGGTCTTTGCGATCGGCATAAAGCGCCATCACCCATGGACCTTTGCCCGGCGGTATTGTCCGGAACCGGCCGTCGCGATACCGGAGGAGGCCGCCGGAGTTGAGACCGATCCAAACGTTACCCGCGCGATCCTCCGCAAACGCAGTGGCCAGCACATCGCCGCTTATGGGATGGCCCGCCGGGTAGCTTTGGAAAACGCCTGACGAGGGATCCCATCTAGAGAGGGCATTGGCGCGCACGGCTCCGTTCGGCCCCGGGATTTGGGTTGAAATCCAAATGGCGCCGCGCGAATCCTCAAATGCGGCGTATACACTCTCCCCGGCGGCGTAGACCGCTTTCGGCTGCGCTCGCCCGAGTTCTGCGGCCGTCGAGAGCGGTGGGAAGCGGAAAACTCCTTTGGCGGTGGGAACCCACCATTCTCCGCTGCGAGCCTGAAACGTGAGACGACCCCTGCTCCAACCCCAGTCTTCGATCACATGCGGAATATTAGGCCGGACAGAGTGGAACCTCCGTCCATCATAGTAATTAACCGGTTTGGATTTGTCGCCCGATGTTATAGCGCAAAGCTGGCCGTCCTGGGTTTCCAGGATAGACCGTATGTTATCGGTGTCCAAACCATCCTGCGAGGTATAGGTGCGAAAGCCGCCTTTGGCCACCCGAATGGCGCCTTGGGCGCCCATCCACAGGTTGCCCGCGCGGTCTTCGCCGAGTGCCGATATGCCCCCGTATCCGGGCAACCCATTTCTGGCCGTGAATTTCTCGAAACTCTCCCGCCCGTTGAGAATCCGGTATACTGCCAGCCCGCTATGGGTAGCAACCCAAAGCGCGCCCTCCGAGGATTCAAGCAACGATTCAATCGGCTCGCCCGCCAGTTCCCTACTCGCGATACAAGCGTCTTCCAACGGCCTCCCGGCCAAGCCGCGGGCCGCCGAAATCCGGCAAAGTCCCCGCCGCGTTCCTGCCCAAAGCCGCCCCTGGTGGTCCTGCAGCAAAGTGGCGACTACCGGTTGCGGCCAGCCGCCTTGTGTGTGCTCGCATCGTCCGTCGGGAAGGCGGCGGTAGAGGCCGCTCATCGTGCCGGCCCACAGAGCTCCACTGCGGTCAACCAGCAGCGCATTCACGACAGTGTCTTCCCAGTTCTGGCTCGGCATTCCGATGTCGACGAGACGGAGTTGCCAATCGCCGGATGTCCGATCGAGGTGGTACAGGCCGCCTTGGGTGCCGACCCAGATTCCGCCGGTTGGGTCCGCGGCGAGCGCGAAGACAACTCGACCTTTGGGATCGCGCGGACAATAGACTTTGAACCGCGGTTCGGGGGATGCGGGATGAAAGCGAGCTAAGCCGTCGTGAGTAGCTATCCAGTAGTCGCCATCGGCCGCCTCAAGCAGATCGTTCGCTCCCGTGGGCAACCCTTGCGCTACACCGAAGTTGTGGAACTGGTATCCATCGAAGCGGGAGAGCCCCTCGCGGGTACAAAACCAGAGGAAACCGTGGGAGTCCGTGACTATGCGATCGATTGTGTTCCCCGCCAATCCATCGGCGGTGGTGTAAATCCGCACCGGCAACTGCTCGGCCCGCAAGGACGCGAGACAAAGGATCAGACAGGCTACGCGACTCGTCAATGGCTTCTCGCGGGACAAGATCGTGCGTACCTTTATATCACAGTCCTCGCTGAAAACTTGGCTCACTCATGTCGGGTGCGCTACATAAATGTGGAACGGATGCCGGTTCTTTTCTCGTGTCCGTTTACCGAGCTCATATGATACGGTCGAAGAATCGGCGTTCTAANNTGGCTGAACCGCTACCGCCCCCGCCACGCCGTCAGTTGACCAGTCAGCCGCTCGCGCATGCTCACAAACTTCGGATTGTCCACCTGGTTCGTCTGCTCTTTCGGGTCCGCGGTCTCATCGTACAATTCGTTGGCGCCCTTGCCCATGTTGGATCCGCCGCGCAGGATCAGCTTGTACCGGTCGTCGCGCGCCATCTCCGCATCCCGAATCCGGCCAAACGCCAAATCCGGCCACGATTGCTTCTTCCCCAGGCGCCTGCCATACACGAACGGCAGATAGCTTGGCACATGGCTGCCGGCCGGAGGCGCGACACCCGCCACTTCGCACAGCGCCGGCATCAAATCGTACGAGTTCACCACTTCGTTGCGCACCGTCTGCGGCGGAAACCGGCTCGGCCACGTCCAGATCAATGGCGTCCGCACCACTTCTTCATACATATTCACCGGATCCGACGCCGTCGCGTCACCCCAGAGCCCATGCCGGCCGAGCAGATACCCGCCATTGCTGGTGAAAACGATGAGCGTGTTGTCCCCAACGCCGCGCTGTTGCAGCTTCGCCAGCAGCGTGGGAAGCTGGTCGTCCAGCGTGGTCAACGCCGCTGCGTACTTGCGCAGGTTGGCGGGCACATCGCGCAGCATTTCCTTATGCGTGGCATTGGCCGCCTCGGCGTCCCAGCCGATGGTTTCGAATCCGGTCTTGGCGTACAGGTCCAGATTCTTCTGCGGCGCCGCCACGGCGTTCGGACTGGGCCAGGCGATCACCAGGAAAAACGGCTTCGCGGGAGCCTGCGCGTCCAGAAACTCGCCAGCCTGCGTTGCAGAGCTACCTCGGTTACAGTTATAGCCCGCAGCGGCGAAAGCGCTCTGGTCCGGCCCCATCGGAGAACAGGAGAAGCTGTTATGAAAGCGCACGCCGGTTTGCGCCAGCCGGTCGATATTCGGCGTGTGCACCTCCGAGTTCGCATAGCACCCGAGCATGTAAGCGCCGAGATCCTCGGCCACAATCAGAACAATGTTAGGACGCTCCGCAACCGCATGTTTCTTGGTTGCGGCGAGCACCGGCGCAGCCAGCGCCCCAAACAGAAAGTGACGGCGATTCAATGGCATTCAACCCAGTATACGCCGGTCGCGCGACCGGTCTGCTAAACTCAATAGAAAAGGCGGCGTAGCTCAGTCGGTTAGAGCGACGGTCTCATAATCCGTAGGTCGAGCGTTCGAGTCGCTCCGCCGCCACCATCGCCCCGCGCACCTTACAAGCCGGCTGAAGCCTGTGCTACCTCACCTCGGCCTCAATGGCTTCCAGTTCCTTGCCGGCCTCCGCCCACTTCCCCTGCGCCGCCAACTCCCGATACCGCCGCAAATGCGCCCGCACGCGCTCCAGCCGCTGATCCGCGGTGCTCGACACCGGCGCGGCCGGCGCTCCCGCCTTCGGCGGCGAAGCCTCCGCCTGCTGCACCAGCGCCTGCGCGCCCGCGGAAAGCTGCGCGATCCCCTGGTCGTAAGTATCCGTATAGATCAGCCGATTCCCGACCGCCAGCACGATCTTCTTCAACTGCGGCATGCTAGTCGCGCTGGACGTGATGTAAATCGAATCGACATACAGGAACGTGCTGTCCACCGGCAGCACCAAGGTCTGCGAGCGCAGCACGTGGGACCCCTGCTGGTTCCACAGCGTCAAGTCTTTCGAGATGGTCTGCTCCTGATTGATACGCGCCGCAATCTGCGCCGGCCCGAAAATCAGCTCCTGCTTGGACAACTGCAGGACCACGATTTCGCCCAAGTGCGCGCCATCGCACCGCGCCAACATCAGCCCAATCAAATTATCCTTATTGCGCGGCGTGAACGGCAACAACAGCATGAACTCCGCCTGATTTTCGTGCGGCAGGCTGGCCACCACGTATGTCGGCGTCACCGGCTCCGGCTGCCCCTCCTGCCCCGCGGTGTACCGCGCCAGGTCCCACATGTCTTCCTTGTTATAGAACGCCTGCGGATCGAGCATGTGATAAGTCCGGTAGATCTCCGCCTGCACGCGGAACAGCGTTTCCGGATACCGGGCGTGCCTCCGCAAATCGGCCGGCATCTCCGCGGCCGCGTGGAAGAGCGTGGGGAACAGCCGCTGATAGGCGCGCACAATGGGATCGTCCGGCGCGAAGATGTAGAGCCGCGTGGTGCCGTCGTACGCGTCGATGGTGGCCTTCACCGCGTTGCGCAAATAGTTGACCTCGCCCAAATCCGGCACCTCCACGGTGCGCGAATAAGGATGCGAGTTCGAATACGTGTAGCCATCGTCCATCCACACGAGGCGCCCTTCATCCGTGATCACCAGATACGGGTCGTGGTCCCACGCGATGAAACCCGCCAGCGTCTCCAGCCGTTCCTTGATGTTCCGCCGGATCATCATGCGGCTCTCGCCCGAAATCGGGTTGCTCAGCAGGATATTGATGTCCCCCCCGCGCACCGCCGCCGCCAGCCGCATCGGCGCGGAGGAAATCGGGATGCCGCCGGTGCCTTCGTAACGCGAAAGCTCATTTTTCTCGCCGGACGGATAGTTGAACTCCGGCTGCGCCGTGCGCACAAAAACCGGCTCCTGCACCACTTCGCCGTAGTAGATCTCCGGACGAGTGAGCTTCAAACTCGGCGTCTTAATCTCCGGCGGCGCATTCTCGATCAGCAGCACAGGCAACCCATCCGGCGTGAGTTTGCTCACCGGCGCCAGCACCACGCCATATCCGTGTGTGTACACGAAGTGCGGGTTGATCCAGCTCGTGCTGGCGCCCCCCGGCAACTGATTGATATCCAGCTCGCGCGGCGTGAGCAATACCTCGCGGTACGCGCCGTCGATGGTATAGCGGTCCACATCCGTATCCGAGAAAACGTAATACGGCCGCAGCGCCTGGATCTGCGTAATGGTGTTGTGGAACGCGCCCACATCCCACAGGCGCACGTTGTCGAGGGTACCCTTATGAGCGGCCGGATCGATGGGCGCGTTGGGGTGCACCTCAAACTCGGTTTCGGTCATCTGCTTCTCCAGCCCGTAAGCCGAGCGCGTGGCGTGAATATGCGTCCCGATGAACGGGCGCTGGATGGAAATCTCGTTAGGCCGGACATACAGCGCATCCACCAGCCGTGGCACGGCGAACAGCACCACCAGCGAGACAGCCATGCTGGCGGCCAGAATCCAGCGCCGCAGCCACACCAGCACGGCCGCCGCCAGACACGCCACGATCGCCAGCCACTGCAGCGGCAGCGCGAAATTCAGGTCCACGTAATCGATGCCCACCATGAACCCATGATCGTCGTAGACCATTTGATAGCGCGCCAGGAAGAAACGCAGCGACAGCGCCAGCAGGAAAACCACCAGGGCGCCGCGTAGGAAGCGGCTTTCGAGCCCGCCTTCCAACCGGAAGAGCGACGGGTCGATTTGCCGCAAATCGCGCATTTCCGGCAGTCTCTGCCGGAGTTGCCAGCCGCGCGCCGCGATCCAGTAGACCAGCACGCTGACAATGACCAGCGCCAGTAAATAGCCGCGCAGGTCGGAGTAGAACGGCAGATCGAACAGATAGAACTTGAGCGGCAGATCGAAAACGGAATCGTGCCACGCATTGGCCTCGGCCGGAATGCCGCGCGCGCCGATATAGCGGACCACCCTCCAAGTCTCGATAGAGCCGGCCGCGATGAGATACCCGGCAAACAGCAGGCCGGCGCCTGAGATCCAGGCGTAGACGGGATGCTCGGAGAGTCTCGTGCCGGCAAACTTCAGCGCGCGCGCGTGTGCCACCCACAGGACGCCGAAGGCGATGAGAGTGGCGGCCAGCAGCGGCGCAAATCCGTAGGCCAACATGGCGAGCCAGGTGTCGATCTGGCCCAACTCTTTCCACCATTGATATTCGATGGAGAAGGAAGCCAGCGAGCGCGCTCCCAGCAAAATGACAATAGCGAGCACAATGATGGTGATGCGCGCGCCGCGGCCTCCATGTTTCGGAGCGCCGCGGTCAATGCGGTACTGAGCCATGCCCGGAGTGTAACACCCGGCGTTGTGGGACAGGCCTCCCGGCCTGTCCGCTGCGCAACCTGTCTTCTCGACAACATGAATGCCCTTTTCGAATATTCGGAAAGGCCCTCGCCGATTGGCGCAAGGTCTAAACGTTAGATTCGCCGCCCCGCTCGGCGTACCATTTGGGACCGTGTCACCCGTTCAGATGCTCTTGCCCGCAAAAACAACGGTCAGCAAAAGTCCAATTATGAACGCAACAATCTGCAGCGCCGAGGGCAGTTTCATGTTTAACCTATACACGCTCGGGACACCGCTTGAAACGCGCCCCAAACTGCCGGTTAAAGCCATCATCGTCCAAATACCAAAAACGACCGATGCGAGTAGCACGCCCCACGCCCATAAGGCCCAGAGCCTGGCGCTAGCCGGTGTCTTTTGAAAGAAATCCTTCGAGAACGTGATCGTAAGCGCTATCGTTCCCGTGACTAATGTAATCGGTTGTTTGGTGAGATTCCC
>PKYZ01000232.1:8745-28803 GCA_003132865.1 Bryobacterales bacterium
CGCCGGCTGCCGACGACCCCCCGGTTCGCGGCGGCGGCGAGCTAGGTCCACCGTAGTCGCGCAATCGCCCTGACAAACGAAGACGCGGAAAAGCTCTTTCTTACCGCGAAGCGGTTTAGTTCACCGGCGGCAAAGTCAAACGCCTTCTTGTCCTTCTCATCCATCTTTGAAACCCATGGTCAGCAGAAAGGGAATAACGGACATATCTTGGCGAGCCCCTGCCTTACAGATTGAACTCTCAGCATGATCCCGTCGGCAAAATCGATGATCGCATCTGTGAGCCGGATCGTGTTCGGCGCGACATCGCGGAGGACGTCTTCTACAGTGTAGATACCGGCTGAACGTGCGGTTGCGATTGCCACGTCCGCCATTCCCCGTAACTCAGCACGACCCGGTTGGTCAAACTGAAAGCCACGGGCTGACGCATGACCTTCCGCCAGCGTGACGAGGTATGCGCCGCTCGGTATGCTCGGTAAAGGTGCGGGAGCACCGGCCATGAGCCCCTCCGTTAAAAAACCCTTGTTATAGCCCAACCAGCGGCGCGCCGCTCAGGCTAGGCCTCGACGCTCCAGGCCAGGGCGAGGAGGCTAGGCAAGGAGGAGCCTGCCCCACTCACAGCCGGACGCGTGGTCGCGTCTGGGTGGTAATATCGTCTCGGTGGCAGTCAAAACAGCAACAGAGCAAAAGAGCATTCCCGTAGCGGTGCTGGTGGTGGCGCTCGTGGTGATCCTGGGCGCGGGCTTCTTCCTATACCTCGACCGGGCGTCGAATCGCCCGCCGCCGCCCCTCGCGCCTCTGACGGCGGAAGCGAAGGCCTACGTGCGCAGCCTGCGGTTGATGGACGTCGACATGCAAAAGCACGAAAGCTACATGAAGCAGGCGGTGGTCGAGATCACGGGCAAGATCGGCAACAACGGCAGCCGCACCCTACGCGTCGTGGAGATCAACTGCGTGTTCTACGATCCTTATGGCCAGTTGGTGCTGCGCATGCGGGTGCCCATCGTGAGCCGGAAGATCGGCGGCTTGGCGCCCGGCGAGATCAAGAATTTCCGCCTGGCCTTCGACGATATTCCGGATAGCTGGAATCAAGCCTTGCCGCAACTGGTGATTGCGCAGATCGTTTTCGGATAGCCATGCCGTCACCCGCTGCCATCGGCTTCCGCGCGCATTCAGGGTGGGCGGCCGCGGTAGCTCTAGTTCAAGCCAGCGCCGGGCCCCCGGATGCGCCCGCGGTGATCATGCGCCGGCGCATCGAGATGGTGGATCGCGGAACTGCGGGCCCATCGCAGCCGTACCACGCCGCTGTGGGACTGGACATCCGCGAAGCCGGGCAACTCGTGGGGAACTGCGCGGCCCGCGCAGCGGCGCTGGCCGCAACCGCGCTGCGCGGCATCGTCGAAGATCTGCGGCAACTCAATCATGGAGTGGCCGGTTGCGGTCTGCTGTTAGCCTCGGGCAGGCCTTTGCCCGAACTCGAAAGCATCCTGGCTTCGCACGCGCTGATCCACACCGCCGAAGGCGAGTTGTTTCGCGACGCCCTGCGCGCCGCCAGCCGGGGGTGCGGATTGCCGCTCACCACCATCAAGGAGCGCGAGCTGTTCCAGCAGGCTGCCGCCGATCTGCACCTTCCAGCCGAGCGGATCGAGCGGCACGTGGCGGCCATGGGAAAGGGCATCGGCCCACCCTGGCGGCAGGATCAGAAGTTCGCCGCAGTCGCCGCCTGGCTTGCACTACGCTAGCGCTTGGCAGTCGCTAGACGTCTGGCCACGCTCTCCAAATCGCGCCTCGGAACCACGGCGTACAATTCGTCTTCCCCAGTTCCGTGTAGACCCGGTTGCCGATGCAGCCCGAACTGGCGACCACACCCTGCGCCAGCGCGGCGGGCAGCGCCATGCAGGTCGGACGCGGCAGCAGCGGCGCGTTCGCCATCACGCCCGCACCGGGCGGCGCCTTCAGAAACGTGACGGCCACGGGGCACCGCTTTACCGCCGTTTTTTCTTCTTGACCTGTCTATAGCTGTAGGGTTGACACTGAGATCTGGACCATGTGGACCGTTTCCAAACTCGCCGCGCGCTGCGGTCTGAGCCGCGGCACGCTGCTGTATTACGAATCCATCGGGCTGCTGAAACCGCCCGCCCGGAGCGCCGGCAACTACCGTTCTTACGGCGAGCGGGATCTGCAGCGCTTACAGCAGATCTGCGCCTATCGCCACGCCGGCCTGACCCTGGATGACATCCGCGCGGTTTTCATCCAGATGGACCGCGGCGAGAGCGACGCGGCCGCGGTCCTGAAACGGCGCCTCGTGGCGCTCGATGGCGAGATCGAAACACGGCGCGCTCACCAGCGCGCCATTCTGAAGCTGCTCAAAAACGATTCGATTGGGAGAAAGAAGATGATCACAAAAGAGAAGTGGGTTTCCATCATGAAAGCCTCGGGGCTGACCGAGGCGGATATGCACCGCTGGCATGCGGAGTTCGAGAAGGCGGCGCCGGAGGAGCATCAGGAGTTTCTGGAATTCCTGCACATCCCGGCGGCGGAGATTCGCACCATACGGGATTGGAGCGCGCGCGGCGAAGGAGCCGCCTGAAAGGCGGCCTCACAGACTAAAGCCTGTGCCACCAGGACCTACAGCCTTGTCAAAATGTAGAGACACTTAGTAACTCAACCCGTAACCATACTGGAACAGCGGGCCGTAACTAGCGTCGCCGCGGTGCACGCCAACCTGCGCCATTGAGCGCGGCCACGAAAAGCTCAGCTTCCCCGACGGTTTGTAATCGCCGAATAAGACGTCGGCCACGCCATCGCCCTCCGTGCCGGGCAGCCACGCCGCGACGAACGCATCCGCCTTGTCGATCGCCTTGTCGACGATCATTGGCCGGCCAGAGAGCAAAATCACCACGACCGGAATCCCGGCCGCCTTCATGTTTTCGACGGCGGCCACATCTTCCGGCGCCAGGCTCAAGTCACGGCGATCCCCGTTTGTCTCGGCATAAGGCGTCTCGCCAATCACCAGCACTCCCACGTCAGCGCCTTCCGCCCCTTTGCCATCCACGGCGAAAGTCACTTTGGTTTCCTTCGAAACAGCCTTCTTGATCGCCTGCAGAATGGTCGTGCCGCCGGGCGTCACATTACCGCTGCTGCCCTGCCACGTAATGGTCCATCCGCCGCACTGATTGCCCAGGTCATCCGCGCTCTTCCCGCCAACGTGGATGCGCTTCGCCGACTTCGCCAGCGGCAACGCCCCGTGCTCGTTCTTCAACAGCACCAGCGACTGCCGCACCGCATCGCGCGCCACCGCGCGGTGCTCCGCCGACCCGAACTGCTTCCACAGCTTGCGGTCGGCAAGCTGCGAATGATTCTTGTCCATCAGGCCCATGGCGATCTTTACCCGCAGGATGCGCCGCACGGCGTCGTCGATGCGCGCCATGGGCACCGTGCCATCCTGCGCCGCTTCCTTCAGCCTGGCGATGAACTCCCGATAGCGCTCCGGCACCATCACCATATCCATGCCGGCGTTGATCGACATGGCAATCTTGTGCTTGTAATCGCCGGACAGTGCGTCGATGGCGCCGTAGTCCGAAATCAAGAAGCCTTCGAAGCCCAACTCGTCTTTCAGAATCTCCGTAAGCAGCCGCTTACTGCCTGAACATTTCAAGCCATTCCAACTGCTGTAGGACGGCATGATGGAACCGACGCCCGCGCGTATCGTAGTGATGTAGCCCTGCAGGTGGATCTCGCGCAGGGTCTTTTCGTCCAGGCGCGTATCGCCCTGATCCAGCAGATGGGGACCAATGGTGCTGCTGCCATAAGCGGTGCCGCCGTCGCCCGCGTAGTGCTTGGCGCAACCCAGCACCCTCAAAGGGTCGGCCAGGTCGTNNCGCCCTGCAAACCGCGCACGGCGGCCGCTCCCAACTCCTTAACCCCGTCCGGTTCTTCGGCGTAACCTTCATAGGTGCGGCCCCAGCGAATGTCGCGCGGCACGGTGACGCATGGCGCGAAACCCCAGTTGATGCCTGTGGCGCGCACTTCGGCCGCCGTAATTCGCTCGATCTTCTCGATCAGTGCCGGATTGCGCGTCGAGCCCAGCCCGATGTTATGGGGAAACACAACCGCGCCCAGAACGTTGTTGTGCCCGTGCACGGCGTCCACGCCGTAGAGCAGCGGTATGGACAGCCGCGTCTCCAGCGCGCGCTTCTGATAGCGGTCGATCAGGTTGGTCCAGGCCTCCAGGCTGTTGCCTTCCTTGGGGTCCGAATCGCCCCCGCTCAACACCGATCCCAGATAGTATTTCGCGATATCCGCATCGGATTTGAGGAAGGTTTGGTCGGGCTGCGTCATCTGCCCGACCTTCTCGTCGAGCGTCATCTTCTCGAGCAGCGCGTTCACTTGGCGGTCAAACGACGAGAGCTTCTTGGGTCCCGATGCGGAGGTGGCAATCAGGCATCCCAGCCCGGCAAGGCATAATATTGCGGCAAAACGGATTTTGACCATAAGAGGGGATCATAGCACCGCGCTCGGCATCATTATTCAAACGGTTGCATTCAAGAAGTATGCCCGCAATACGGGAAACGGCTGAACAGTATCAAGTGAATCAAGTGATGATTCTTCGAATGCGCGTGGGGACGCTGACGCAGTTAGGCGTTCTGAGGAGAACCCGACGCAGAGCGTTCGCCGCTTAAAAGGAGAACCCTACCAAGAACTCGACTTGGTTTTGTTTCGATCTCGGGATGAAGGCGCTAGCCGGATTATCCGACGCCCACCTCGTATAGCGGAGGGTTGGCGCGAGCCGCAGTCTACGGGCTCGGATTTCTACACCTACCCCAGCCGTAGCTCCGTGATTCGAAACTGCAGTATCGTTTCGATTTCCACTGGCTCGAAACGATGGACCGAGTTCCAACAGCGGCGTGACGCGAAGTGGCGAAAACGCGGCATTCGGAAACCGGAGCTTCACAAGAACGGGGAAATTCCAACTAAGAACAGTATTGCCGAGGCTGTTACTCGGTTGAACGCTCAATGTCACGGCTTTGAAGTTCAACGGACGATAGACGCCGTCGGCTTCGACAGAGAGATTCCAAGGCAGCCGGACCTCCACCATGACGCCCACAAGGTAATCACCTGCGTGAGAAGAATATTCGGTATACACTGTTGCCGGCATCGAGTTGACGATTGTTTGGTTTGGGAAACCGCTGGTCGCACTTACGCCGGCGACGATTCCACCTGAAAGGGTTTGTGCCATCGCGTGAGGCCATGCTGAGCCGATGATCGTAGCGGTTAGCATACGTGTCGAAAGGGTTACCATGTGTGACTCACCTGCATGTCATTTGCGTAACTTGTGGCCCGGAGATCGCGTCGGAGCGGCTTGGTTCAAGCGGCTGCGCGGGCCGCCGGCGACAGTCAACGCGCATCCGCTCATGGTCAGAGCGACAAATGCGCTATTCCACTCGTCCCCATTATGCGGATCGGCGGCCACCCTGGGCGCATGCAGCAGCACTACCCAAAGAAAGAACATGATCCCCAGAAGGGTCCCCGCCAGGCGCATGTGCTTCGCGATGGCGATCGATACCGCGGCGGCGATAAAGCCGGCGGCGGTAAAGTATACCCAGAACCAATGCCACGGAATCCAGGCCGGGATCAGTCCGGCAATGAACCCGGGCACCAGAAAATGGTCGATGCCAAAGATTGCCATGGAGATGGCAATGAAAAAGCGACCCGGCGGAGCGAGTTTGTCCGCGGCGGCGTTCCATCCTGCAAGGCTCGCATGCTCCAGCGGCAAGGCGGCCGCCAGCACCAGAGACCCACCGCACATCGCGAGAGTCTCAAATGCACTGGTCCGCTCGCCCACATCGTGCAAGATCGCCACGATACTGGGCGCGCGGCGAACCAGCACGCACAGGAAGAACGCGAGGCCCAATAGAATGGCAGCCGGGCGCGCTTTCTTTTCGATGGCAATGCTCACGCCCGCGTAGACGAGTGCGGCGGCCGTAAAATATGCCCAAAACGTGTGGGCTGGAATCCACTCAGGCACGAACTCGAGTCCCACGATGAAGCCGGTATAAACGACGTGCTGGATGCCAAAAGCCACCATCGAGACAGCAAAGAAGAATCGGCCGGAGGGCGCAATCGCACGCATTGAGGGGTTAGTCGCCATCCGCCAGGATGAAAGCGCCACCGGCGATGCCGATATCTTTCAACCAGCTTCCAGTCAGTTGCATGGGTTGGGCGATGAACACCGGGACCCAGGTCAGCAGGTCGAATAATACAATCATCAATCCCAACAGCAGCGCTGCCTCGCGGGCTCTCCAATTGGTTGCGATGCACACGGCCAAAGCCAAAAAAGCGGCGCCCGTGAGGCACACCCAAAACAAATGCCCGGGAATTGGGAAGGAAATTTTCGGGGACATCGGCGGGATGCCGGGGGCAAAGGCAGGATAGACGAAGTGCAGCACGCCGAACGCGGCGATGCAGAATGCAAAGATGAGGCGTCCGAGCGTCAGAATGTGGTCCCTGCCGGACGTCCGCCATCGCTCCGATTGGGTCCCGGCAAAGATGAACGCTGCGCCACTCAAGCCCAGATCCTTAGGGGCATTGATCAACCGGCTGGGGAGATCGCCAAACATGGCACGTTCCGCCCACGCATCGCCTGGCTTGTGAAAGATCAGGAAGACGTGAATCAGGGCGCAGAACAGGAGAATCTCTATGCCCAGTAAAGTCGCGGCCAGTTGTGCGTGCTTCCGCAGGATGATCGCCACACCGGCAGCCATGATCGTAATGGCGGTGAAATATGTCCAGAACATGTGCCACGGAATCCATGGAGGTATGATGCTGGCCACAAATTCGCTATAAACGAAATGCAGAACGGGGTAGACCAACATGGGAAGCGCGAGCAAGAACCGGCCTTGTTTAGCGATTCCATCGAGGGGCACTTCAACCAATGTTAGACAAGCGCGCGCCGAAGGACAATAACCACTTGCCACGATTCGCCTATGACCACTTCGCTTCGCACGCCAGCACGTCCCTCAGCCGGCGAACAGCTTGTGGCATTTCCGCCGCCGTCGTACTTCCAAAGCCCAGAATGAACCCCTGCCGGGCAGCCTTGCCCAGATATAAAGGAGACAGCGGCCACAGCCACAGGTTGTCCGCGGCGGCGCGCGCCGAAATCTCCCGATCCGGCATTCCCGGTGGCAGTGTGACGGCCAGATGCATGCCGGCTTCTCCGCCGAGAATCTCCAGCCGGGAGCCGAACTCGCTTCGAATGGCGCCGGCCAGGGCGCTCCTTCGCTCGCTATAGAGCAGCCGCGTCTTGCGGATGTGCCGTGCGAAATGTCCTTGATCGATGAAATCCGCGAGTACCGCTTGATATAAATGCGGCGGGCAAAGATCCATCGCCCGCCGGGCCGCTGCGAAACGCTCGACGAGATCGGGCGGAATGACCATGTATCCCAGGCGCAGCGATGGGAAGAGAGTCTTGCTGAACGTGCCGATGTAAATCACGCGCCCGCCACGATCGAGTCCCTGCAAGGATGCGATAGGCATGCTTTCATAGCGGTATTCACTATCGTAGTCGTCCTCCACGATCCAGGAACCCGAATGGTGCGCCCAATCGAGCAATTGGAGGCGGCGCGAGGGGCTCATGGTTACGCCCAAGGGATATTGATGAGAGGGCGTGACGTACGCCGCGCGCGCCTTGCGGCATAGTTTGATCCCGGCGGCTACATCCATTCCTTCCGCGTCGACCGGAACAGGTATGAGCCGGCAGCCGGCCAGCGTGAGGGCATACCGCATCAACTCGTATCCGGGTTCTTCGATCCACACGGGGCTCCCCGGATCCAGCAGCACGCGGGCGGAAAGATCCAGCGCCTGTTGGGAGCCGCTGACCACCATGATCTGCCGCGCTTCACAGTCGACCGCGCGGGCGGTCCGCAAGTAAGTGGCGATCGTTTCGCGAAAGTCTTTGGAACCCATCGGGTCGCCGTAGTTGAGCGAGCTGGCGCGCACCTTTCGCGTATGACGCGCGACCAGATTCGACCATACCTGGAAGGGAAAGCGGTCAAACGCCAACTGGCCCACGCTGAACGCGCCCGAACCATACGCCCATGGCGCACTTTGGCGGCCGAGGAGAAGTGCGCAACGGCGCGAGACCGTGGTGGGGCAGGCGGTTTCGCCTGCCTTCCTGTCAGCGTCGTCTGTCCCGCCGCCGCGGCACTCGCACGACATCCACTGTTCCGGCAAGGATCTGGACACGAACGTTCCAGCGCCCACGCGGCTCTCGAAGTAACCTTCGGCCAAGAGCTGGTCGTAGGCCGTGAGGACCGGAGTTCGGGAGATGCCCAGTTCCGACGCCAGGATTCGGGTGGACGGAATTTGCTGGCCAGGCTGCAAGTTGCGCCCGATGATGGTGGCGCGGTAGGCGTCGTAGATCTGCCGGTGTAGAGGCTTCGCGGCTTTACGGTCCACGGCGATCACGGGCGAGAATCCGCCGGGTTTCTTCTTCATCACTTCATCATAGTGGTAATAATGAAAACGGTCTGGCTGGTGGCTGCCTCCGGCCACTTTCATTTCAGGCAAGCAGTCAAGGTGGCACCATGCCCTCCATAAGAATTTTGGATTGGACCAACGGACCTCCCACTCTTTAAACTGGATATATGCGAACCGCCACGCCAGCCGTTCCCGAGGGTGCATCCCAAGTTGCGCTCCTACACCATATCAGCAGCATTGTCAGCTCCGACCTGAGCCTGGAAAAAATGCTGCAAGAACTGCTCTCGCTTACGCTCGAAACCACGCGTTGCGACGCCTGCCTGGTCTACCTGGTCGACCATGCCACCAACGAAGTGGTGCTGCAGGCCTCGCAACTCCCGCACGCGTCCGAGATCGGCAACATTCGCCTCAAAATGGGCGAAGGCATCACGGGTTGGGTGGCGCAACACAAATCCGTGGTGGCGCTGTCGAACAAGGCTTCCGCCGACGCCCGCTTCAAGACCTTCCAAACGCTGCCGGAGGATACTTTCGACGCCTTCCTTTCCGTGCCGCTGGTGAGCGGCGGCGACCTGATCGGCGTCATCAACGTGCACCACCGCGAGCCGCACGCGCATGCGCCGGAAGAAGTCGCACTGGTCAGCTTCATTGGCGAGCAGATGGGCGGCGCCATCGCCAAGTCGCGCCTGGAAAAGCGCTCGGAAACCGCGGCGAAGCGCATGGAAACGTTGGCGGCGGTGGCCCAGACCATCTCCGCCGAAAACTATCTGGACCGCATCCTGCAAGCCATTTCGGAGATGGTCGCGGAGACCCTGGATTCGCCCGTCTGTTCCATCATGCTGATCGACGAAGACCGCCGCGAGTTGGTGATTTCGGCGGCGCGCTGTTCTTCGCCCGACTATCTGCACAAGATGCCGCTGAAGATCGAGGACTCGCTGATTGGCCGCGTGGTGCGCGAGGGCCGCCCCATCACGGTGCCCAACGTGCTCGCCGAGAAACAGTTCCGCTACCCGGAACTGGCGCGCAAGACCGGTCTGGCATCGCTGCTGTCCGTGCCCCTGTTCACGCGCGACAAGGTGATCGGCACGATCAATATCTATACGCGCGAGCAGCGCCATTTTTCCGAAGAAGAGATCGGCTTTGTGAAGGCCGTGGCCGGTCAGGCCGCTATCGCCATCGAAAATGCGCGCCTGATGTCGGAAACGCTGGAGATGAAGCGGACGCTGGAGGCGCGCAAGCTGGTGGAGCGGGCCAAGGGTATCCTGCAACAGAAGTACAACCTCACCGAAGAAGAAGCTTACCTGCGCTTGCGCAATGAGAGCCGGCGCTTGCGGCGTCCCATGCGCGACCTGGCCGAAGCGGTGATTCTGGCCGACGATCTGCGGCGTGTGGGGGAGGGGCCACGGCCGGGCCGGCCGGCTGAGCCGCAGGCGCGCGCGGAGCCCGTAGCCGAGTAGTCGTAATCCTGGCATGCTAGACTGGGGTCAGATGCGGACGGCATTGCTCGTTTTCATCATCGCCGGTTGGCTGCTGGCGTCTCGGCCAGGCGCAGCCGGTCAATTGTCTGCGGCGCGGCCCTCCGACGCGTCTGCCAACGAGCGGCTCGCGAAGATAGAGGCAACCCTATCGGCTCTACAAATACAGGTATCAGCTCTGCAAGCACAGGTAAGCGAGAACACGAAGACCCAGGTGGACATGCAAAGGCAGATCTCCGATCTAAACGCCAAGATGAGTCTTGTCCTTTGGGTTGGCGCAGCGGTCGGCGTCTTACTGCTCGGGGCCGCATGGAAATCCCTGGAACGGAAAGACCAAGTCGCATCGCCGCCGGCGCCGGCACATGCTGCATATACTGGGTTCGGCCAGTGGGAGATGGAAGCCTTGGCGCGCCGCCTTGTTGAAGAGCTTCGGCGTGACGAAGAGGCCCGGCAGACGCTCAAATCGAAACCGGCCTGAGTTCTCTTGAGTTCGTGCAGCAGCAGCAGCTTGCGATCTCTTCATCAATTGCCCTATACTTGCCTTTTACGATGTCTTTTCCCGCCAGCTCGTTTAGTTTCCGATTCTGGTTTAGCCGGAATCGGTAGAGTGGCGTTGGATTGAGGCATATCCGGTTTTCTCGAAACCAACCCACTCGCCGGAGTGGGTTTTTTATTTTGCAGCTTTTTTGCAGATGGGGAGCCAACAGCCATGATCATCTCGATGCGGCCGCATGCCACGCGCGAAGAAATCAAGCACGTTTGCGAACGAATTGAAGAGTTCGGATACAAAGTCCATTCCATCGAAGGGGAGGAGCGCGTGGTGATCGGCGTGGTGGGCATGGGCGACGTGACCGCCTGCCTGGAATCGCTCGAAGCCACTCCCGGAGTCGAACGCGCGGTGCGCATTTCGGCGCCCTACAAGTTCGTCAGCCGCGAGTTCAAGCCGGAGCACACCGTCCTGCGCGTCAACGGTCTGGAGATCGGCGGCGACGAGTTCATCGTCATAGCCGGGCCCTGCTCGGTGGAATCCGAGCGGCAGATCATGGAGACCGCCGAAGGCGTGGCCGCCGCCGGCGCCCGCATGTTGCGCGGCGGCGCCTTCAAGCCGCGCACCTCGCCCTACGATTTCCAGGGCATGGAACTGGAAGGCCTCAAGCTGCTGCGCAAGGCCAAGCAGGCCACCGGGCTGGCCATCGTCACCGAGGTGATGAGCGACAGCGACGTGGGCATGGTGGCCGAGTACACCGACGTAATGCAAGTGGGCGCGCGCAACATGCAGAACTTCGCGCTGCTGAAATCGCTGGGCGGCTGCGGACGCCCCGTGCTGCTGAAGCGCGGCATGAGCTCCACCATCAAAGAGCTGCTGATGTCCGCCGAGTACGTGGTGGCCCACGGCAATCCCCATGTGCTGTTGTGCGAGCGCGGTATCCGCACTTTCGAGACCGCCACCCGCAACACCTGCGACATCTCGTCCATCCCCGTGCTGAACGAGTTGACGCACCTGCCTGTGATCCTGGACCCCAGCCACGCCACCGGCAAGCGCAGCCTGGTGCCGGCCCTGGCGCGCGCCGGAGTCGCCATTGGGGCGGACGGGCTGATCGTGGAAGTGCATCCCAATCCGGAAAAGGCCGTCAGCGACGGCGCGCAATCGCTCAAGCTGGAAGATTTCCGCGCCATGATGCGCCAGCTTCGCCCCTATCTCGACCTGTGGAAGGAAGCCCGGCTCGCCGAAACCGGCGCGGCTGTGTGATACTGCCTTCGTGAACTACAAAAAACGGGCCGCGCTGCTCATCATCCTGATCGCGTCGGTTTGCGCACTGGCGGTTTGGGGCGTGGCGCGCTTCCGCTACCATTCGCTGCGGACCACCGCCGACTGGCTGCAACGCCTCCCCACGCAGGATGCCGTGGTCTTCTACATCGATTTCGCCGCCCTGCGCAAGGGCGGAGTGCTCGAAATGCTGGCGGGTTCCAGTGTGGCCGAGGAACCCGAGTACAAGGTCTTCGTGATGAAGACCGAGTTCGACTACACGCGCGACCTGGATGCCGTGCTGGCCTGCTTCACGCCGCGCGCCAAATACCTGGTGGTCGAGGGGCGCTTCGATTGGAACAGCCTGCAAGGCTACGCGCGCGAGCAAGGCGGCGCCTGCCGCGACGCCCTCTGCCGCATGAGCGGAAGCACGCCCGAGCGCAAGATCTCGTTCTTCCCCTTGCGGCCGAATCTGATGGGCCTGGCAGTCGGCCCCGACGATTCGGCCGCCATCGATCTGGAGGCCACCGCCGCGCGGCGCCGCGCGCTGGAGATGCCGGATGCGCCGCTGTGGATCTCGATCCCGCCCGCCCTGCTGAAGACCGGCAGCGACATGCCACCAGGCACGCGCATGTTCGCGCACACCATGGAGGATGCCGACGATGTCAGCATCGCCATGGCGCCATCGGGCAACCGCTTCGAAGCGCGGCTCAACGTGCAGTGCCGGTCCGAGCGGCAGGCCGCCGCGTTGGCCGCGCAGCTCGGAAGCATCACGGCCATGCTGCGCGAAATGATCGCGCGCGAGCACCAGACGCCCAATCCGCACGACCTTAGCGGCGTGCTGACGTCGGGGACGTTCAACCATCTCGGCACGCGGGTGTTGGGGAGTTGGCCGTTGGAGAAGGGTTTTGTGGAGGGACTGTTGGGCGGGGGGTGAGGCGCCATGTCCTCCTGCTGCCCTGCTGCACCCAGCCAGCGGGCGACAGTCCGAGAATCTATGGGAATCTCGTGGCCAATCGTTTGATTAGCGCTCAACTGATGGAAAGCGCGGGATAATGAACAAGTTCTCAAGAAAACATGGTGCCCTTAGAACGGTTGTGGGAATATCGGAACCGAACTCTTGTCTTAGCGATTAGCGGCACAGTCATTTTGATAGTCGCCACCCTGGACTGGTGGACCAAGCCTTACCTTTCGCTGGGTTTTCTCTACTTGTTTCCCATCATGCTGGCGGCGGCGTTTCTGCCCCGGTGGTTAGTCGCGCTGCTTGGATTCGTGTGCGCGGGCCTGGCCGAGGTATTCAGTTCACTCGACCAGTCATTCGTTCGTTTGGGCTTTGAAACCCTGGCGCTCGCCGGATGTGGATTGTTCGTTGGCGAGTTGATTCGTAACCGGCGCCTTAGTACGGAAGGGGAGGCGCGGCTGAACGCGTTGGTGGAGACAAGTCCAGCAGCGATCGTGACCGTCGACGAGCGCGGTTTTATCGAACTCGCCAATCGGGCGGCTGTTGACCTGATGGCGCCGCGAGAGGGACATTTGATTGGCAATCCAATTGCCGCGTTCCTTCCCGAACTACACCACGCCCTGCGATGGGAAGAGGCACCCCAGTTTCGAGCATCGATGCAATGCCGTGGGCACCGCGGCAATGGCGATACTTTCACCGCCGACGTTTGGTTCTCCACGTACAAGGAGGGAGCTACGCCCAAGGTAGCCGCAATCATAGCGGAAGTCACCGAGGAGGCGGAGGCGGCAAGCCCGCATTCACCTTCGGCAGAGCAACCGGAACTCCCCGTGTTGAATGCCCGGGAGACGGAGGTTCTGCGATTGCTGGTCCAGGGCTTGGCCAACAAGGAAATAGCCGCGCGGATGGAAATCTCTGAAAGCGCGGTCAAAAACGCGATTCAGCAATTGTTCGGTAAAACCGGCGTCCGTACGCGCAGCCAACTCGTGCGGGTCGCCCTTGAACAGTACCGCAGTTCTCTATAACCGCCTTCGAGCTTAGCCGCGCGACTGGCGGGCTACCGGAGGTTTCGGAGCGGTGGACTGCACCGGTTCACGGTAACCCTCCGGACCCACGGCCGGCAATGCGTTCCGCGCCCGCTCTGCCATTTCGCGAGCGGCACACAACGACCCTTCCAGTGCCACGCGAACCAGTTGGCCCCGTTTGCGCACACGAGCCTTTTGGAACAACTGCTGCACGATCCCCTTCACGCTGCCTTCCGAAAGACCGATGTTCTCTCCAATCTTCCGATTTGTAAGGCCTCCAAGGATCCCCAGGAGCACCTTTTCTTCTCTATCGGTCAGGAGATTCCGCGACGTTCGATAATCCGGTTGGGGGTGATCGAACAGTCGATCGGCAAGAAGTTGAATGACCTTTTGGTCAAACCACACCGCACCGCTGGCCACCAGCCGGATGGCCTGCACGAGGCGGTCCAGCGCCTCGGTCTTTAGAAAGATCCCCGACGCCCCAAGCTTGATTGCGGCGGACAGTTCCCGCGCATCGGCCGCTCCGGCAACGATCAAGAAACGGCCTTTGTAACCGGCACTCCGCGCGGCGGATATGAGATCGTCTCCGCGCTCCGACAGTAGATCCAAATCTGAGAGGACGATATCGACTGCCGAAGCATTCAGGAGCTCAAGCACCTCAGCGGCGGTGCCGCACTCGCCCGCCAATTCAAAACCTGGCTGAGTTGCGAGGAACCGGCCCAAGCTCGCCCGAAACAGAACTTGATCGTCGGCCAGGGCCAGGCGAATTCGGTTTTCCGCTTTTTGTTCATCCATGCCGGTCTCAGGTCATCTTAATGGCGGATCGTCATTGCCGCCAAGCACTTTACCTGAAAGATACGGGCGCTGTCTCAAAGAATGATCGTTTGATAGGACGATCAGGTTGACGATATTGCCGTGTCGCGCAACTCATCGGCGAGTGATCTAAAGACCGCCGGCACTGGACGGATGATATGCCGCCGTCGAGCGCGGAGCGCGCTAAAGTCAAACTCTACCTTCTTAGCTCTATGCTGCGCCGCACGTGCCATCAAATTCTCATTGCGGGACTCCTGCCGGCCTCGGTCTTCGCCCAGACTGGCTTGACCGCTTTCACTTGGCAACAGATCAAGGATAAGTTCGAGGCCGCTAACCCGACGTTGAAGGCCGCGCAGCTAAATATCGATGAATCCCGGGCGGCCGAGATCACGGCATACCTTCGTCCCAACCCGGACTTCACTCTGGCGGCGGATGGCGTCCAGATCAGCCGGAATTTTGGAGTCTGGCGTCCGTTCCAGGGCGTCGTGGAAACACCCGGTATCAGCTACCTNNGCAGCATAAGCGGGAGTTGCGGCGCGACCAAGCCAAGGAATCCACCGCCGTCGCGGCATCGACTTACCTCGACCAGGAGCGCGGTTTGGTGTTTAACCTGCGGAATGCGTTCGTGCAACTGTTGCAGGGAAAAGCGGTGCTGCAGAACGCGAAAGAGAACCTGGATTACTGGGACCGGGAACTCGATTTGAACCGCCTTCGCTTCAAGACCGGCGACCTCGCTCGCGTGGATCTGAATCGCCTGGTGCTGCAGCGCGTTCAGTTTGAATCCGACTTCGAAACCGCCATGGTGAATCTTCGCACGGCCAAGATCCAGCTTCTGATGCTCATCAACGACCGGACGCCGATTGACCGGTTCGACGTCTCCGGACCCTTTGATTTTACCGATGAGTTGAGGCCCCTCGAGGAATTCCGGAATAGCGCACTGGAAGCGCGGCCGGACTTGAAGGCCTCCGTGCAGAACGTGGAACTAGCCAGGATCACCTATCGATTAGCGGTTGCCAATGGCTCGGCCGATCCGACCTTTAGCGTGTGGTACTCGCACAATCCTTCGTTCGCCAACCCGTTTGCCAACGAAACGATGGGCGGGAGTGTCAGCATCCCTCTGCGTATCTTCGACCGGAACCAAGGCGAGAAAGCGCGCACTCAGGTCGACATCGGCCGCAACGAGCGTTTGCGAGATGCCAACGAGGCGCTGGTCTTCAATGACGTTGATTCCGCCTACTGGACGATAATCGAAAACGTGAATCTTCTGAAGCCGTACAAGACTACATACCTGCCCCTGGCGACCGACGTCCGCGACACAACGTCTTTTTCCTTCAAGAACGGAGGCGCGTCTTTGCTGGATTACTTGGACGCGGAAAAAGCTTATCGGGACACTCGATTGGCCTACTTGAATCTGATTGGCTCGTACTTGACCGCCGCGGCGCAAATGAATATGGCCGCGGGCCGGGAGGTTGTGCAATGAATCGTCTACTTATTTTCGAAGCAACCGTGTGTTTGGGTCTGGGCCTTCTCGTCACCGCATGCGGAAAAAAGGTAACCGCCCAGCAAGGCCCGGAGGCCGGCACTGGTCCAGCCCCTACAACCGTGCAGCCTGACTTGGATTCCAACAACTTCAAGGTGGATCACCCAGAGCAATTTGTCTTGGCGGCGGCGGGTGAGCACGTGGCCGCGCCGGAGCTGAACGTGACGGGAGTGGTGAATCCCGACGTTTCGCGGCAGGTGCCCGTACCGTCGCTGGCCACGGGACGCATCGTGGAAATCGACGCGCGGCTCGGCGATGAGGTGAAAAAGGGCCAGCTTCTGTTCAAAGTGCGCAGTTCGGACATCGCGGGCGCGTTTTCCAACTACCGCCAGGCCGTCAAGAACGAGGAATTGACCAAAATCCAACTCGAACGCGCCAACATCCTGTTCGAGCATGGGGCGATTCCCAAGAGCGCTCAGGAAATAGCCCAGAACGCCGAAGACGACAACCTTGTGGTTCTCGAGACGGCCAAGGAACAACTCGGACTGTTGGGGGTGGACCCCAAGCATCCCACGGGCATCGTCGAAGTTTTCGCGCCGGTATCGGGTACCATCACGGACCAACAAATCACGAACCAATCGGGCGTCCAGGCGCTGACGCCGCCAAACCCTTTCACGATTTCCGACATGTCGCGCGTCTGGATTATCTGCGATGTGTGGGAGAACAACATGTCGCAAGTGCACACCGGCGAGTACGCGGACATACATCTGGTCGCCTATCCGGACCGGGTCCTCAAGGCGCGAATCGGCAACATCCTGCCGATCGTAGACCCCAACATTCGCACTGCCAAGGTCCGCCTGGAAGTAGACAATCCGGGCCTCATGCGCGTGGGGATGTTCGTCACCGCGACATTCCACGGCGCAACGGCGCAACGGCACGCCACAGTGCCGGCCACTGCGATTCTGCACCTGCACGACCGCGAGTGGGTCTATACACCGTTAGGAAATGGCCGCTTCCGGCGCCAGGAAGTGGTTGCCGGGAATACGCTCCCCGACAACACGCAGGAGGTGGTCTCCGGACTGAAACCCGGCGATCAGGTAGTGGCGCGCGCACTCGTCCTTCAGAATACGGTGGAGCAATAAACCAATGATTCGCCGAGTAGTTGACTTTGCCCTGGACAAACGCCTCTTCGTTTTGGCTTTCGCCCTCCTGCTGGTCGTCGGGGGAATCGCCGCGTTCCATGCTCTTCCCATTGAGGCTTATCCCGACGTCGCGGACAATTACGTTGAGATCGTCACGCAGTGGCCGGGAATCTCCGCCGAGCAAATGGAGCAGCAAGTCACGATTCCGATTGAGATCGTGATGAACGGCATGCCGCACGTAACCCATTTGCGGTCGTTCTCATTGTTCGGTCTCTCCGACATCAAGCTCATTTTCGACGACGAGGAAGAAAATTTCAAAGACCGCGAGCGGGCCCTCGAGCGGCTTTCGCAAGTCACTCTTCCACCGGGCGTGTCGCCGCAAATGCAAACGGACTGGAGCCCTGCTGGTCAGATCTTTTTCTTCACCTTACACACCACCAACCCGGCGTATGACGTCATGGAGCTGAAGTCGATTGAAGACTGGGTGGTGGAGAAGAATTTCAAGGCCGTTCCCAACATCGTGGATGTTGCCAGTTTCGGCGGACCCACGCGCGAATACCAGGTTCGCGTCGACCCAGACAAGCTGATCTCCTACGGCCTCAGCATCGGCCAGGTGGAGCAACAGATCACCAACAACAACGCCAATGGAGGTGGAAGCTTCATCGAAGCCGGTCTGCAACAGATCAATATTCGGGAAGTGGGTCTGGTGCGGAATGTTCACGATATCGAGAATACCGTGATTCTGACGAAGAACGGCACGCCGCTCCGCATTAGCGATATCGCCGTGGTTGCACAAGGTCCGAAGATACGCCTGGGACAGTTTGCCCGGGCGATCCGGCACGAGGATGGCCGGGTCGTCAATAACGACGATGTCGTTTCCGGCATTGTGCTGCTGCGAAAGGACGCCGAGGCCGACGCGGCATTGCAGGGTATTCACAAGAAAGTTGCGGAACTGAACGATCACATCCTGCCGCCCGGTGTAACGATCGACCCGCTCATCGATCGCAGCGATCTGGTGAAGTTCACCACCGAAACAGTGCTGCACAATCTGACGGAGGGCTTCATCCTGGTCACGATTATTCTGATGCTGTTTCTGGGAAATGTGCGCGCCGCCCTCATCGTTGCCATCACCATCCCGTTTGCTCTGCTGTTCGCCTCCATCTGCCTGCAACTCAAGGAAGTCCCGGCGAACCTCTTATCGCTGGGAGCTCTGGATTTCGGAATGGTTGTGGATGGAGCGATTGTGATGGTGGAAAACATCGTCCGCCATTTAGGCCACCAGGAGCGGGTGACCAAATCAGTTCGCGACAGAATCCGCGACGCCGCGCATGAGGTGCAGCGGCCCGTGTTCTACGCCATCACCATCATCATTACAGCCTATTTGCCCATTTTTACTTTGCAGCGGGTCGAGGGCCGGCTGTTCCGGCCCATGGCCTGGACCGTAGCCTTCGCACTTTTGGGCGCGGTCGTATTCTCGATGACCATCGCTCCGGTCCTGGCAAGTTTTGCCTTTCGAAAGGAGACGCGCGAATGGGAGAATCCGGTGCTTGTCTGGGTCATAAAGGAATACCGGCACGCCGTCACCTGGGTTGTACATCACCGCTGGGCGATGGTGGCGGTGTCGATAGCCGCGGTGTGCTGCAGCGCCTGGCTGTTGCAGGGTGAAAGGATTGGATCGGAGTTTCTGCCGCACCTGGATGAAGGCGCATTGTGGGTGCGCGGCACGCTGGCTCCCAGCACCGGACCCACTGAGGGCATCCGGCTAATGAACCAGGCGCGAATCATCCTTTGTTCGTTTCCCGAAGTGACCCAATGCTCCAGTCAAACGGGGCGTCCGGACGATGGCAGCGACACGACCAGCTTTTTTAATACGGAGTATTTCGCCGATCTGAAACCCAAGAAGCAGTGGCGCCCGGCATTTCACCAGAACAAAGATGCAGTCATCGCGGCCATGAACCGCGAGTTATCAAAGCTGCCGGGCGTGGTCTGGGGCTTCTCCCAGCCGATCGCCGACAACATGGAGGAAGCGGTCAGCGGGGTCAAGGGACAGCTTGCCACCAAGATCTACGGCGAGGATTTGCGGGTTCTTGAGGACAAAGCCGAACAGATCCTCAACGTCATGCGCACCGTCAGGGGAATCACCGACCTGGGAGTTTTTCGGGTTACCGGCCAGCCCAACGATAACTTCGTAGTAGACCGCCAGCAGGCCGCACGCTACCAAATCAACGTCGCGGACGTGCAGGACGCCATTAATACCGCCGCGGGAGGAAACGCTCTCACCCAGGTATTGCAAGGCGAGGCGCGCTACGACCTCGTCATGCGCTATCTCCCGCAGTTCCGCAGCACCCGGGAGGCCATCGAAAACATCCGGTTACTGGCGCCCACAGGCGAGCGGGTTTCGCTGGGGCAGCTCTGCAAGATCGAAGAGCGGGACGAAGGTTCTGAAATCTATCGCGAATCGAACGAGCGGTACGTCCCGATCAAGTACAGTGTCCGCGACCGTGCCCTGGGCAGCGCCGTCGAAGAGGCCATCGCGAAGGTGAACAAGCAGGTGCAGCTTCCGCGCGGCTATCACATTAACTGGGAGGGCGAATACGAGAGCGAAAAGCGCGCGGAAGCGCGGATGTATATTATCATCCCCCTGACCATCTTCTTCATTTTCATGATCATTTACGGCGCCTTCGGCTCCGCCAAGTGGGCCTGCCTGCACCTGTTCAATGTGGGAGTGGCGCGCGTAGGAGGGCTGATGGCTCTTTACGTAACCGGGACGCACTTCAGCGTCTCGGCCGACGTCGGCTTTATGGCCTTGTTCGGCGTTTCGATCCAGACCGGCGTCATCATGGTGGAATACATCAATCAGTTGCGCTCGAGGGGAATGCCGATCGTGGAAGCCGCAATTGAGGGCGCAACGCGCCGCCTCCGGCCGATCATGATGACCATGCTGGT
>PKYZ01000090.1 GCA_003132865.1 Bryobacterales bacterium
CCTGCGTAGCCCTATCCTCCGCCCAGGTAAAGGCAATATAAATTACATCGGGCTGCACGCCGAAAGGAGGCTACCGAAAAACTTTTGCCGAAACCGTCGCCGGTGAGGTAAAACTAATACCAGTCCTGGATGCGCTCCACTGGCCGGTTTTTGAGGTGACCCCAACTGGCNNCCAACTGGCCGGTTTTGAGGTGTCCCCCGAGGGAACAGAGTCAGTGGATTGGGTTAACGTCGTGAGCGGACCGTGGCAAAACCGCTCGCGTTGAGCTGACTTGGGTTGCCTTTTGGGCGAAAAGCAGATTTCCCAAGTTATTGAAAACCTTGAAAGTGGAGGTGAATCTAAAGAACCTTTGGAGACGGCCGCGCTACGCCCAAGACAAGGCGCGCTACCGGGCTGCGCTACGCCCCGACTCTCAAACTGCTCCTCTCATTCTAGCCTACGCCGCCCTTTGCCGGGCCGCATCGCGCTGCCCCAACAGAACTGCACCCAAAAATCCCCCAAAACCGGGTTGGACATTTCCCTCCCGATGTGCTAACCTCTCAAATGTCCCCCGAAGACGCTCAATGGGAGGTCCGCGCTTCTACGCCGGGCCGTTTGCACCAGTGAGGAGTTATGGCACATCAACCAGGAAAACAATATCAGGCCGCGGCCAAACAGGTCCAAGCGCGCGATTATCCGCTTGAAGAAGCCGTGCCGCTGCTGCAGAAAATCAAATACGCCAAGTTCGATGAGACCGTCGAGGTCCATCTGCGACTGGGCGTGGACCCCAAGCACGCCGACCAGATGGTGCGCGGCACCGTCGTCATGCCCAACGGCTTGGGCAAGTCCAAGAAGGTTCTGGTCATCGCCAGCGGCGACAAGCAAAAGGAAGCCGAAGACGCCGGCGCCGATTTCGTGGGCGGCGAGAACATGGTCAACAAGATCCAATCCGAAAGCTGGACGGATTACGACGCCGTGATCGCCACGCCCGACATGATGCGCTCGGTCGGCAAACTCGGCAAGATCCTCGGCCCGCGCGGGCTGATGCCCAATCCGAAGACCGGCACGGTCACCCAGGACGTGGCGAAGGCCATCAAGGAGATCAAGGCCGGCAAAGTCGAGTTCCGCGTGGACAAAACCGGAATCATTCATGCGCCGGTCGGCAAGATCAGCTTTTCTTCGGAAAAACTGGTCGAAAATGCTTCCAGCCTGATCAGCGCCGTGGTCAAAGCCAAGCCGGCCGCGGCCAAAGGCAAGTACGTCAAGAGCGCTACCCTTTGCTCGACCATGGGGCCGGGCGTATCCCTGGATGTGACTGTATTCAGCGCCAAGGCGGCCATCTAGTTCCCTCGCGGGTGTCGAAATGAAGAATAAAGAAGATAAGAAAAAGGACCTCGAAGCCCTGCGCCAGGATTTGCAGGCGTCCCGGAACCTGTTTGTCACCGGTTACGAAAAGTTGCGCGTCGCGCAGGATTTCGAATTGCGCAAGACCATTCGGGCCGCGGGCGGCAAGTATCGCGTGATCAAGAACAACATCGCCGAGAAGGCCTCCGAAGGCACCGCCGCCGAAGAGCTTTTGAAAAACCTGCGCGGCATGACCTCTCTGGCCTACACGACCTCCGATCCGGTGGCGCTCGCCAAGGCTCTCACGGCCTATGCCAAGACGAATCCGGCGTTCACGTTCAAGGCCGGTCTGGTCGAGGGCCGGGTCATCGACGTCAAGGCGATCGGCGATCTGGCGAACATGCCGCCGAAAGAGGAAATCTTCGCCAAGCTGCTGTTCCTGATCAATTCCCCGGCGCAAAGGCTGGTATCGGCCCTGGGCGCTGTGGGCCGGAACGTAGCGGTGGTGCTCGATCAGGGTTGCAAAGAGAACAAATTCAAAGCTGATAGCTGAAAGCTGATAGCTGAAAGCTTTTTCAACGATAGGAGTACTTAGGAAAAATGGCGGACATCAACACAATTGCGGATCAGATTCAAGGCTTGACGCTGCTCGAAGCTTCCCAGCTCGTCAAACTGCTGGAAGAAAAGCTGGGCGTATCGGCTGCGGCGGCGGCTCCGGTCATGGTGGCCGGCGGCGGACCGGCGGCAGCGGCAGCGCCCGCAGCCGAGGAGAAGACCGAATTCTCTGTGGTTCTCACCGTGGTCGGCGCCAACAAGATCAACGTCATCAAGGCGGTTCGCGAAGTCACCAGCCTAGGCCTGAAAGAAGCCAAGGATCTGGTGGACGGCGCTCCCAAACCGATCAAGGAAGGCGTCAGCAAGGACGAGGCGGAAACCATCAAAAAGAAGTTTACCGACGCCGGCGCCACTGTTGAAGTGAAGTAGAGAGAGCGGGTTCAATACCTGCAAGTTGCTGGAACTAAGAGGCTTGGTACCGGTTCCAGAGTTGGCTGTTGACGACCGGGGTGAGACTCTGGTAGGATTGACGGTTGGGATCTTCTTCTTTCAACCGGACTTGATCCCATTGGTGACTGTGAATTTTGGATCCTGGCACTTAAATTGCAGTTGGTTCGCAACTGCAACGCGTGGATTTGCGTCCCGTTTTGCGTTCGCATTTCCGGTTCAGGATTCGTGTGCTCTTAGTGGCTTCCCCCGCCCTTCTCAGCAGCTCTCGCTGACGACTTCGACCCGGCTCTCGCAGCCAACGATCCGGTCCCGTTCCTGCTCCTCGATTAAATGGCGGCCTCTCCCAGGAGCGACGCTCCTCCGGGTTGGCCGGTGTTTTTGCAGTTCGTAGCTCTTTTTGCTTAGGTTGTTCGGCCCTCAGGAGTTTAAAGAAGACATGGATATTCAAAACAGCGGTGCCGCCCCCGAGCGAGTTGATTTTTCCAAAATCAAAACTTCGATCCCGATTCCGAACCTCATCGAGGTTCAAAAGAATTCCTACGAGCGCTTCTTGCAGATGGACCTGCTTCCCAACGAACGGGAAGATACGGGCCTGCAAACGGTTTTCAGCTCGGTATTCCCGATTTCCGATTTCCGCGGCGTCAGCGAACTGGAGTTCGTCGATTATTCCATCGGCAACTGGGAGTGCAAGTGCGGCAATCTGAAAGGCCTGCACCATCTGCGCTCCACCTGCCGGAACTGCGGCGCCACCATCCGCACCGATCCGTTCCATGCGGGCGACGTGCTTTGCCACCACTGCGGCACCTTCAATAAGAACGTGGTTACGTTCTGCAACAAGTGCGGCGACCCCGTCGGGCTGCAACTGAAATACGACATGGTCGAGTGCCAGGAACGCGGCATGACCTACGCCGCGCCCCTGAAGGTCACCATCCGGCTCACCGTCTACGCCAAAGACCCTACCACCGGGGCGAAAAGCGTCCGCGACATCAAGGAACAAGAAGTCTTCTTCGGCGAAATCCCGCTGATGACGGACAACGGCACCTTCATCATTAACGGCACCGAGCGCGTCATCGTGTCCCAGTTGCATCGCTCACCCGGCGTGTTCTTCGAAAAGGTGCCGGCGCAGGGTTACTTCCTGGGCAAGATCATTCCCTACCGCGGAAGCTGGGTCGAGTTCGAGTACGACACCAAGAACCTGCTGTATGTACGTATCGACCGCAAGCGCAAATTCTACGGTTCCGTTTTCCTGCGCGCCTTGGGATTCAAGACCGACGAGCAGGTGCTGCGGGCTTTCTATACCGTCGACCGCATCTCCATCAACGACAACAAGCTCTACTGGAACCTCTACAACAAAGAGGGAGTGCTCACCAAGGGCCTTACCGGCCTGAAGTTGTCGCACGCCATCGTCGCCAAGACCGGCGAGACCATCGTCAGCCAGGGCAAGAAGATCACGCAAACGCTGTTGGAGAAGAATATTCAGCAATCCAAGATTCAGCAGGCCGAGATCGCGCCCAACGATCTGGAAGGCGCCTACATCGCCGCCGACGTGGTGGACATGACCACCGGAGAAGTCCTCATCGACGCCAACAACGAGCTGACCACCACCGGCGTCCAGAAGTTGATGGAAGCCGGCATCGACGAATTCGAAGTCTTCTTCCCCGAGCGTGACGAGGTGGGCACCGTGATTTCCGCCACGTTGCGCAAAGACAGCGTCAAAGCCCAGAACGAGGCGCTCATCGAGATTTACCGCAAGCTGCGCCCCGGCGATCCGCCCACGCTGGATACCGCCACGCAATTGTTCCAGGGCATGTTCTTCGACCCGCGCAAGTACGATTTCTCGCGCGTGGGCCGGATGAAGTTCAATATCAAGCTGCACGACAAGGCCGAGGCCACCCCGCTCGACAAGCGCACGCTCGATCCCGGGGATTTCCGCGCCACCATCAAGTACCTGCTCAAGCTGCGCAAGGGCATCGGCGCGGTCGACGATATCGATCACCT
>PKYZ01000905.1 GCA_003132865.1 Bryobacterales bacterium
CGCGCGCGCACGATGCCGTCGGTCAGAAAGCGCACATAGCCCGATGGCTCCACGTCCGCCAGCAGGGCCGTGAAGTCGGTGTCCACCGCCGAACTGGATGCGTAGAGAGTAGCCTTCACCCAGCCGGTTGCCTCCACGTCCTTGGCCAGCGGCGGCGTGGAGAAGACCAGCACGTCCGCGCGGCCCTCGTTGGGGCGCTGATCGGCAGGGCCNNCGGGCCGGGCGGAAGCTGATTGTTGCCGCAGCACAGCCGCCCGCCGATGGTGGGGACAGGGTTCGCCGGGTCGTATTCGTATTGCTCCGGTTCTTCGCTGCCCGGCGCATCGGTCGCCAGCGCGCCCTTCCGCAGGTAATAGTTCGTGTAATTGGTGCGCGCCAGCGGGAACTCCTGCTCGTCGCGCCACGCGTTTTCGCCCATGATAAAGATGCGCACCGGCGCGCCTGTGGCGTACTCATTGCGGACGCCCTTCAGCGCGTAATCATACCAGCGCAGGATGGTGGCGTCGCTATCCAACACCGCGCTCTTGCCGAAAGTGACGTCGCCAATCTTGCCTTCGGGCGAAGTATCGGCATGCGCCCAAGGACCCAGCAGCAGCCGTTGATCGGCGCGCGCGGGCGAAGAGCGGCGCATCCCGGCGTAGTTCTGAATGGTGCCTTTCAGGAAAATGTCATGCCAGCCGCCCGAGTGCAGCGCCTTGATGTTCATTTCTCCGTAATGATCGGATATCTTCCATGGCCGCCAGTAATCGTCATCGCGTTCGTGCGCCACCCAATCGCGAAAGTAAGTCGCCAGCGCGGAAACCGGCGGCAGTTCCAGCATGCGATAGCTATCCACGGGTAATTGCGTCACCCACGATTTGGGGTCCTCGAGGCCGGCCGCTCTGCGCCGCAAAGTATCGACCGCCAAACCGCTCGACCACGAACTGGCGAACCATTGCATGAGCGCGCCGCTCTGATAAGTCCAGCCATCGTAATACTCCGATGCGGTCACGTAGGGCTGAATGGCCACCAGGTGGGGCGGGGAAGCCATGGCGGCGAGCATCTGCGTCGCGCCCACGTAAGAGCCGCCGAACATGCCGACCTTGCCGTCGGCATAGGGCAGCTTGGCGGCCCACTCGACGGTGTCGTAGCCGTCCTGGCTTTCGTAGCGGAAAGGATAAAACTCGCCCTGCGAATCGAAGCGTCCGCGCGTATCCTGAATGATCACTACGTACCCATGCGCGGCCATGGCCGACGCGGAACCCGCGCCGCCCGCGCGATTATATGGCGTCCGCTCGAGCAGCACGGGAAACTTGCCTTCCGTCTCAGGCTGGTAGATATCGGCGACCAGCTTGACGCCGTCCCGCATGCTAACGGCGACGCCCGAGTGAATGGCCACCCGGTAGGGCTGGCCGCAGGCGCTCAGAGCGAAGGCGAGCGAGAGAATAGAACCGGTGAACAGTCGCATCGGTATCAATCATATCTCCGGGCATATCTCCCGGCGGGCCTTGGCGTCTTTGCGGGCCTTGGCGTCTTTGCGCGAAATTCGTTCTGTGGTAGATTCGTGAAGACCCGCCATGCACCCGATCATCGAAGCCCGCAAAGTCGAGAAATCCTACGGCTCGGAAGGCGCTGGCCTGATTCAAGTCATCGCGCCCATGGATCTGGCCATTTATCCGGGCGAAATCCTCGCCGTGCTGGGGCCCTCGGGCAGCGGCAAATCCACGTTGCTGCGCATCTTGACGGGTCTGGCGCGGCCCTCCGCCGGAGAAGTCATCCATCATGGGCATGAAGTGGGCGGCCCCTGCGAGAATGTTTCAATCGTGTTTCAAAGCTTCGCGCTATTCCCGTGGCTGACGGTGCTCGAAAACGTCGCGGCGCCGCTGAAGGCGCGCGGTGTGCCCGCCGCCGAACGCACCGAACGCAGCGTGAAGATCCTGGACACGGTGGGCTTGGACGGTTTCGAAAACGCCTATCCGAAGGAACTTTCCGGAGGCATGAAGCAGCGCGTGGGCTTCGCGCGCGCACTGGTGGTGGAGCCCGAGGTGCTCTTCATGGATGAGCCCTTCTCCGCGCTCGATGTGCTCACCGCCGAGAACCTGCGCGGCGAGTTGCTGGAGCTTTGGCAAAGCCACAAAATGCCCACGCGCGCGGTCTTCGTGGTCACGCACAATATCGAGGAAGCCGTGCTGCTGGCCGACCGCATCATAGTGCTGGGCAAGAATCCGGCCACCATCCGCACCGACTTCCGGGTGTCGCTGGAGCGCCCGCGCGACCGCAAGGATGCGCGCTTCACCAACCTGGTCGACTACATTTACCGCGTCCTGACGCGGCCCGACTTGGCGCCGGCGCTCGAGCCGGTGGCCGCCATGGCCCCCCGCGCCAAGCCAAAATATCAGATGCTGCCGCATGCGCGGCGCGGCGCGATAGCCGGTCTGCTCGAGATGCTGGCGGACCACAACGGGCGCGACGATATGTACCGGCTGGCCGCCGCGCTGTCGTTTGAGATCGACGATTTGCTGCCGGTGGTGGATGCTGCCGTGCTGTTGGGGTTCGCCAGGCTGGAAGAAGGCGACGTCGAAATCACTCCGGCGGGCCGCGCGTTTGCCGAGGCCGACATCCTGCGGCGTAAAGAGCTGTTCCGCGCCGCCGCGCTCGAAAACATCGCGCTCATCCGCCAGATTACCCGGTCGCTCGAAGCCCGCGCCGACCACACGCTGCCGGATGGCGTCTTCGAAGATTTGCTCGATGAGCACTTCAGCGAGGAGGAAGCCAAGGCGCAGCTTGAAACGGCCATCGGATGGGGCCGCTACGCGGAGTTGTTCGATCACGACTCCGACACCCACCGGTTCTTCCTTCCGGAAGAGGCGCCAGCGGCCTCTCGGCCTGAGGCGGTTTCGCGTTGACGCTCCGGCCCGTACTTTCCCGCACCGTGATCGGGGAGCGCACCTGGTCCGTGCTGCTGGATCTGGTGGTCTTCGCCGCGGTGCTGGCGGGAATCGAGGGCCTGCTGGTGATCACTCGATACTGGTTCGGCGCCATGACGCCGGCGGCCGAGATCTCCCGCTCACCCCGCGCGTTGCCGCTCTATGCGTTTTATTCCGTCGTGCGTATTTCATTGGCCTACGTGCTGAGCCTGCTGTTCGCGCTGGGATACGGCTACATCGCGGCGTACAACAAACGCATCGAAGGCCTGATGGTGGCCGTGCTCGACATCCTGCAATCCATTCCGGTGCTGAGCTTCCTGCCGGGCGTGATGCTGGCCATGGTGGCGCTATTCCCGACGCGGCAACTCGGCGTGGAATTCGGCGCGATCCTGCTGATCTTCACGGGCCAAGTCTGGAACATGGCGTTCAGCTTCTATGCCTCGCTGAAATCCATTCCGCGCGAACTGCGGGAAGCCGCCCGCATTTATGGCTTCGGCAAGTGGCAACGCTTCGTGGAACTGGAACTGCCGTATGGCGCGATCGGCCTGGTCTGGAACTCCATGGTCTCGGTGGCGGGCGGCTGGTTCTTCCTGATGGCCTGCGAAATGTTCATGCTCGGCAAGCGCGATTTCCGGCTGCCGGGGCTGGGATCGTACCTGCAAACCGCCGCCAGCGCCGGAGACACGAGCGCCATTTTCTGGGGCCTGGGCACGATGATCGGCGTGATTCTGCTGATCGATCAGTTAGTGTGGCGGCCGGCCATCGCCTGGTCGGACAAGTTCAAGTTCGAGCAGGTGGAGAGCGGCGCGCAGCCCTCTTCGGCGGTGCTCAATATGTTGCGCCGGTCGAACTTGCTGGAGCGCTTCCGCATGGCCGTATTGGCGCCGTTGTCCGAGCGCATCAGCCTGCGCGCGGCGCGCCATCCGGAGATAGCGGAGACGCCGCAGCCGACGGCGCACTGGAAGATGGTAGTGGCGATGGTGGTGGGCGTTTTGCTGGGCGGAGCGATCCTTTATTCGCTGTTCGAAGCGGCCATGACGCTGAAGACACTGACGGCGCCGGAGCTGATTTCCACGCTGCAAGGGGCGGCCGCAACGTGGGCGCGCGTGATAGCCTCCCTGTTGATTGCGGCTGCCTGGACCATACCCGCCGGCGTGGCCATCGGCTTCAACCCCAAGCTGGCGCGCTTCGCGCAGCCGTTCGCGCAAGTGGCCGCGTCGGTCCCGGCCACGGCGCTGTTCCCCGTGCTTCTGCTGGCACTGATCCGCATGGGCGGCGGATTGGGAGTCGGGTCGATCCTGCTCATGCTGCTCGGTACGCAATGGTATGTGCTGTTCAACGTTATCGCGGGCGCCATGGCGATCCCCACGGATCTGCGCGAAGTGGCGGATGTTTTTCATTTCGGGCGGTTGGCTCGCTGGCGCACCGTGATCCTGCCCGGCATTTTCCCCTATCTGGTCACGGGCATGGTGACGGCGTCGGGCGGCGCGTGGAATGCCAGCATCGTGGCCGAGTACTTCCACTTCAAAGGGAAGACGCTGCAGACGATCGGCCTGGGCGCGCAGATCAGCTCGGCGACGGATTCCGGCAACTTCGACCTGCTGCTGCTATCGACCATCGTGATGGCGGCGCTGGTGGTGTGCGTGAACCGGTCGGTGTGGCGGCCGCTCTACCGGGTGGCGCAGACGCGCTTCAAGCTGGAAGGATGATTGTATTACTATCCATCAGTTCCTTCGCGCGCCGTGGGGCGGGCCTCAGGCCTGCGCGGGTTCTCCAGAACCCGCCCTTGGTCGGACAGGCTTCAGCCTGTCGTAGGCGATGGGGCGGCGCGGCGATTCCCGCTCGGCGGCTGGTGTTCCCGGCGCCAAAGTGGGATCATGTTGTCAGAGAGGTATCGTCATGCCAGCGGAAGAGACAATCGACTGGGCACTGTGCCCCTTGGTTGAAGTCAACCCGCGCGTGCTGAGCGGCTCTCCCGTGCTGCGCGGCACGCGAATGCCAGTCAACGCGATTGTCGATAACTTCGACTACGGCGTAAGCGTGGCCGAAATCTCGGAGCAGTTCGAGCTGCCCGAGGATCGTATTCAGGCGATTCTGTCTTACGCCAAGAGCCATCGCGTTGCGCATCTTGTTTGACAAGAATGTTCCGGTTGGCGTGCGCGGCTTTCTCGCCGGGCACGAAGTTCGCACCGTCGTCGAAATGAGCTGGCCGCGGCAGCTTGAAAACGGGGATCTTTTGAATGCTGCGGAAATGGCGGCGTTCGACGTGATGGTACCGCGGACCGTGGACTACAGCAGCGCGAGTAAGACGATGGCATCCCGGCTCCGAGGATTGTCTGAGGACCGAAAGTCTACGTATCAGCGGTTCACCTTATCTGTTGTGCCTCTATCTATTCCTTGTCCAGGGTCTAACTCGGGACAGGGAGGTCGCAGAACGTCAACAACAGACTCGAAAAGCTGAAACTGCCGCTGTGGTCGCTGCAGTTCGGGTGGAAGCCAACTTTTCAGATACCTGATCGCCGATTCACCATCAACGGCCGTCATATCGATTGCTGCTCTGGTCCAAAACTGAGCAAGACGATCCTCGGTGGCCCCGTTATGGTTCGCTGGATCTCGCTTGACGCTCGCCAAATATTGCCGCGTTTCCGTTACGGCGGCCATGAGAGAAGTCAAGCCGTATTACCTATATCTTAACCGCATTTGCGCGCGTGAGCACCGCTCCCCCAAGCGCCAGCACGCACGCCAGCAGGATCCCCGCCACGCTCATGGTCGCCCCCAGCAACGCCGACCGCGGCCGGTAGTGCATGGCGAGCGTGTGGAAGCCCCGCTCCACAACCACGCCCCGCAATGCCGCGTAAGGCTGATAGATCGGCGCTGGATGGCCGTCAACGGTGGCATACCAACCCGGGTACCAAGTGTCGGCAATCACCAGCATGCCGCGGCAGCCCATCCGCGCTTGGAGAGCTACCGACCCCGCGTTCCGGCCCGTCATCCACGCTTCGTCCGGCAAAGCGCACTTCTCCAGCGCTGGCCCCGCCTCCAGCATGGGGGCGGTAGCCCGCAGATCGAAACCGGGGTCCGCCATCGCCGCCCGCATTTGATCGGCGGTCTGCATGAGCGCTGTCTGGTGCAAGGTCCACACGCGCGGAAACGCACGCGGGTTGCGATAGACATTGAAGCCGCTGGATCCCTGAAACGCCAACGCCTGCTCCGGCCGGTTAGGCGCTTTCGCCACGGTGTAAGTCACCCCTAACAAGTCCTGGACGCGCGGCTTCGGCCATTCGAGCAGCAACAGGTTTGACGTGACGCCGGCTCCAAAGCCCCTTAGCGAATCGATGCCCTGCCAGTCGCCGAAATTGAAGGTATCGTTGAAGTCGATCCGCACCAACTCCGGTTGCAACCTGAGAAACCGGGCGATGTCGTCGTACGCGCTCAGCTCTGCGACCGAAGCGCCGTGGCCCTGGGAGCGCTCGGAGAAACTGCCGGTCACCGGCCCGAACCCGACCAGGATTAACGACACGACCGCCGCTATCACGAATCGCGCCCGAACAACACGCCTTTGCCAGGCCGCGAGCACGCCGGCCAGCAGCAGGGCCATCAGGCCGGCGAACATCGCGTTCTGGTTGGGATCGTACGCATGGATTACCCCGGCGGCCAGCGCTACGGCATACACGCCGCCTCCCAGCGCCGCCAGAGCGATCGCGATGCCGCGCACCATCGGCGCTCCGCTGCGCGCCAGCAGGGCGTCCAACCCGTAGGCGGCCAGCGGCGCCGCGGCGAAATCGAACATCGAAAGCAGCCGCACCGGCGTGCGAGTCTTGCCAAAAAGCGGCACCACGGCGTATGCAATGCCGTGAAAAACGTTGTAAGCGCCCAGCGCAAACAGCAAACCGAACAGCGCCACCGCGGTGAATAGCCGCGCTCCACGCTCCTTCCAGCAGGTGACCACGCCGAGGAGCGCCAGCGCCAGCGCCACGACTCCGAGATAATCGTTTGCATCGTTGGCCAGAAATGGAACAAACAGGTTGAGTAGGGAGCCGGGGCGGTAAGAGTAATTAGTATCCACCGCATAGGGGATCGCCTCGTTCCAAGTTACCGGGTGGTCCGCGCCCACCCAGCGGAGCGCCAGCCTGGCGTACTCATAGCCCGGCACGGTTTGAAAACCACTGGTCAGAATGGCAATCAATAAAGCAATCGCGGCCAGCCGCAGCAGGCGCGCCCTGCCCGCTCGATCGCACGCAAAGTGGTAGAGCCAGGCGGCGGCCACCGTGAAAGAGAGATAGATCGGAATCTCATGATGGCCGCTGAGCCATGCGGCGCCCAAAAACAGGCCGCACAGCGCCGCGCTGGCCACGGACCGATCGGCCCTCAGCACGCGCAGCAAAAACAGAAACACCAACGGCGTCCACAGGTAGCCTCCCATCACCTCCGGCCAGGGGGCGCTGTAGAAGAATCCACCCAGAGCAAAAACGATAGCGCCCGTTAAGGAGGCCGCACGCGAACGTTGCAGGTCCCGGCACAGAAAGTAGGCGAATAGACCGCCCAGACAATGGATCGCCACATAATACCAATGCAGAACGTCCAGCGGGATCTTGCCCGATTTGCCGAGCGGCAGCCAAAAGAAGGGCCAATTCACCGGGTTCGCTGCGCCCACGATCTGCCCGAGAAAGGGCTGCCCGCACCACTGGTGGGGATCCCACAGCGGGAAGGCACCCGAGTGCCAGCGCACCGCTTGGAACTGGAATCGGGGCGCCTCCATGCGCACCAGATCGGGGCTCTCAAGCCAACTGTATTCGCGGGAGAGGATCAGCCGCCAGTAGAAGCCGCAGCAGATCACCAACAGCAGCAGCGGCGGCGCAACGGATGACCAACGTGCGAGCAACGGTTTCTTCGTCACCGGTCCGCGCATCACCATTCCATCATAACCCCCGCATGCCAGCCGTCAGGGTGCTTCCCAATCGAGCGCGTAGATCCCGGTGCTGCCCGCATCCCTCGTCGAGATCGGCGAACCGTCCGGAGTCAGTCCGATCCAGCCCAGGCCTGACGGCGCCATTCTCAGACCTTTCAAGCTGGCCAAGCCCTCCAGTTTTCGGTCCCTGATCCGCAATCGGTACCACACCGTGGTCGCATCGTCCTCGAAGTAATAAATTGAAACCTCCCCTGCACAACTACAATTCCGATATCACAGGCTGGACGCCCGGATCGCCTCCGACCGGTCGGGACCCTATGAATAGGAGCCATCGGAGCTTCAGGTCTTTCAACGCGCTCCGGTAATATTCGCCCCCGGCGCCGCCGGTGCCGATGTGTTCCTCGATGAAACCCACGATCTTCTGGCGCGCCGCCTCGGCTCCCGGAAGCTCACTACTGGAACATCTTGTCAATCTCCGCCGCCACCCGTTTCTGTTCAGCTTTCAAGGACGGCCAGCCGAACCGCAGCAGTGAAACCACGTCCAGGTTGTGATGGTTCGAATAACCTCCCCGGTTGAGCCAGCCAACGGGATAGGGTTGGTTCTTTACCGCCAGCAGGGTGTTCACCATGGCGCCCAAGTACGACCTATCACATGGTGACCTATTTTGAAAGGGGACGTATCCGATCTTGGCTGTGGCGGAGTTCTATCGGGGTCCAGGAGCAAATGGTCCGGCGATGCCGTCCAGTTTGAAAGATCATTCGGTATAACACCTGCCCCAACTGCCGTTTTCCGGGTCCTGTTCGTCGGCGATACTCTCCCGCTCCGGGGAGGCGATGCTCGCCTTCAGGTCGCGCAGGCGGCCATCGATCCTGGCGAAGTCCGCTGTGTGGCCCAGCATCCAAAGCGTCTCGTTCATAATCTGGTGGGAACACGAGGTCTTCCGGCCGCGGGCTTCGTTCGCGCGAACCTGGGCGGCGAGCGACAGCGCTTCCGCCTCACGCGCGCGAACCGATTTCCGATAGTCGGGATCGAACGCGACCATCTCGCGCTCGACCTTTGCTTTTTGGCCCAGATCGCCCGGCGGCACTTGGGCGCCAGTGTGCATAGGCGCCCCAAGCAAGACCAGCCAGGGCGCGAGATACAACCGCGGTTTCATCGGCTGAGTCCATTGTATGATATGGAAGCGTCATGTCTGCGGAAAAGACCATCGATAGGGCAAGATTCCTGCTCATCTGTGCGTGCGTGTTGGCGCCGCCTATGGTGTTCGCTCAAACAGAAGTGCGACCGCGGATTCGCGACCTTGGAGTGCACATCGGCATTTTGCAGCCGGGGCCGTTGAACGCCATCACGGATGTGGCGGGTGTCAAAGTCGGTCAAACCACGCTGATTCGGGGAGACAACGTCCGCACGGGTGTGACTGCGATTCTGCCGCACGGAGGGAATCTGTTTAAGGAGGAGGTGCCGGGTGCGGTCTTTGTGGGCAACGCTTTTGGAAAACTGATCGGTTCCACCCAGGTGAATGAGTTGGGAGAAATCGAAACGCCGATTCTGCTGACTTCTACACTCTCGGTGGGTAGAGTTGCGGACTCGTTGATCGGCTATATGTTGAAGCTGCCCGGCGATGAAGATGTGAAGTCGGTGAATCCGCTGGTAGGCGAGACGAATGATGGTTACCTAAACGACATCCGATCGCGTCCAATTACGGAAGAGGATGTGTTCTCAGCGATCGCGAATGCAAGAGAAGGGCCCGTGGAAGAAGGTGCGGTGGGTGCCGGCACTGGCACAATAGCGTTTGGATTCAAAGGCGGAATCGGAACTTCATCACGGCGGCTTCCGGACTCGCTCGGCGCCTACACTATAGGAGTTTTGGTCCAAACAAACTTCGGGGGAATCCTGAGTATTGCTGGTGTTCCGGTTGCCAAGGAACTGGGCAACCACTACTTGATAAATTGTAACAGTTCAGGTACCCCA
>PKYZ01000371.1 GCA_003132865.1 Bryobacterales bacterium
CGGTCAGCCATATCGGCCCTGTCTCTCCACATACCGGCGAAGGCAAACTCTCTCACAGAGCGCCGTCCCGCTCCGGGACGGCGTGGGGAGGGGAGGCGCACCTCGACGATTGCCCCCTCCCGGATCTCGACATTCTCGAGAGGCTATCGGTAGCACCGGTAGCGGGGGCCGCGCGAACCAGCCGTCGTGGGGCCGGATGGGGGCCATTCGCCAGATGCAGGGTAGCATGAGCCGCAACGCCGTGCNNATGAAGGTGCTGAGCTCCTACGCGATGCAGTAGGGGACACAACGGGACAATAGCGATGCCCCATCGACCCGTGGGCAGAGTAGAATGAAAAGGTGACCCCAGTCGAAACTCCGAGGTTGAAGGATCCCACCCTCGATCCGCATCTGCAGGCCGCTGGCAAGCGCGTCAAGGCAGCGGCCGCGGAGTTGGTACGTCTGGGTATCGCCCGTCCCGACGGCACACGAATTCGCACCGACGTGCCCAAGGATATGCAGGAAGGCGCAGACCGCGACTTTGGCGGCTAATGTCGCCCAAGATGTTCATTGTCGCCGGTCCTCCCGGGAGCGGCAAGTCCACAGCGTTCCCAGTTTCCGGCTTTGGCGTCGATTTCTTCAACGCCGACGATCGCGCTGCCGCCCTGAACCAGGGGTGCTACCTCAACATCCCACGCGCAATTTGCGAACAAGTTAACCATCTGTTCGAAGCCTTCGTGGCAGATCACATCGAACGCCGCGTCAGTTGCGCATTCGAAACCACGCTGCGAAGCGGCATTACTATGAGTAGGCGGCCGCCGCGCGCACCGCTAGGGTCACAGCGCCCCGGAGTCAATCCTGCGTGACATCTACCAGTCGAGCCTCCGCGACCTTGGCCGCGCCGTCCGCGAAATGGACCTTATCCACGTGTACGACAACAGCCGTTGGGGGACTGCGCCTGCTGCAAGGCCGAGAAGGGTGAGATCGTCTATCGCGCCGAGCGAATCCCGGCCTGGCTCACCAGGGCGCTCGCAGCATGCGAGGCTTAGGTCGCAACAGGCCGCCTACCAACTTAGCCCGGACCCGATTGGCTACCTAAGGGGGTTGATCTGCCGCTCGATCTTGCTGAGGCGCCGAGCTAGATCGTGTATGGCGCGTTGCTGGGCGGTTTGGGTAGCCGACATTTCACTGTCGAGGCGTTCTCCGGGATGAGCGATTTGCCGATACCCGCGAGTTGGAATTCGAAGGCCGTGAAACGCGCTTCCATGTGGTCGAGGCGGCGCTCGATGTGAGCCAAACGGCCGCCGAGTTCGTCGCGGAGCCGGCCGATGCTCTGGTCCACGTGCTCTTCGATAGCGCGCATGGCCTCGAACAGGACTTGATTGTTGGCGCTGATGAGGCTGCGGGTTTGGGCTTCGATAACCTGATTGTTGGCGCCGATGAGGCTGCGGATTTGGTCGAGGTCTTCTTCGGTCATATGCCGCCGGTTCGCTCTGGCCAGGTACCGGCTCCTGAACTCAGTGTACCCCGTAGGATCGTGCCGCGAACAGGCCTTCTGTTCCATTACGACCTGCCGGATGCGAGGCAGCGTGAGAACGCCGTGCCCAGCCGCAGGCCTTCGAGCACGCGAATCACATTAAGTTGCTGAGATCCAGCGCGAATCTGCCAGATCCCAAGCAGCCTCCATTATCCGGCTCGGTCCGGGCTCTTGCCAGGATTGCACATCAAAGTGCCGTCAGGGCGCGCGACCACGGGATATGCTACTCCTCCCGCAAAGCCGCCATCGGATCCAGGCGCGCCGCGCGCCGCGCGGGCACATACGCCGCGACGGCAGTTGCCGCCGCCAGAATCAGCACCGCGCCGGCCAGTTGCACCGGGTCCCTCGGCCGCACGCCGAATAGCAGGCTCGTCACCAGCCGGCCGGCAGCCAGCGATGCCGCCAAGCCCGCCGCCATTCCGAGCGCCAGCAGCACCACTACGTCCCGCAACATCAGCCGCACAACGGACCCGCGCGGCGCGCCCAGGGCTGCTGGCCATGGTGGGCCTGTATGGGATTACGTCGTACGCGGTGACGCGGCGCAAAGGCGAGATCGCGATTCGGATGCAGCAGCGCCAACGATCCGAAAACGGACGAGAGCAGCGCCACGGTTCGCGGCTGCAACAGCGATTCGCTCACCTGCGTTTCCAGGTTGCGGAACTCCAGCGAGATGCCGCGGTTCACGCCTATAATCGCGGCGCGCGCGGCGGGGATCAGCGTCTCCACCGGCACGTCCGACCGCAGAGTAAAGCGAATGGTCGGCCTCGGCTCGGCATCCTGCCCCTCAGCCAGGTAGCCAATCCTGCGGTCCTGTTCATTAATCCGGTTGTATTTGGTATCTTTCACCACGCCGACGATCTGGTAGACATCATCCTTGTCCATGCCGATGGTTTTGCCGATAGGGTTCGCCGCGCCGAAGAACTGGCGGGCCGCCGACTCATTCACGATCATCGCCTTCGGCGCATTCAGGCTGTCGCGATCGCTGAAGTCGCGGCCCAGCAGCCGCGGCGTGCGCAACGTCGCGAAGTATCCGGGCGAAACCCGATTCAGAAACAGCAGCGTGTCCCCCGACGCCTTTGACGCAAAGCCCTCGGGCCGGACCATTTGCGCCCAGCCCTCGGGGCTGATGGGCGTGAGAACCGAACTCGCCGCTGCGGCCACGCCGGGCAACGCGCGCAGCCGGCCGAGGATCTCGCGGTACGTGTTCGCGCGCTTCGCCGCCGGCACAGCCGCTTGCTCCGCATCCGCCGTAATGATGAGGATGTTGTGCCGAGTGAATCCGGGGTCTACGGCCCAAAGGTTGCGCAGGGTTCCCAGGAAGAGGCCGGCGGCCACCAGCAGCATCAGCGACAGCGCCACCTGGCCGGCAACCAGCGCCTTGCCTGGATTGAATCGCCCCGAAGCGCGCAGAGCGCCGCGCGCATTCTCCTTCAACACCTGATTCAACTCCACGCGCGTAGCCCGCAGAGCCGGTGCGAGTCCGAACAGCACCGCGGTCAAGATCGCCGCGCCAATCGTAAACGCCAGCACCCGCGGATCCAGCGACAGATCCATATCCAACGGATGCCGCTTGGTCGAAAGAAAGTGAACCAGCACCCGGCCGCCCCACGAGGCGAGCAGCAGCCCCGCCGCCGTGCCGAACATCGAAAGCAGCAAGCTCTCGGTCATCAACTGGCGGATCACGCGCGCGCGACCGGCGCCGATCGCCATGCGCACTGAAAACTCCCTTTGCCGCGCGGCCGCCCGCGCCAGCAGCAGATTGGCGATGTTGGCGCAAGCGATCAGCAGAACCACGCCGACGATCGCCATCAATGTGAAGAGCGCCGTGCGATACTGCGCCCCCATCTCCGAGAAGCCGGTAGCCGCCGGCTTCAGGAAGAACGAATTGTTCAGATATTGGTTTTGCGCCTCCGTCGGGAAATCATGCGGCACCGTGGCGCGGAAGATCTCTGGCGCAATCGCCCGCATCCGGTCGCGCGCCCGCTCGATGCTTTCGCCCGCGGGCATGCGCCCCAATATGCGCAGCCACCACTCCGCCCGCTCATCCAGCGCGCTGTGGCCGGGATGGAAGATGGGGTCGCAAGCGATCGGTATGGCTACGTCGAAACCCCAATCCGTGTCGAGCCCGCGAAACCAAGGCGGCGTCACGCCCACGATTTCGAAGGTATGCCGGTTCAACCGCACGGTCTTGCCGACCAGGCTGTCCTCGCCAGGAAAATTCCGTTTCCAAAAGTTGTAGCTGATCACGGCCAGCGGCGCCGTGCCGCGCCGGTCTTCGTCGCGCGTGAAGACGCGGCCCTGGATGGCCGGCACGCCCAGCACGCGGAAGAAATCGCCGCTTACCCACAGGCCCGCGGAATAGCGGCTCTCCCCACCATCCGCCAGATCGAAGCGGTCCGGCGCGTAGGCCAGCGCGCCCGAGAATGCCTGCTGCCGGTCGCGCACCTGCTCCCAGATCGGATTCGTGAGCTCGTCGTCGCCTTCAGCGCCGATCCTGATTTGAACCAGCCGTTGCGGATCTTCCACCGGCAGCGACCGCAGCAGCACCGCATTCAGGATGCTGAAGATCGCCGTGTTCGCGCCAATGCCCAGCGCCAGAGACAGCACCGCCGTAACGGTGAAGCCGGGATTTGCCGCCAGCGTGCGCAGGCCGTACCGGATGTCTTGCCGCCAGGAATCGAGCCGCGTCCAGCCCCACGCCGCGCGGCTTGACTCTTGAAGCTGCGTGGCATTGCCGAACTGCCGCCGGGCCGCCGCCTGCGCCGCATCGGGCCCCAGGCCGCCGGCCCGCTTATCGGCGGCGCGCAGGTCCAGATGCAGCCGCATCTCATCCGCCAGATCTTCATCAAAGTGCGCGCCCGAAAGCCGGTAGCGCAATTGCCGCCAGAGTTCACGAATCCAGGTCATTGTCCTTCACCTCAGACTGTTTGCAGAATCTTGTGAATCGCCCAGTTCACCCGCTGGTATTGCTCGACCTCGGTTAAGAGCTGCTTGCGGCCCGCCGCCGTGAGCCGGTAATAGCGCGCGCGCCGGTTGCCCGCCGTCACGCCCCATTCCGCCGTCACCCAGCCCTTCAGCAACATGCGTTGCAGGGCCGGATAAAGCGACCCTTCTTCCACCTGCAGCACATCGTCCGACACGTCCTGAATCGCATTGGCGATCTCGTACCCGTGAAGCTGGCCGTGACGGGCCAGCATCTTCAGGATCAACATGTAAAGGGTGCCGGGCGGGATTTCGTCGCGTCTCGGGTTCTCTGCCATAGCTAGACTATGCCAGTGTCCCACGTGCGCGATTGGGCTGTCAAGTCAGGCCGTGCGGAAGAGCCGTTCCGAGCCTTGCGAGAGCAGCACCCAAAGCCCATAGATGCCCAGCGCGGTGCCGAAGGGCACGTGGATCAGGTCCAGCACGGAGATGACGACCGTCAGGATGCGCGCCCATGACCGGAATTGCAGCAGTCCGATTCCGGCAATCAAACCGGGCAGCGAAAGCGCCAGCAGGACGAAGAAGATAAAGGCGCCTATACCGCCCAGTATGGGGACGGAGATGTGCGCATCGCCTGAATAATCGGTAGCGCCGATCAAACCTGCTATGCCGCCGAAGAGCAACAACATGCCCAATGCGAGCAATATTCCCAGGGAACCGAAAACGATGTGCAAGATGCCGAGTATCTTGACGTGTTGTTCCATGGCTGCCGCTTATTGTAGGCGCATGCCGCGGCCGTTAGCAACCGCGGCAGTGCGGTCCTGGAGGACCCGCGCAGGCAGTGTGCGGGCAGGAGGTCTGCCCCACTGGTAGGATGGCTAAACAGCCATGCACAAACTTATATCGATATTCCTGGCCCTTTGTGCCGCCGGTGTGGCGCAGGATCCTCCCGCGCCTGTTTGGCACTTCGCCGTCTCGGGCGACTCGCGCAATTGCGGCGACGTGGTGATGCCCGCCATCTCCGCCGGCGTTCTGAAGAGCGGCGCGAAGTTCTACTGGCACTTAGGCGACTTTCGCGCCATCTACGACTTCGACGAAGACATGGCGCCGCCCGCCTCGTTGCACCTGTCATCTCCCCACCTCAACATTATTTCGTACCTGAAGAATGCCTGGCCGGATTTCATCGATCGCCAACTGCGGCCATTCAGTCCGCTGGAGATCTTTCTTGGCATAGGCAACCACGAGACGATTTTCCCGCAGAGGCGCGAAGACTATCTCAAGCAGTTTGAAAGTTACCTGAACAGCCCGCGGCTGCGCGACCAGCGCGATCGCGACCACAACATCGGCGGCTTCCGCACTTATTATCATTGGGTCATGAACGGCTCGATCGATTTCATGTCACTCGACAATGCCTCGGACAATGCATTCGACAAGGAGCAGATCGTCTGGATTCGCGGCCGCCTGGCGGAAGATCGGAAGTCGAGCGCGATCTCGACGATTGTAGTGGGAGTGCATGAAGCGCTGCCGGGCAGCAAGGGCATGAGCCACAGCATGTGCGACTCTCCCGCTGGCATCGAAAGCGGACGCGAAGTCTACAACCTGCTGTGGGATCTGCGCGGGGCCGGCAAGAAAATCTACTTACTCGCCAGCCACTCCCATTATGTGATGGACGATGTCTATCACACGCCTTATTGGAAGACTCGTCAGAAGAATTCGT
>PKYZ01000706.1 GCA_003132865.1 Bryobacterales bacterium
TGCCGCAGGATGGGCGCATCCAGCAGTGGATCGATATTCCCGAAGGCATGGAGATTCCCGCCGGCGTGCGCCAGATCGACCGCATCGGCGCCGCGCCGCTCGAAGTCTCCGATCCCGCCGATCTGGACGGCCTGATCGTCGACGTGGAATTGCTCGAATTCCCCGAGGAAGGCGGGCGCGCCGCCGGACGCGTGATCGAGATTTTGGGCCATCCGGACGACTTCGGNNGCCACCTGCCGCATCGTTTTCCCGTCGAGGTGTTACAGGAGGCGCAGAGGTTCGAGCCAGTTATCCCGTCCAGCGAGTTGCGCCATCGGCGAGACTATCGCGCGTTGCCCATCGTCACCATCGACGGCGAAACCGCCCGCGATTTCGACGACGCAGTGTGGGTCGACCACCTGCCTAACGGCAACTACGCGCTGCATGTCCACATCGCCGACGTCAGCCATTACGTGCGCCCCGGCACGCCCATCGACGCGGAGGCCCGCCTGCGCGGCACCAGCGTCTACTTCCCGGACCGCGCCGTGCCCATGCTGCCCTTCGAGCTCTCCACCAACATCTGCTCGCTCAAGCCGCACGTGGACCGGCTGGTGCTCTCTGCGCTGATAGAGTTCGATCACCAGGGCGACCGCGTCAGCCAGCAGTTCACGCCGGGCGTGATTCGCAGCGCCGAGCGCATGACCTACACCGACGTGCACATGCTGCTCGAGGGCGACGCCGCTTTGCGCGCCCGCTACGCCCCGCTGGTTGCGCGCTTCGAGTTGATGCGGGAACTGGCCCTGATCTTGAATCGCAAGCGCGTGCGGCGCGGTTCCATCGATTTCGATCTGCCCGAGCCGCTCATCGAGTTCGACGAGTTCGGCGAAATGACCGGCGTGATTCGCGCGCCGCGCAACATCGCCCACCGGCTGATCGAAGAATTCATGCTGGCGGCCAATGAAGCCGTGGCCTCGCACCTGGGGGCGGCGCTCGAAGCATCCATCTACCGCATCCACGAGCAGCCCGATCCCAAGCGCGTCATGGAGTTCGAAGAAGTCGCCGCGCACTTTGGATATTCGCTGGGCGTTGGCGCCATTCCGGTGAAGAAGTTCGGCTACGTGGACCACCGGCGCGACGGGCGCAAGGTGCGCAAGGACGCTGTCGTGGCGGAGAAGTCCGCCAGCATTTCGTCGCGCAATTATCAGAAGCTGGTGGCGAAGATCGAGGGCAAGCCCGAGGAGCGCATCCTCAGCTACCTGATGCTGCGGTCGCTGAAGCAGGCGCGCTACAGCACCGACAACGCCGGCCACTTCGCCCTGGCCGCGGATTCCTACACGCATTTCACTTCGCCCATCCGGCGCTATCCCGATCTGATCGTCCACCGGCTGCTGAAGGCCGCGCTGCAACAGAAAGCCGCTCCGGCCGAGCCAGAGCTGCGAGCCGTCGCCGAAGACTGCTCCCAGTCGGAGCGCCGCGCCGCGGATGCCGAACGCGAGCTGGTGGAGTGGAAGAAGGTCAAATTCATGGAAGCGCGCCTGGGCGAGGAGTTCGGCGCGCTGGCGATCAGCGCCACCAAGTATGGCCTCTTCGTCGAGCTGGAGGAGATGTTCATCGAGGGACTGGTGCCCATAGACACGCTACCCGGCGACCGCTACACCTACCACGAGAATGTGCGCAAGATCGTCGGCCAGCGCACCCGACGGGAGTTTTCGATCGGCGATCGCGTGCGCGTGTCGCTCGATCGGGTGGATGCCGCTGAGCGGAAGCTGCAGTTCTCGATTGTCGAGCCGGAGCCCGCGCGCAAGCGACGCCAGAAGGCCCGCTCGTGACGCCCGACCTCGTCCTCATTCCCGGCGCCGAGTTTCTCATGGGCCAGGCCGATGGGCGCGATGAGGAGCGCCCCGTGCATCGCGTATCGGTTGCGCCGTTCCGCCTGGGCCGCTGCCAGGTGACCAACGCCGAGTACGACGAGTTCCGCCACGCTACCGGCCGCGCCATGCCGGCGTTCCGCATGCAGGCGGAGTTCGCGGACGCCGCGCAACCCGTGGTGGGCGTGAGCTGGTTCGATGCAGTCGCGTATTGCGAATGGCTGGAAAAGCTGTCAGCTTTCAGCGATCAGCTTTCAGCTTTTCGGTTGCCTACCGAGGCCGAGTGGGAATTCGCGGCGCGCGGCGGGTTGGAGCAGCAGCTTTATCCATGGGGCAATCAGGCCGTCTTTGAGCGCGACGGCTACCACGCCCGATGGACACATGCTCCCGAGCCGGTGGGCACCGCCGCGCCGAACGCTTTCGGCCTATATGACATGTGCGAGAACGTGCACGAATGGTGCGCCGACTGGTACGACCCTGGATACTATGCGGTCTCGCCCGTCGACAATCCGCAAGGGCCGCCCACGGGCACACGGCGCGCTTCGCGTGGAGGTGCGTGGCGGCATCAGATCAAAATTGCCCGCTGCGCCGCCCGCAGCAGCATCCCGCCCGAATTCTGCTATGCGGATTACGGTTTCCGGGTGGCCGGAAACCCTCGCAAATAGTCGCGAATCTCATCCCGCACTCGCCGGAACGCCGCGAGCCGCTCCTCCTCATCGCCCTCGACAGCGGCCGGATCGTCGAAGCTGTGATGCAACCGATTCGCATGTCCGGGATAGATCGGACAGCTCTCGCGGGCGTTGTCGCAGACGGTCAACACATAGTCGAACCGCTGGCCGGCAAACTCGTCCACCGATTTCGAGCGGTGACTCGAAATATCGATCCCCAACTCCCGCAGAACCGCGATGGCTTCCGGCCGGACTCGACTGGGCCGCGTGCCGGCGCTTTCCACTTCGAAGCGATCACCCCCAGCATTGCCCAGATGGCGCAACAATCCCTCGGCCATCTGGCTGCGGGCGGAATTGCCGGTACAAAGAATGAGCACGCGGGCCTTCATGCCTTGCCTGCCAAGGGAGCGGGAAACCAATGGCGGGTGCGGTTGCATGCCGCGCAGACCGAGAGCATCACGGGCACCTCCACCAGCACCCCAACCACGGTGGCCAGCGCCGCGCCCGATTCCGGCCCAAAGAGCGCAATCGCCGTGGCCACGGCTAGTTCGAAGAAATTGGAGGCGCCAATCAACGCTCCGGGCGCGGCCACGGAATGCTCGACCTTGAACAGTTTCATGAGGCCGTAGGCGAGGCCGGCATTGAGATAAACCTGCAAGGTAATGGGCACGGCGATCAGCAGCACATGGAAAAAGCGGCTGGTAATGTTGTCGGCCTGAAAGGCGAAGATCAGCACCAGCGTGGCCAGCAGCGCCGCCATCGTGACCGGCGCGAATTTCGGCAGCAACGCCCCTTCAAACCAGGCCTGTCCGCGCTTGCGGACCAGCCAGGCGCGCAGGGATGCGCCCGCGAGCAGCGGCACCACGATGAAGACCACAACCGAGGTCAGCAAAACGCCGAAAGGTACGGTGAGGGACGATGCCCCGCGGACCAGGAATTGCACGATCGGCACAAACAACACGAGCATGATGAGGTCGTTGACCGAGACCTGCACGAGCGTATAGGCCGGATCGCCTCTGGTGAGATGACTCCACACGAACACCATCGCCGTGCAAGGCGCCGCCGCCAGGATGATGCAGCCGGCGATGTACTGGTCCGCTTCGGCCGGAGTGATGAAGGCCGCAAAGAGAATGCGGAAGAAGATCCAGGCCAGCAGCGCCATGGAAAAGGGCTTGACGATCCA
>PKYZ01000710.1 GCA_003132865.1 Bryobacterales bacterium
GCCTGAGAGGCCGCCGCAGGCCCATCCTGACAGACCGGAGGTCTGCCCCACTCTATCTGGAAATCACACGAGTCTTATGAAACAATTCGTCGGTGCTCACGAAGTAGACCTGGCCGTCAAAGTGGAAGGCGGCCAGCCGCTCCGGCCCCAAATGGATCTCGGTCAACCGTGCGCCCACCGGAATCTGCCGCGGATCGCCGGCCAGATCCAGGGCTGGAAAGACCTCGGCGGTTTCCCGGATTTCTCCCGGCGGGGCGCTCCGCTTTTCGTTGAAGAAGGTCCAGATGGCGTCGGCGCACCGGGTGGGGCATGCGGGGAGGGTCTCACCCGCGTTCACCGGGATCATCAAGCCGCACGTCGTGCAGCGATAGAGACCGGAATGCGCTACCTGCTCTTTTACCCTATACAAAAGCTCCCCTGGCCCCCCCCCAGTTGACGCAAGGAAACCTTAGACTATCAGAATAAACTCGCCGTGTCTCTATGTTTCGGTTTTCTCCGGCTTCTCCGGCTTCTCCGGTTTTTCCGGTTTCTCGGTGTCCTCGGTTTCGGAACCGGCCTTGCGCACCGTAACGGTGCCCCGCTCGGTGACCACATGGATGGCGGCGCCTTGCCCGACAGTCCCCTTCAATGACGACGAGCGTCCATCGGTTTCCTTCTGAATGGGCGAACCGAAGTCGTTCACGGCCTCGCCGTGGTCCGTGGTGGCCACCAATTGGAAGGGGGCTTTGTCCGGCAGCACCAGGCTGATCTGCCCGCTGCGGGACCGCGCATCGATCTTGGCTAGCGGCAGGCGCTTGGGCTGCAGTTCGATATCGCCGCGATCGGTCTCCAGCTCCAGCGAGTTGGTGAAGTCTTCGATCTTCACATCCTTGGACTTGGTCACCAGATGCACGGGCCCCACCAGGTTATTGCCGGTCAGCTCTCCCAGGTCCATGCTGATCTGGCCGGGCAGCGCCACCAGGCGCAGATCCGTGTTGGGCGATTCGAAATGCAGCGGCTTGGCCAGGTTCTTGAACTCCAGGTTGCCCGAATAGGAGCCGTTGATGGTCACCTCTCCGGCGATGTTTTCCAGCTCGATATCCGAGCCTTTGCCCTGTAAATCCAGTTTGCCCTTCAGATCCGCCGCGCGGATCAGGTCGCTGCGCTGCAGCTCGACGCGCGCGTCGCCGCCGATTTTGTTCAGGCGCACATCGCCGCGATCGGCCTGCAGCTCCACGCTGCCGTTCACTTCGCTGACGTCGTAGTCGCCATAGCTGCCGTGCACTTCCACGCTGACGCGGCTGGGAACGGTGATCTCCAGATCTTCAGAGATCTTGCCGCTGGTGGGGTTGTGGTCCTGGTTGGTGCGTACAGTGATGGTGTTTCCTTGCGCCACGATCTCCAGCGGCGTACTCTGGTTGCCGCGGTCCGCCTCGGTTTGATTGATGGCCTGGATGGTCTTCCGTCCGGTCACTTTGACATCGGTGGTGTCGGCGCCGATGACTTTCAGGTTGCCGCGGTTATTCTCGAAGACCACCCGGGTGACGTTGCCTACGGGCTTCTGGTCGCCGACATTGTAATCGTAGTGCTCGCCGAAAGCTTCCCATGCGGGCCGGAAGTGCACGCCGTGGTTATGCGCCTCGAAGGCTCCCCAGCCGATGAAGCAGATGAAAACGATCAGCACCACTTCCCCGCCGGTGAAGCCGGATGCGTTTTGCAGGCTGCCGCGGAAATAATCCACCAGCACTTCCACCAGGCGCAGCGAGCCCCAGGCGATCAGCATAAACGGCCAGTACTGCGACAGCAGGTCGAAGAGCTCGATATCCGGCCGGAGATTGTAAATGAGGAAACCGGCGCCGAGCAGGATCAGCAGGATCGGGCCGGTCACCGAGCGGCGTCTCATCGCGCGCCTCCCGCTCCGGTCCCAGATGGGGGCGCCCCTGCGGGTGGGCTTCCAGTTGTGCGTCCCAGCAGGCTCAACAGTCCGAACACGATCAGCAGCACGGGCCAAGTCTGATGGAAGCCGTAATTCGTAAAGTTGTTGAGGGCGAACAGCGTGCCCAGCGTGATCAGGGTCACGGGCCAGCGAACGGCCCGGAGCAAGTTGGCATCATTGGCGTTCATGGCGCACCTCTTGCCGCACCGGATTGTCGCCGGCCACCCGCACGTAGAGCATGTAGGCGCCCGTCAGAATCAGCAGAATGGGCCAGTATCGCAACAGGTAGCGGAGCTGGATGACATCCGTGGTGCTGAGCAGCAGCAGCACGCCCAGCCCGATAAGGGTAATGGCGCCGACCGGAAACCCGCTGCGGCGGCCATGCACATCCAGAATGCTGGAGAACTCGTCCACCGGCTCGCCGGCGCGGCGCTTGCGCGCGGTGTGATAGGCCTCCAGCGCCATGTACATGACCCACACGCCGATCAGGATGCCGAAGAGCGGTTCCAGGTCGCCCGCCGTGCCGGAACTGGTGATCGAGACCAGCAGCCCGAAGACGATGGCGTGCACCAGGCCCTTGGCATATTGGCCGTTATAGATGGCGCCCACTCCGGGAATAAAGCCCAGCAGGCAGGCGAGGCCCGGAGACACGTCGCCCGTGGCAATGGATCCAGGGGGGAGTGGAGGGGCGACGGAGGGGGCACCGCTCCCTGACGGACCAAGAGGGTACCCCGGCTCGGTAACGGGGGGCCCCCCTGGGCCCGGCGCGGCGGCGGCCGGCGCGTGCTCGTCGCAGAAGATGGTACCTTGCGCGGTGCGCTTGCAGTCGTTGCACAGCGCCTTGCCACAGGCGCGGCAATAGGCGACGGCGGGCGTTTCAGAATGGTTAAAGCAGTTCATAACGGTTTCCCCTTAACGTTTCCGCTCCCTTACGGTCGCGGCTCGGCAACTCAGTGGGACAGGCCTCCTGGCCTGTCATCCGTTCCCTTGACCGGCAGCCGGTGCGTGTCCGGACTACGGCCTGATTTCTCCGTATCCGCCGCCGGCTTTGGTTCTTCTTCCTGTTGCTGCTGCCAGTCGTGCAGCTTGGATTGAATCTGGTAAACGACCTTGAGACTCTCGTAAAACTTTACGGTGCGCTGCCAACCGCGGTACACGCGGTCTTCGAGCGAAGACCAAACCTGAGCCGGCGCGAGGTCCGCCGCGCGCAACTGGCGCGCCGGCGTTACGAACCGCGCCAGCATGGCGAACGACAGGATGGTCATGGCCATTCCCATGGCGAAGCGCGGCTGCAAAATCGGGTGCAGCGCCTTGCGGAACCAGTGCTTTAGGCCGGTGGTAGCCGTCTTGGCATTTACCCAGGGAGCATGGAACAGCAGCCGGGTCATCAACTCCGGCGGCGGCTCCACCTCGGCCGCGCGCTCCATGAATCCCACGGCGGCGGCTGCATCCCGCGCCAGCTCTGCGCAATTCCGGCAGCCGGCCAGATGCTGCTCGAGCGTAGTTCTGGCGTCCGGCCCCAACGTGCCGTCAACGTAGTCGCAGATGAGAATTTCCAATTCCGCGCACGTCATACCAGTACCTTCTGCCTTCGCAAAACACGGGCCAATTCGGCCCGGCCCCGGTTCAGCCGGGACTTCACGGTTCCCTCCGGGATACGCAGGATCTCGGCGATCTCCCGGTACTCCAAATCCTGCAAGTCGCGCAAGATGACCGCCTCGCGCAACTCCGGCGAGAGCTTCTGCAAGCCCGCCTGCAAAATCTCGCTGGCCTCGCGGCCGACCACCATGCTTTCGGGCCTGGAAGCCGCCGAGACCGATTCCTCGATCCTGGGAAGCTGCTCTTCAATCGAATCCGTGAGACGCTCCTGGCGCGTGCGCCGGTAATTATCGATCAGCAAATTGCGCGTCAGCCGCGCCAGCCAGGTTGTAAAAGCGCCTTCCGTCGCCCGGAACGTTTTCAGCGTCCGGTAGACGCGCAAGAACACCTCCTGGGTGAGATCCTGCGCCTCGCCGTCCTTCCCGGTAAAGCGATAGCAAAGCCCATAAACGCGGCGGGTGTGGGTTCTGACCAAACCCTCCCAGGCGGCTTCGTCGCCGCTCAAGCACCGCTCCACAAGGCTGTGATCGAGGTCCAAACTCTGTTTTATCCAATATTGGCCGCCGCTGTCCGTTCTTTCTTGAAACGGAGCGCCCGAAACCATCGCCAGGGCCGCGGCCGCCATAATCGCCTCGTATCCTCCTCCTCGGTGCCAACACAGGCTGAAGCCTGTGCTACCCTGCCGGCGTATCGTCTTCATCCGGCTTACACTTAAAGAAACGAGGCATTATCATGATAGGTTCATTTTTTCCCGGAAGCTAGGGGGCCGCGCTCCGCGCGGCGGTGCTGGGTTCTGGGTGCTGGGTGCTGGGTGTTTAGCGGGGCGGGGTGGTTGGTTTGGCTGCAAAAAAGCCGCGGCGGGCAGCAGCAGTGGTATTCATGCCCCCGGAGCGGCCTGCCTCGGTTGCGACAGCGTCCCGGGGGGCGTCCGGTGCTCGATCCATGTGGCGCCGGACGCTGCTGGACTCGGCGAAGAAGCTTTAGGGCCGCACTAGGAAGGCTGTGTTGGTCGACAGGGTGCCGCTGGGTGTAGCCACCTGGACCGTGCCGGTGGTCGCGGCGGCTGCGGATATTGAAAATACACGACTTAACTGGAAGTCACAGACCAGAAGACAGAAGTAAGAATCGCGGCGCAATCGCCCGGCCTTCCGGCTTCTGGTTCCTCGACTCAACCCTCTTTGGCAGGCCACATGATCTGTGCAATCGCGCCGGTCAATTGCTTCCATTTCGATTCCTCCGCCACGAGTTGCTTCTTGCCGGCCGGCGTGAGCCGGTAGTATTTGAATTCCCGCTTTAGATCCTTCCCGGCGCTCTCCCACTTGGCCCCAATCCAGCCTTTGCGTTCGAGCCGGTGCAGGGCGGGATAGAGCGATCCGTGCTCGACTTGAAGCAGGTCGTCGGTCGTTCGTTGGATGTGTTTCGCGATTTGATGCCCGTGCGCGGGGCCGAACAGCAACGTACGCAGGATCAACATGTCCAGCGTTCCTTGCAGCAGTTCGATTCGCCCGGAGGATTCTTTGCGCATAGCGCTAGTAGACATTCTACCCTGAATGGGGCCCAAGTGTGCGCCCGCGCAGCCACTCCCGAAATTCGGGGTGCAGCTCCTAGGCTGGGGCCAGTTCCAGCGCGCACATCTGCGCGTCGCTTTCCTCGCTGGGCCGGTAGTACTGCGGCGATTCCTCCGGCATCGGTCGCGCGCCGGAGACGTAGCGCTCGGCGAACGGGTTGACCTTGCGGGCTTTTTCGAGAGCCGCCTCGGCCTCGGCGTTGTCCGGGCCTCCGGACAGCCAGCGCTCCAGAACACGCGCCCATGCGACAGATCCCAGGATGCGCTCTTCATCCGGGAAGCGCGCGATGAGGCTATTGACGCGCTCCGGTTGATCGGTGGCCAGGTACAACCCCAGCAGCGGAAAGCGCGTGCCCAGATTGTCATCGGGATTGAGTTCGAGCATTTGCTCGAAAACGGCAATGGCATCCGTCAGCCGGCCCGCCGCGGACAGTAGCTCCGCCAACTCACGTTTCGCCCGCATGTAAGGCCGCGTCGACAGCGTGCGCCAGAAGTGGCCTGTGTTCTCCCGAATGAAGCTCTCTCCCATGTTGCGCTCGGCCTTGTCGACGGTTTCGCGCATCAGGCGGATGCGGCTGTCCAAATCCATGGGGGCCAGCGACACCATGAGGTGCTGCGCTTCGGTGCAATCGGGATCCAATTTCAGGGCTTCGGACCAAGCGCAATGCCTCCACCGGGTCGCTGGCTTCGAGAGCGTCGTAAGCCAACTCCTGGGCCCGCCACTTGGGATCGTCCCGCTTCCACGCGTTGGCCTTCTCGTGCAGGCGGCCTCCGCGCATCAGTTCCGCAAGCTTGGCATTGTGATCGTCGTCGCTGGCGAATTCCTGTCCTTCCAGCAGCGCTTGGATCTCGCGCATGCCCCGCTCGGCGGCAAAACGAGGCGGGAGTGCAGGCGATGGCTGGACGTCCGGGGGCGGGGGCGCACTTAAACGCTCGTTGTGCCGCGCCCGCCGGATGCGGTCGCGGCGAAGTCTGGCTTTGTGGGGATCGCGACGGCTGACACTCATGGAATCCGCCAGTATAGCGCGCCGAATGCGCGCAAGGAGATCGGGGCGCGCCGGCGAGCCTGTACAATGAACGAGGACTACAAAGGAGGACCATGGATCGCCGAGATTTTCTGGCTGTGATGGGGACCCCGGCTTGCTGGAGTGTCGCGTCACGCGTGGCCGCCCAGGCTGCGCCGGAAAATCCCAAAGCCGATATAACGCTGCGCATCGCGCCGGTAGAGATAGAAATCGCTCCTCGCCGGACGATTAAAACGACCGGATATAACGGCTCGGTTCCGGGTCCGGTGCTGCGCCTGCGTGAGGGCCAGTCCGTCACGGTGGATGTGCACAATGAAACGCCCACCCCGGAGATCGTCCATTGGCACGGTCTGTTTGTTCCCGTCGAAGTCGACGGCGCCGCGGAAGAGGGAACTCCCATGGTCCCGCCACATGGCTCCCGGCGGTACGCATTCGTGCCCCGCCCGTCGGGAACGCGCTGGTATCACACGCACGTCTCCGCCGGCCGGAATCTGAAGCGCAGCACCTATACCGGGCAATTCGGGTTCCTGTATGTGGAGCCCAAGAGCGATCCCGATCAGTATGACGCGGAAGTCTTCCTGGCGCTGCATGGATGGGAGCCATACCTCGGAACGATGGGCGCGGACGAAGGCACGCTGGACGTGATCTATCAGAGCTTTTCCGTCAACAGTCACTCCCTGGGGTACGGCGATCCGATACGCGTCAGAGAGGGTCAGAAGGTAATGCTACGCATCTTGAATGCCAGCGCTACCATGCTGCATCGCCTGGCGCTCGCCGGCCACAAGTTCGAAGTAGTTGCCCTCGACGGGAACCGCGTGCCCGCGCCACGCGAAGTGGAGGTGCTGGAGCTAGGCCCGGCGGAGAGAATCGACGCGGTCGTTACCATGAGGCAACCAGGCGTCTGGATTCTCGGCGAGGTGGACGACCGCGTGCGGAACGCCGGTTTGGGAGTGGTGGTGGAATACGCAAACCGCAAAGGTCCGGCGCAGTGGGCCGCACCATCCGGCGCGCGCTGGGACTACACCATCTTCGGACGACAGGGAGACACGCTGCTTGGCTTCGGACGGCGGGATGTCGAGGTGGTGCCGCTTGTTTTCCGGCAGAAATTTGCGGGGAACCGCTGGGTGGATCACTGGACAATCAACGGGAAGTCCTTTCCCAAGACCGACCCAATTCACGTCCAGGCGGGCAAACGATACCGGCTCCGATTCGATAACCAAAGCGACGAATCTCACCCCGTGCACTTGCATCGTCACTCATTCGAGTTGACTAAGTTCGCGGGTATTTCCACGTCGGGAGTCGTGAAGGATGTCGTGGTGGCGCCGGCGCGCCGGCAGGTGGAAGTCGATTTCGTAGCGGACAACCCAGGTCCGTCGCTGTTTCACTGCCATATGCAGCTTCATATGGACTACGGGTTCATGACGCTGGTTCAGTACGCCGGTGACCCCTCGGCCGCGCCTGCACGTCACGATCATTAGCGGAAAGCAGGTCTTCGCGCGCTGCGCGAAGAGCGTCCGCGGCGGACGCGCACGGTCGAAAACCCACCGTAAGTTATTGAAAGCNNGCCGAGGGCCTGCCCCACAAGAATCGCTTGGCAGACTACTGGATGTCGGAAACTTTCCCGTCCTTAAAGGTGATTTTCATGTCCTTGTAGGAATAGATTTTCTTTGTGCCCACGGTCGCCATGTGCAATGGTTGCCCCAGCGCCGCTGTCACTTGATCTATGGTCTGGCCGATTTCGATGTTGACCGGCTCGGCGGCGGGCGCGGCGGCGTTGGGCCCGGGACCGGAAGCTGTGCCAGCGGCCTCGTTCTCCGCTTTGTCGGCTTCCTGCGATTGCT
>PKYZ01000754.1:0-1978 GCA_003132865.1 Bryobacterales bacterium
CCAAAGTATGTAATCGTCTAGCAAACGCGCGGGTCGCGGGTCGGCGTCTGAGCTTGGCGAGGATCGCGGCTCTTCGGCGAACCGGAATCGAGGTCGATAATGGCAAACAACGTCCTCCGAAAAGAGACGGCTTTGCGGACCGAGATCTGAAGGGGACGGGCGATCCGACGTGACCTTTCGGCAAGCCTGCATGACTCGGCCAGCCCATAGCTGGTGATGTCACTCTTATGCCTGACAGGCGAGGAGGACGGCCGTTGGCAGCCAAGGTCGAGACTTCGGTCGCGATTCCCGTTGGGATGCGGCGGCTCTGCCGGCGGTTCGAGCGGTGGCGGAGCGCACACCGGACGCGGCTGTAGCAGCCGCTGGAAGGCGTGCGCGCGGGTGGGGTCCTTGGCGCGCCGGCGGAGGCTCAGCTTCACGGTTTCCCCGGCCGATGGGTGGCGGAGGGCGAACACGTGGCGATGGCCGGCGGCGGCACGCGCAGATGCACCCCAGATGCACCCCAGATGCACCCAAAATGACCAAAAAATCCCGTCTACCGACATAAACGCACGGAATCCCCTGTCATTCCGCCCGAGAATACCGCAACGCCTGTATGGTATTTGGCGAGACGGCAAGTTACTGTGATCTTGGAGTCGTGATGTGAAACTGGATAGCAACGGCCAAGACATGGTCCGCAATTTTTGTGGCAACCGCACGCCTGAGCTGCGTCCCAAGTATCGTCGATTCGGACCATGTGGCGGATGTTCCCGTGCCGATCCCGAATAACATCCCGGCTGATCGAGGTGCCCCATGGGCGCTGCGCGGAAACTCGACCTAGACCATCGTTTGGAGGCTTACTTCGCCACCCTCCGCTCATCAGTTCTGAGGGAGGCACTGAAACGTAGTGCGGCGAACTGGCAGATCTATGCAGCGGTTACAGGCTCGGCCATGGCGATGGCGACAAGCGCCTCGGCATCGATTATTGGCAGCGGCATCCGGGACAACAGGGCGGATCCCATAGCAAGCGTTTTGGCCGCCAAACAACATCTCGCGAGCTCTAAGAACATGCCGATGAGAAACGCCGTCAGGTTAGCCATGGCCAGGCGGGATTCCGGAGCAAGGTTCTTCAATGGCGCCGGCATGAAAAATCACCAGGTGAGCCCGGCGGAGGCCCCGTCCATTTCGCCGGGGGGCGTCGTCCCTATTGACAGCACAGTAAACACCATCCAGCCAGGCGAATGGGTATCGATTTACGGGACCAACCTCGCCAGCGGGACCGTCACATGGAACGGTGACTTTCCCACGTCGCTGGGCGGCACCAGCGTGGAGATCAATGGCAAAGCTGCGTATATCGAGTTTGCCAGCCCCGGGCAGATCAACGTGCAGGCGCCGGACGACACGGCGACAGGTACGGTATCCGTAGTCGTTACTACTGCCGGCGGCAGCGCAACATCGACCGTGACTCTGAGTCATTTTGCTCCCTCGTTCTGTCTGCTTGACACAAAGCATGTTGCACGCTGCCGCACCGAGCCCTCCTGGTAGCAGCAGGCGAGCAGGAGGATATTCGCCCGTTCTTCGCCTAACGGCAGACGAGATGAGCCTCCCTTTATTCCCCTGTCCCAAAAAGTTCACCTTCTGGGACACGACTCTACTGCCGAGGGGGACATTTTGGGTCAGGGTTCCGCGCCGGCCCGCTCGCGGACGCCCCAAGGCCGTTTTCCTCCTGCTCGCCTGCTGCACCCAGGAGGAAGATGCGGGACCGGGCCATTCCTTCAACTGTTGCCGCAAGCGATCAATCTCCGCATCGGCCCGCTCCAGTTCGGCTTGCTTTTGCCTTAATCGCTCGCGCAGACGTTCGTTTTCCTGTTCCAGTTCCTCGATTCGATGGAAGGGCGCGCCGGCGTCTGTACCTGTCACTCCAAACTACGGTAACCCAAGATCGCGGAAATGTCCAGCGAATAGCGCCCAGTTGCCGCTAATCAATTACAAGGAAACG
>PKYZ01000754.1:2018-8028 GCA_003132865.1 Bryobacterales bacterium
CGCCGATTTGATTAGTAGCAGTAGGAATGGATTCGCCGTTTCAGGCAGGCAAGCAGTAGCCATTCCCGGAGCGGGCCCGCTCCCATGCTAGTACCCATGCTAGTCGTCGTTCCGGTTTACGTTGCTGCCGCACCGAGCCCTCCTGGTAGCAGCAGGCGAGCAGGAGGATATTCGCCCGTTCTTCGCCTAACGGCAGACGAGATGAGCCTCCCTTTATTCCCCTGTCCCAAAAAGTTCACCTTCTGGGACACGACTCTACTGCCGAGGGGGACATTTTGGGTCAGGGTTCCGCGCCGGCCCGCTCGCGGACGCCCCAAGGCCGTTTTCCTCCTGCTCGCCTGCTGCACCCAGGAGGAAGATGCGGGACCGGCGGCCGCAAACTTCCGGCGAATATCGGACCTCCTGGTAGCAGCAGGCGAGCAGGAGGATCTTCGTCCGTTCTTCGCCCCACGAGAGCGAGGGCGGGCTCTTGGCTTTTCGGCTATTCCAATGTCCCAAAATGGTCACGTTTTGGGACATGACTATGAGTTTGCGCTAAACTTTAGTTCCGGAAGTGCCGATCTCTTGGTTGTGGTCTGCATTTCGCATAAGGTGGCCAAGCCCGACGGCACGTTTCGCTGGCTTGTTCCTTGTCCAGAACTAGGGCACTGGTAAAATAGCCGTTGAAAGTTGAGCGCGAGCGGAGCTGCATGCGGACGGCAGCGCACCAAGGCCGAACATTCGTAAGCACGGGGGGCCAATGTCCATGGGCAGAACCAGATTGCAAGGCAGGACGCTCACGCACGATGAGTTCATGCGGAAGCACGAGAGTGAACTCCTGGAGTCTGACAAGGATTCCGTGACGGGGGGAACCATCTCGCTGGGAGCGCTAATGAAGGGCAAGGATCTGCCCGGCCCCTCTGAAACGCTGCCATTGCCCATTTCTGCGCTTCTGGTCCAGTTACATCGCTGGTGGCTGGTGCGACTGCTAGGAGCAGCGGCCAGGGAGAACAGCCCGGAAGCGTATGGCTCGTTGCTTGGCTATTGGCTTCACAAAATGGGTGTGGATCCACCAGCAGGCGTGTTTCTCCGCGCCCCTGGAAAGCCCGGCCGACCCCGTTCTGCAAAGACGGAGGCGATCTTCTGGACTTGGATAGATCTGGGCAAGCCCTCGCTCTCCCGCCGGAGACTGGCGCATGCGGTGTACCGGGCAGAGTTCACGAAGGCAGACAGCGCCGGGCGGAAGAAGATGATCGATCGATGCCGACGCGCCGTGGAGCGCTGGCAAGCCCAATCACGACTAAACCCATCCTGAATAAGTCGTAAGAAGCTCACCGATTAGATCTATATTGTCGCCTCTTTCGCCGATTATTTAATAGCAGTGAAATGGATGGCCGTTCAGGCAGGCAAGCAGTAGCCATTCCCGGAGCGGGCCCGCTCCCATGCTAGTACCCATGCTAGTCGTCGTCCCGGTTTACGGGTAGCGTGAAAACGCCGACGACGGAAGGAAAACCAATGAGCTCAGAGAAGAGGCCGCACATACTGAATCTGGATGCCGCGCGTCGGCAGTGTGGGCCAGCCTCCGAAAAAGAGGTGGCCGCTAGGGCGGCAATCGAAGCGCGTGCCGGCCGCCCCCTCAATGATCTGGAATGGGCCCGGGCGCGTGCAAGGCTGTTGGACTTCGTTTCGGTCCTCCGCGCTTGGCACCGGAAGGGCACAACCACTGCCTCGGAACTTCCTATGGCGGCCTAGATATGGAAGCCACAATTGGCGCGATCCGCGGGCAGCGCGCCCGGCATAACAGCAGGTCATCTTTTGCCAGGTCCTGCCGGTCGTCCCGATACTCGGCTTGGGAACCTGAGCCCCAGGACGAACAATCGTCAGAAATATTGTTAAGGTTGAGGGAGTATGCCAGCGAGAACTTTAGCCACTAGACCGTCGTCGAAGACCAGCAGTCCGCAACCGGCAAAGCGTTGCGCCGCGCAGCCGCAAAGCCAAGCCGTGCTCTACGCCCGAGTCTCCAGCAAAGATCAGGAGAAGGAGGGTTTCTCTATCCCTACGCAGCAGCGCTTGCTGCGCGAGTACGCGCTGGAAAAAGACCTCGCGATTCCGAAGGAGTTCATCGACGTGGAGACGGCCAAGGAGAGTGGTCGAGCCGGCTTTGCAGAAATGCTGGCCTATCTCAAGAAACATGCGTGCCGAACCATTCTGGTGGAAAAGACCGACCGACTCTACCGGAATCTCAAGGACTGGTCTACGCTCGACGAGTTGGGCGTCACCATTCACTTGGTCAAGGAAAACGTCATCATTGGCCCGGATTCGCGCTCTTCGGAGCAGTTCGTACACGGCATCAAGGTCCTCATGGCTCGCAACTATAGCCTGAATCTGGGTGAGGAGACGAAAAAGGGCATGTTGGAGAAGGCGCGCTCCGGTATTTATCCGAGTTGCGCGCGCGTGGGTTATCTGAATGCAGTCGGCGCGCTCGGAAAGCGCATCCTTGTCCCGGATCCGGAAAATGCGCTTGTGATCACAGATTTATTTCATCATTTCGAGACTGCCAAGTACTCGATCAAAAGTCTAGCCGCGCAATTCCTGCGCGAAGGGCGCACGCTCCGCGGTCGTCGGATCAATACGAGTCTAGTCCATCAGATCCTTCGCAACCGTCTGTACATGGGTGAATTCGACTGGGATGGAATAACCTACGAGGGTACCCATGAGCCACTGGTGAGCCGCGCGTGTTGGGAACGCGTTCAGGAGCTGCTCGATGCGCGGGTCGAGAACAAGACCCGGAAGGTCAAACACGATTTTGCGTTCACCAGTCTGGTCCATTGCGGTCATTGCGGGTGCCACCTCGTCGGTGAATTGAAAAAAGGCCGCTATGTCTACTATCACTGTACCGGCAACCGGGGAAAGTGCCCAGAGCCATACACCCGGCAGGAGGTACTCACCACCGAGTTCGCCGGCGTCCTGGGAGATCTGGTGATCCCCGAGGCGATCCTCCAATGGCTGGCGGAGACGGTGCGGGAGTCGGATCGGACCGAGCAGGCTGCGCGCGCCGAGGCCATCAAAAAGTTGCGGGTCCGCCACGACGGTTTGAAAGGACGCATTGAAACCATGTACCTGGACAAACTCGATGGTCGCGTCACGCCAGAGTTCTTTGACGAACGTGCGGGTGCGTGGCGCCGCGAGCAGGAGGCGATCTTGCGCAAGATCCAAGATGCTCAGCAGGCCACGCCAGCGCCTGTGGATCAGGCCATCGATATGTTAAGCCTCACCAGCCAGGCGTGCCAGATGTTCATGCAGCAGTCGGCAGAAGAGCAGCGACGTCTGCTCCGAGGGGTGATCCAAAACGCGACTTGGCAGGACGGCACTTTGCGGACCACGCTGTTCGAACCATTTGAAATTCTGCGACGTTCGAACCAGGAAAGTTATAGAAAAGAAAAGGAGATAGCTGGGTCTGGGCGCTACCCTTTGGTCACCTGCGAAGGGCATTTAGAATGGCGTCCGTATCGTACACGCAGCCGCCCCACGTACCGCCGCTGACTTGCTGCAGCGCGGCCCACAGGCGGGTCTCCGCGGGCAGCGCCGGGTCTGGTACCAGGTCAGGCCGCATAAGCCGCGCGGACAGCACCCGCTCGCCTTCCGCCGCGCCGAACAAATCCGCGCCGTGCCCGATCAGGTTCACTGAGCCTTCCAGGTTGACCCGGTCCACCACGATCTCGATGACGTCTCCATCTAGCACCTTGCCGATGGGTCCGCCGGCCAGCGCTTCGGGCGAGATGTGCCCGATGCAGGCGCCGGTGGAAAGCCGCTAAAACGCGCGTCGGTGAGCACCGCGACGTGCTTGCCGAAATCCAGGTACTTCAGCGCCGAAGTGATCTGGTAGGTCTCCTCCATCCCGGAACCCATCGGGCCGCGGCAGATGAGCACGATAACATCGCCGGGATGCACGCGCTCCGGCCCGTGGCTCTTGATGGCGGCGATGGCGGCTGCTTCAGTGCGAAACACGCGCGCCGGACCAGTCTTGCGGTAGACGCCATCGGGACCCACCACGCTGGGGTCGATGGCGGTGCTCTTGATCACCGAGCCTTCCGGCGCGAGATTGCCGTGCGGGAAGGTGACCGTGGAGGTGAGGCCGGCGCGGGCGGCGCGGGCCGGGTCCATGATCACATCGCCCGGATCGATGCCGTCACGCTCTTGCAATATGCGGCGCAGCTCGGCGCGGCGCGCGGAAGCTTCCCACCAATCGAGCGTGGCGTCCAGCGTCTGGCCGCTGACCGTGAGGACGCCCGTTTCCAGCAGGCCGGCGGCCTACCGCAAGGAAATCAGTCCTCAACGCTGGTCGTCGCTGAGAATACGACCAGCAGGAAGACGAGCAAGCCCACCGACAGCATGATTTGAGTGACGACGACCACCCTGGCTAGCCAGCAGTAATCGTCGTATTGGGCGTGTGGGCTTGGGAACTGTTGGACACGTCTCGAACTCGCCAGGGGAACCCAGGATATTGTCCGGATGCGCCGTTATTCGTCGACAATCCAAACCAGGTTGGCACCGGAACCAACTAGAAGCCGGGAAGGTGGCGTGTAATACTGGTGTTTTCACGGTACTTGAAAGCGGTTTACGGGGCGTTGCCAGGAACTTGTCGAAAGGAGCGCCGTCCAAATGATGGTGCGGATCGTGCTTGGTGTTTCGGTGTCTCTACTACTGTCGAGCTCTGTGGCGTTTGCCTGCAGTTGCGTCCCGTCCTTTGGGTGCCCAGTATTGGGCGGCTCGGCACGGCCAGTTTTTCTAGGGACGGTCATACAGGTAACAGAGCTGGCGCCCAGTGCCGATTTCAGCTTCCTAAGTAGCCGCAAGGCGCGCATTCGGGTGAACGAGTCATTCGGGGGACTCGGTCCTGATGTGTCGGAGATTGATGTATTGACAGGTCTTGGCGGAGGGGATTGCGGGGTTCCTTTCAAGCCTGGCGAAGAATATCTTGTCGATGCGTTTGTTTCGAAGGATGGCTTGGTTCACGCCGGGATTTGCAGCTCTACACGTAGGATCGACGCGGTCGGTGCGGCACTTCGAATATTGAGAGAACGCCGCACCGGCCAGATGGTGCCATCGCTTGCTGGCCAAATTGTGCAACGTGATCGCAATTTCGATGGTCTGCTGGGTACCGAGGCCCCAAAACCTCTGCCGAACGCTTTGGTCCGGGTGAAATCGGGAGGGGGATCGTATGAAACACAGGCTGACACTCAAGGCCTTTATGCTTTTTACGGTCTGCCGAGCGAACGCTATGAATACGCTCCCGATCTAGCGCAGGGCACTACCCTCTCTTGGTACATCGGGAGCGACAGACCACAGGTTCCTTTTGAACTAACGGGAGCAGCATGTCAGGAGCGCAATATCGAGGTTTTCGCGAGCGGCTCAATTCAGGGCCGAGTCCTCGATTCATCCAACCGCCTTTTGCCTCATGCGTTCGTGTATATCGTTCCGGCCGCTGCGAAGGTGCTGCCGAAGGAGCGCCAACTCTATTGGGAGAGCCAGGGCAAAGAGGGATTTTTCAAATTCGTCCACATCCCTCCTGGCGAGTATCTGGTGCTCGTGAATCCCGACGACTCACAGACCGCCGAGTTTCCTTACCGGAGAACGTTCCATCCAGGCGTTCATGATCGTTCCGCAGCCACCGTCATCACCCTTCGCGCTGGCGAGCAGATCAGGGATGCCGACATCCGGCTTCAACAGCAGTTCGCACCACGTCACCTCAGCGTTCGCGTCACATGGGCAGATGGGAGGTCGATCAGGAACTTCGTGTACATCGTGGCCAAGGGAACCGCAAATCCGAAACTGATGTCTGATGCGAGTACGGACATACGAGCAAGTGTCTGCGATCTGAAGGTTCTTCCCAATGAACCGTACGAAGTCCAAGCTGAACTGAATTGCCGATATGCGGACGAGCGAAGCGAAGGGCCGGGCGCGACCCTTAAGTCAGCCAAGGTTTACCTGACGCCTGACGATGGTCGAACGGGGAATGCCCGGTAGATCG
>PKYZ01000356.1 GCA_003132865.1 Bryobacterales bacterium
GGCAACTGGTCTGGCAAGCCGCATTGCAGCGGGATTTCCCCCTTGGTGTGCGGAAGAGGTCCTTTTTCTGCACAGCCGGCCGCAACGTCCGCCTTTGGCTGCGGCGTGGTAAGCATAAATAGCTTACGACACCCGCGGAACCCCGTAATCATTGACGTTCGTGTTTGGGCCGAGTAATCGGAAAGTTCCCGAAAAGGCGGCCAATAGCGACCAGGGCTCGCTATCTATAATCGCGACGCCGATACCAACGGCTGCGCTGCGGCCGATAGACATGTAGTAATTCACGAGAGGCATATGGTCGGTCGAGTTCATGGCATGGCCGAGATACGCCTGCAAAGGCAGGCGGCCGATCTACACTACATCGGGGTTCGATTCGAGATCCGCCAGGGCCTCGGGGTCACATCGTAGTGAGCCACTGGAATGTGTTTGAATGCGGCCCTTATGCGGCCGTTGTTCCCGACCACTCTCTGGTGTTCCTCTGCTGTGGGCTGGGTCGCTTATCGTACCAGGACCTCAACCGTTTCGCCGGCCCCTGGCTCTTTTATTGTTACGGTAGCTCCAAACGCTTGAAGCCCGGCGAGCAGCAAGACGCTGAAAGCGCCCGTCGCCCGATTGAACCAAATGTAACTTGTTATGCATGTTTGTTTTCCTTTGATACTTCTTCACGACTCACCTAATTGCACTGGAAGTGCCAAAGCCGGCATTCCCGTATGTTAATGATTACGCTGATCTACGGTTTCGTGTGGATGGTGGTGCTCTACCGATCCTTGGCATTGCGGCCGGTTCTGGTTGGCCGCGAAACCGTGCTGCTGCAGGTTGGGTTCTTGTGGCGCGCGGAGTTCCGGCGCGACCAGATCCGCGGTGTCAGGCGATATTCGGCGGCGGATACAGGTTACTTGTCTCTGGTTGTGATCAACGAGCCGCAATGGCTGATCGAGTTGCACGAACCGGTGGTCGTTTGCGGGCCGTTTGGGCGGCGGAAGGCGGTCACGCGGATCGGGGTAGCGGTCGACGATGGCGATGCGTTCTGCGTGGCGTTGAGTCACTCGCTGGCGTTTTGAGGCGGGCGGAGCGCTTCCACGTCGGCCAGATCCTTCGCTCGTCCGGCTGCCTGTTTGTTGGCGACCAGAGCATCGCGACCAATGAAGAACACAGGTACGCTCCCATAAGATCCCTGCTGCTTGGAGTCCCAGGCCGAGTCCCAGTTCACACCGGAAATGTATGTCATCACGTGGATCTGCACGGGCTGACGCCCCAGTTGCAGGATGCCGCGTTGCTCAAGCACATCCTGAGCTGCGACTTGTTCCGACGGAAAGCCAAACTCCTTTAGCGCCGCCAAAGTTCGCTGCACGTGATCCAGTGTTGGATGGATCAGGATGTCGAGGTCACCGGTGAATCAAGGCGCGCCATGGAAGGCCACTGCATAGCCGCCCACGATCGGGAAGTCAACGCCATTCGCATTTAACAACGAGCAGAGATCTATGAAGTCGCGGTAAAGGTTCATCGGGTCCGTTCCCTTGGAGCGCGAAATATTCCCGCCTCAACCGCTCAACTTCCGCGATACGCTCTTCAGGAGGGCGGCTCAACCAATACTCCAGCGCCGAGTTACGCGCCTGCTCTTCGTCGAAGGTCGTCAGCCTGATGACTCGGTCCATCTGATTTGACTCTATCACGCGAACAAGTCAGCCGGCCAGAGCGTCGTCCAACCAGTTGTAGATGCAATAGTCGCGATAGCCCGGAGCGGTCACCTCGCAGTGCTGGTCCGCGCCTTGCTCGCGCGTGAAGTGGACTATGGCCTTCGGACATTCGAGCGCGTCGTAGAGTTTGCGCGCCTGCCCCGGAAAGAACTGCTCACCCTCCGGGTCTGTGATCAGCATTGGGCACTTAATGCGGCTCGCCACCTCCGACAGATTGTACTCGCGTACGGCGTGAAAGGCGTCATAGTAAGACGTCATGCCAAACGGATGCATGCGAAAGCGCAGCATCGCCTTGGCCCGCGCATTGGAAGCCGTGCCCATCTGCAACATCTGATCGAACTGGGTCTTCTTCCCGGCGTCCAGCGGGTCGCGCACCATCTTAGGCAGGTTGCGCAGCCAGGCCTCGGACACATCCCAGACGCCCGGATCGGCCACGCCCGCCGCGATGCGATGCTCGAACGCCAGGGCGCGCGGCACCCAGTAGCCGCCCTGGCTGACGCCCACCAGGGCGATGCGCTTGGGATCGACCTCGCGATGGCGCAGCATGGCGTCCACCGCCGGCGTGATGACCCTCTCCCAATCCGGCCGGAAGTACAGCTTGCGCACCTACAGCGAATCGCCCTGCCCCGGACCGTTGAGGATCAGGCAATTGTAGCCGCGCGCCAGTGCGCCGGCGCCGCCCAGAACGTACATGCTCTTTTCCAGGCCGTCGGCGCCCGTGTTGAGGATCACCAGCGGCCTGCGGCGGCGCGACGCGTCGACGCGCAAGAACCACCCCGTAAGACCACCGCCTTCGTAGGGTATCTCCAATCGCTCAACCGGCGGATCGAACAAGGCTCCCGCGGCGGACCAACAGGCGTCATACTCTTTCCAGCAGGAGAGCATCCGCTCGGGGTCTTTGGTGCCATCGAGGAAACGCAGCGCGGCGCTGAAGTGGCCGGCAGCCCACAGGTAGGCCTCGCGGGCGCTCACGTTGTGGCGCTTGGCGGCAGCCTGCTCGGCCATTGTCCGCGACTCCACACCGGCGTCATGATAGGCCTGCCAGGCGGACTCGAAATCACCGGCTTTGATCCGCGACACGATGGCCAGCAGCTTTCCGGGATCGCCTCCGCGATAGTAAGACCCGCCCAAGGCGATCTGGGCGGTGAAGCCGAAGTCCGGGTCGGCGAACGGCGACACTGCTTTGGCGGATTCTTCCGCAGCGGGAGGGGGCGGAGCCTGCGCCCCGGCCGCGGCGGTTGCGGCAGCTCCGAAAGTCAGAAAAGAACGGCGGTCGATCATGATATATGTTCTCTCGATAGCATACGCAGGCGGTGGCTGGGAAGTTCGGGCGCGAATGCGCGGTTCCTCCCCGGTCAGAGGCCTCCCTTCCCGATTCTACGCGCTCGACTTCCGAAATGGCTCTTGAGGAGGGCGGCCAGCCAACACGCCAGCGACGAGTTACGCGCCTGCTTTTCTTCAAAGCTCGTGAGCCTAATGACTCGTTCGATCTCGACTCACTCTAACATGCTGTCCGCTGTGGTAAGTCAGTTTGCGGGACCGAAGCGGAATAGCCTTACCTGCGGCAGATCAACTTATGTAGTGAGTTAGCAAATTAGTCACTCAGTTTGCACCGGCTAGAGTTTCCACCGGGCAGGCAAGTGCGCCGCGGGCATCCAGGCAGCAATCGCCTTCCGGAATGGGGCTGCCGTGCGGGCAGGTGCGGGGATGGCCGAGAAAGGTGCAGATACGGTCGGTGACCTCGTGGCTGAGGATGTGCTCAAACGTGCACGCGTTCTTCTCGATAGATCCCTCGTCGCGGATGGCCAGCACATCCATGAACAGCCGTTCCGCGAGGCGGTGACGGCGGATGACGCTGCGGGCGCGCTCCTCGCCGCGCGGGGTGAAGGCCACCTCGCCGTCGCGCAACTCGACCAGGCCGATGCGCGACATCATGGCGACCACCTTGCGCTGCTGCGCGGCGGTGAAGTGCTCGGGCTCCTCGTGGAAGGTGCGTTCGCGGGCCGCCCATAACTGTTCCAGCACTTCGTCGAAATCCTGGTTCACCTCCATGCTGAAATGCGTGGTCTCGACGATGCATCCGTGTTCCAGGTCGAGGCGGATGTCGGCGCAGCGGCCTACCTGCTCGTCGTGAGTCACCATCAGGATGGTGCGCCCCTGCTGGTGTAACTCGGCGAGCAGATCCAGGACGATGTGCTCGTTGGTCGCGTCCAGGTTGCCGGTAGGCTCGTCGGCCAGGATGATCTTAGGATCGTTCACCAGCGCCCGCGCGATGGCCACGCGCTGCTGCTCGCCGCCGGAAAGCTGGGAGGGCAGATGGCGCGCGCGATCGCTGAGTCCCACGCGATCGAGCGCGCGGCGGGCTTCGTCCTCGTCGGTCATGCTGTGGAAGTATTGCGCCAGCATGACGTTTTCGAGCGCGGTCAGGTGCGGGATCAGATGGAATTGCTGGAATACAAAGCCCACGGTCTCGGCGCGAAAGCGGGCCAGCTCGGCGCGGGTCAAAGTCGAAGTATCCACGGAATCGATGCGCACCACGCCGTGAGTGGCCTGATCGAGACAGCCCAGGATATTCAGCAGCGTGGTCTTGCCCGATCCGGACGGACCCATGATCGCGATCCACTGTCCCGCCTCGGCAATAAGACTCACGCGGTCGAGCGCCTTCACCGGCGCGGCCCAGCCGCTGTCGTACGCCTTCGTGACGTTCTCCAGTTCGACGAATGCCATCTTCTATTCTCCGCGCAAAATCACGGCCGGCCGGATGCGCCAGATGCGCGCCGCCGCGGCCAGCGTGGCGGCCGTAGCCATCGCCAGCGTGACGCCGGCTACGGGCAGGAACACGCCATAGTTTACACCCACTCCGGCCGCGGCCGATTCGGGGAAGATTTGCCGCCCGATCCACCAGGCGACCACCAGACCGACCGCGTAGCCCGCGAGGGCCGACGCCACGCCCAGGATGAGCGACTCCGAAAGAAACAGTGCGGCGATCTTCCTTTCCGCCGCGCCGATCGCTTTCAATATTCCGATTTCCTTGCTGCGCTCCAGCACCAGCGCGCTGAAGTTCGTGCTGACGCACAGCGTGGTGATGGCTAGGATGAGGGCAGTCAGCATGAACAGAGTGGAGCGGATCTTGAGCACCACGTTGGCTTCGGTTTCGGCCACGGCGTGGAGGAGGCGCACATCGGTGCCGGGGAGTTGCCTGGCCAGCGCGGCTTGGACGGACGCCAGGCGCTCGCCATCGGCGCGCACCTGGACGAGGCTGGCCACATCCTGCAAGCCGGCCAATCGCGCTGCGGTTTCAATCGGCACGATCGCCTGCGCATCTTCTGCGCCGCCGCTGGAGACGATGCCGCAGATGGTGCAGGGCGCGCTTTCGAGTTCCAGCTTCTGTCCGAGCTTCAAGCGGAAGTGCGCGGCCACGTTCGCGCCCACCAGGCATTCGCCCGGCCCGGCGGCGCGCGCGCCATCGACGCGCCAGTAATTGGTAAGCGGACCAGCGCGCCGGAAATCGGTACCGGCCACCACTACGGGTTGGCCTTCGACTCGGCCCACGGTGTAGATGAAGGGTGCGGCTACTGCGCCCTGCTGTTCGGCAAGCGCGACGGCGGCGAGCGGGACAGCCTGGGCACCGCCGCCCGGCGCAATGACGATGTTCGCGCCGAAGCCACGGAACTGGACGCGCATCTTCCGCTCGATATCGGAGTAGACGGAAAACAGCGCGGTGGCCAGGGTGGCGGACACGGCTAGAGCCGCGAAGGCCAGGGCCAGGCGGCGCTTACGGAACTGCACGGCGCGGAGGACGAACGTCCAGAACATCACTCGCCTCCCTTGTGGGGCAGACCTCCAGGTCTGCGCGGGTCCTCCAGAACCCGCTCTTCCAACGTCCCAAACATCACTCGCCTCCCCGCAGCGTCACGGCCGGCTCCAGCAGCAGCGCGCGCCGCAAGGGCTGGGCCGCGCCGGCGATCGAGGCAAGCACGGCCGCTCCCACCACTACCGGGCCGAGCATGGCCGGTATTTCGAGCGAGGTCTGAAACACCGCGCGGCCCACCCATTCGGCCATCAACAGGCCCACCCACGATCCAATCAGCCCGCCGGCCGCGCCCTCCAGAGCCACCTCGGTCGAAAACAGCGCCGCGACCAGCCCATTGCCCGCGCCGGTGGCCTGCATGATGGCGATCTCGCCGCGGCGCTCGAGCACCGTGGTGGCCATCACGCTCCAGACCGTCAGGCCGGCCGAGGCCAGCGCCGCCAACGTGATCAGCAGCATCAGGCCGCGAATCTTGCCCAGCACCTTGCCTTCGTTATCGGCCACGCGCCAGATGGGCCGGGCGACGGCCATGGGCAACACTTCCTCGATCTGGTGCGCGATGGAACTGATATACGGCGTGCAATACCAGCGGTCGTATTCCTTGGGTGTCATCTTGGAGGGATCTTTGCGCGCGAATTCGTCCTCCGGCTTAGTGAGCGCGCCGACCTGCACCGCATCCACTTGTCCGGGCCGGTTTACGAGGCGCTGCAAGACTTCCAGCCGCACGAAAATGCGGTCCTCTTCCTCGCCGCCCGTCGAGACGATACCCGACACGGTGAACGGCTGGCCGAAAAGCTGCAGCGTACCGCCCGGTTTCACGCCGATGCGCCGGGCCACGGCGCCGCCGACCATCGCCTCGAGAGCGGCGTCGTCGCGGTCGCGATCGTCGATCCAGCGGCCGTCCACTTTCCATTCGCCGTTCACGGTGCGGAGACCGGCTTCGAGCATGGATCCGTCCGCGCCACGAAACCTGCGCCGGAACCACACGCCTTCCACCGGCACGTTGCGGCCGCCCAGCGAGACGGAAGCTTTGAGCGAAGGCGCGAATCCGGTGATATTCAGTTGCCAGAAGGTGGACTTGATTTTCTGCACCTGATCTTCGGGGATGTAGTCCTGGGTGGAAATAGGACGATAGCTGATGCCGCCGATCTCGACCGGCAGCGACTGCGCTTTGGGGGTCACCATCAGGTTTGCGCCCAGGCTGCGCAGTTCGCGATTGACGCGATCGCCGATATCCAGCATGACGCCGAGCATGGCAGTGGCGACCGCCGTGCCCATGGCCACCGCCGCCACTGTCATGGCCTTGCGGCGCGGCGAGCGGCGGATGGATTGGCTGACGAAGCGGAGGAACATGCGGCTAACTGGGATTGCGGAAGAGTTTCTCGCCGGGAATGAGCTTGTCGCCGGGGATCGCCAATTGATCGCCTTCCACTTGCGAGGCGATGGGGATGGGATTGCATCCGCCGTGCACGCCGATGCTGGGAATGAAGATGGCGGATGCGCAATTCTTGCAGATCACGTTGGGGCCTTTCTGATAGTAGCCCTGGTTGCCACAAATCTCACAAGCATCGAAAGCGGCTACCAGCGACTGGTCGGGACGGCGGATGACGATGAAGCGCACGTGGACGCCAGCCTCTTCGATGGCGAACCGGTGCAGGTTGCCGTCATTCACCCAAGCGACCGGGATGCGGACCCAACCGTTCACGACGGAAACCGGAATGGCGGCGGACAACTCGGTGGTGGATTTGGCGTAGATGAACTCGGCGGTGATGCTCAGGATGAAGAGGCCGGTGGCCAGGCAGGATGCGGTCATCCAAACGCGCTCGCGGTGCACGGTCCAGCGCGCTTTGCGCAGGGCGGCGCCTTGCAGGCCGTCGAGCATGGGGGCGCGGCGCTTGCGATATTCCATCAGCAGCATGGCGCCCGCCAGCGCCAGGATGGCCACGAAGAAAAAGACTTCGTTGCTGACGATGGGACCGATCAAAGCCATTTCCTGGCGGCTGCTGGGCAGCACCTGGCTTTCGGATAGCTCATGCAGCCCGGTGATAGCCAGTTGCACCACGATGACCATCAGGATGACGGTGGTCATGCGGAAGAAGCTGCGCAGATCGATGTGGATGGTGCCGCGCACGAAGCTCACGCCGAACAGGACGGCGAGGCCCAAACCAAGCACAACCCCTGCAATATCGAGGACTCCGGAGGTATCGAACTTGACGGCGGTGAGCATGAGGACGGTTTCGACGCCCTCGCGGAAGACCATCAGGAAGACGAAGAGGAAGATACCCCAGCGGCTGCCTGCGCCGCTTCGTTGTTGCAACTGAGTTTCAATTTCGCCCTTCATGCCGCGCGCGTGGCGGTTCATCCAGAGCACCATGCTGAGCACAAAGACGGCGCTGACGAGCAGGGTCCAGCCCTCGTAGGAGTCCTCGCCGAGGCCCAGCCGGGAGAGCAGCCAGGCGAAGCCAAAGCTAGCAATGACAGCGCTTCCGAAGGCCCGGTGAACGGCGGGCAACAGGTCGCGGCGGCCGATTTTGCGGAGGTACGCGATGGCGATGGCGACCACCAGGGCGGCCTCGACGCCTTCGCGGAGGGTGATGATCAGTGTCTGCAACATAGTTGCAAGTGGCCCACGAACTTATTGTAATGCATTTCGCGGCGGGCTGGGTGGCGGGTGATGGGTGGTTGCTGGGTTGCGGGTCATAATTCCGGACCGTCAGTACCTCTCGGGATCGACGACAATACGGCGAAGCGGCGGCACCAAAACCCTGTGCCGTCGTGTGGGCGGCCGCCTGACTCCGGGTTTGGATCCCGTTGCGTGACCTACTTGATTTCTTCCACGCTCAGCAGAATCGCGCGCGCCTCGGCTTCCCTCTCCCGCGGCACGCGAACGCTCCACCAACCAAGAAAGTTCCCGCTCTCCTGGCGCGCCCCGGGGTTCTGGTCCATGTTGAAGAACGGTATGCGGGCTTCCTCCAACAGACTCTTCGCCAAGCCAATTGCAATAGGACTCGTCAAGCCCGTTCGGATGAGGACGTTTAGGTCGTTTTCGCGTGACATTGCGCCACTCCTTCCAGGGTCGTGGCAGAGAGGCCTGCCTGTACCCTTTTCGAGTACCCTAGCACATGTCATTATGCCTTTGGCTTCTCCCACTTGCCAAGCGGGTACCGCTGGCACATGACCCCATCCCGCTGGCCACCGGGCAACGCGCATAGATTCCGTCCGGCATCACAGTTGGCCGCCTGGCGCGCGCGCCTTCTTTGTGCCCGGCCGCATTCGGCAGCTTGTTGTACCCTCGTGAGTACCGATCCAGAACCAATGAAAGTTGTTGCCCTCCCGGTGCGCGATGGCACGGTAGGAGCGGCCAACCATCGGCCGTCCAGACTTCGCCTTTCTGCTTGAGCGCCATTGAAGGGTGAAACGGATACCCTTCGAACAGGACGAATTTGGCGTCGGCCAACGCTCGGACGCCCTCCGCTAGCGACTCATAGCATTTCCAAAACTCAGGCAGGGCGAAAGACCGGAAGCTCACCGATGTTACTAGCCCTTACCCATCGGCACGGATTCACCCTGGCGGACCTGTGCCTTGACTCGGTCGAGAAAATCCATCCCCGCGCCGCCGGGCGAGAAATCGCGCTCGAGTTCGGCGTCCTATTGGTGGCGATCTCGCTCAGCAAGCCAGTCCAAAAGGGCTGTTTGCTGTTCAGTGGACAGCGTCTCAATCGCGTGCTGGATCTCCGGACGGCCCATATCTCTATCGTACCTCTTCGCGCGTTGCCAAGACCGTTCACCCCAGGCTTGCGACGCCACTTGGCCGACTAACTAACGCGTATGTCGGAGAAGTGCCGCCCGCAGCCAGTCGTATTTTATTCCAACGCCTATGGTTGTGGCAGGGGGCACGCCCGTGCGCGGGCGGGAGGCAGATTTGCTCGCCCTGGGACTTCGCTGAACCAACAACTACGCCAACCAAAGGTCCACCAGCGGGCCGCCCTCCTGGCCGCCGGGCACAAGCCTCGAAAATAAAGTCCGCCACCGCATCCCCCACCAACTAAGTCACTTACTACCCCACTACCCTCCGAGGTGCGGCCTGTCCCAATCACACGCGATCTATCATTGAATCGGGCATGGGCACTTGATCCCCACACCCAAAAGGCGAATTCGATATGTTGATTTCCGACAAACAGCAAGAAGCCAACCGGCAGAATGCCCAGCAATCCACCGGTCCAAAAACTCCCGAGGGAAAGGCCGCCGTGCGCCTCAACGCCCTCACCTACGGCCTACATGCCCGTAACCTCATCCTCCCCAACGAAGACCCCGAGGAATACAAGCAGCTCTG
>PKYZ01000184.1:0-10494 GCA_003132865.1 Bryobacterales bacterium
GCGCCTAGCAGGCTGCCTCCCCAGAGCAGGATCCGCTGGCCGGCAGACCCGGCTTGCGGGACGAAGAGACCGACCTGCGGTTTGGGCGGCGGCAACCCTGCGTCGAGCACGAAGACGGTACCTCCGCCGTAGGTTGCACCGTTCTCGGCCACACCGTAGAGCTTCCCATCGCTCCCCTGAATCAGTTGACATTCACACGAGCCCTGCGTCGGGCTCAGGGGGCCATAGATCGTCGTGAACGCCCCGGTGTTAGGGTTCAAGCGGAAGATGCTGCTGGTCTGGCTAACCTGGTAAAGGCCACGCGCCGTGCCGTAGAGCATGCCGTCGCTGGCCTGCAGTAGCGTTTCCGGTATGCCCGCCTTCAGTTGCGGAAACTCGTAAATGGTCCGCATTTTGCCGTCTAGAGTGGCTTCGTAGATACTGCCGGCATTCGCGCGCCCGCCCTGGGGCAGCGTGCCGTAGAACTTGCCGTTGCCAGCCTGGATCAGCCCGATTCGATAGCCGGCGACACCGTAGGCACCGGTTGAAAACGATGGCAGCACCCAGGAGAACGATCCCTTGGCGGTTAGCCGGAGGATTCCGGCACTGGTGGTATTGTTTATCAGGGAGAGGCCGTAGAAGTTGCCGTCCTTGCCGAGGAACAGGACATAAACCAAACCGTCGGCGGGGGAGAGGCTGTAGAGGGGGGTGGGGCTGCCCTGGTAGTCGAAGCGGGAGAATTGCGCAGGCCCTCCCACCACGCCGTAGAATCCGTACAAGTGGTTGTCGGGCGCCTGCGTAGATGCACCCGCGCTAGCCTGTTTGTAGGGATAGGTTGTGACGCTTCCGCTCGGATCCACGGCGAAGGTCTCCGAGAATGTTAGGGTTGGGCCATAATTCGACGCATCGCCGTAGGTACTGCCGTTTAGCGCGGGCGTCAGACCAGCTACTGCGATGCTCTGTGAACTCGGCGGAAAGTAATAAAAGCTGTTGTAGGCCCCATCGCTCGTGATCGAGAAGAGCCCCGGACTTGTGGCGATAATTCCCATGAACTTGCTAGGGCTCACCTCCGTGATTGCGGTAGGCGTTCCGCCCACCCTATCGAACGTGTAAAGCACCCTGAATGTGGGCTTAGTCTGAGCCACCGCAAAAGACCCGCTGGCCAGAAAGGCCGCAGCGAGGGAGATCGAAGCGATACTGAATGTTTTGGTTTTCATGGTAGTCGAACCTCTTTCAGGGTGCCGGTCAGAACCCGTAGACCTGCACGCCGCTGACAGGTATACCCGCCTGCGCCGTCGGACAGGCCGTAGGCGGGAGCGTACACTTTGCCATTGACCGCTGTAGGAATAGCATACGGCGCCGGCTCGAAGTCCGGCATTGTGGGAAGGGCTGCCGGCCAGATTTGATTGGCGCTCAAGACGCCCGCCGTCGGGCTGGTCTGGAGGCTGTAAGCCAGCAGGAAGCCGGGACAGTTCTGGCCGTTTAGATGTTTGCAAGCCGCACCGTTGTAAGGGTCCGTCGTCCCATACGGGAACGCCGCCGCCCAGACCACGGCCGTTTCTTTTCGTCTGGCCTTAATTCTACACCCGCAGGGAACTGCCGTCAATAGTTCTTAAGACCCTGTACTCTGTAATGTGTATCTCCCGTCACTTCCAGTAAGTTTGCCCGCCCTGTCAGTCGAGCGCCGCTATTCCCGGCAAATACCGCGCTCGCTGCGCCGCACAAACTCCACTAAGTGACGCGTTTCCGCAGTAGGTATCTCGCCCTCGATGCGCGCCAGCGCCTCCTCCAGCTTCAAGCCCGACCGGTACAGGATCTGGTACGCCTTCTTCAGCACCGCAATGTCCGCATGCTTGTAGCCGGCGCGCTTCAAGCCCACCAAGTTCAACCCCATCGCCGCCACGTTGAAGCCCGAGTACAGAAAGAACGGCGGCACGTCGCTGTTCACGCGCGTGTTGCCGCCGATCATGGCCAGCCGTCCGATCTTGGAATACTGATGCACCACCACGCCGCCGGAGATGAACGCCTCGTCTTCTACTTCCACGTAGCCCGCCACCAGCGCGCAACTGCAGATCACCGTGCGGTTGCCGATCCTGCAATTGTGCGCGATGTGGCCGGAGGTCATGATGTAGTTCTCGTCGCCGATCTCAGTGACGGATTCCGCCTCGGTGCCGCGCGAGATAGTGTAATGCTCGCGAATCTGGTTGCCATTACCGATGCGCAAATAGCTGCGTGCGCCGGCGTCAAAGACCTTGTCCAACGGGTCCGTCCCCAGCACGGTGCCCGCGGAGATCCGGTTGCGCTCCCCCAGCGTGGTCCAGCGCTTCACGAACACATAAGGTTCCAGCACCGAGCCCGCGCCGATCTCCACGTCGGACTCCACCACGCAGAAATCCCCGATGCCGACGTCCGGCCCGATCTTGGCGTCCGGATGGATACGAGCGGTAGACGCAATCACAGCTTGTATCATAAGACATGCGCGTACGTGAACTGGCCGAATGGTTGGGCGCCACCTTTGAAGGTGACGGCGAAAAGGAACTGACGGGCGTTGCCCCGTTGGAGACAGCGGGCGGCAGCGAGCTTTCGTTCCTGGGCGGCCGCAAGGCCATCGAGCGGGCGGACGACTCCGCCGCCGGCTGTCTGATCGTGCCGCCCGATTATCCCAGCCCCAGCCGCCGCACCGTGATTCACGCGCCGGAGCCCCGCACGGCCTTCGCGCGCGCCATGAACCGCTTCTATCCCACCGTGGAGATCAAGCCCGGTATTCATCCCACCGCCGCGATCGGTAAGGATGTCGAAATCGGCGCACTGGCGGCCATCGGGCCCCACGTCTCTATCGGCGACAGCAGCCGCATCGGTCTGGCCAGCGGCATTGGCCCCGGCTGCTCCATCGGCAAGCGCGTAGTGCTGGGCGAGGGCTGCGTGCTGCACGCCAACGTGACGATTTACGACAACGTGGATATCGGACGCGGCGTTATCCTGCACTCCGGCTGTGTGATCGGTGCCGACGGCTTCGGCTACGTCTTCGAGAACGACCGCTATCACAAGTTCCCGCAGGTGGGCCGCGTCGAGATCGGCGACTTCGTGGAGATCGGGGCGAATTCGTGTGTCGACCGGGCCGCCCTGGGTGTCACGGTGATCGGCGAAGGCACTAAGCTGGACAACATGGTACACGTAGGCCATAATTGTCGCATAGGCCGCCACGTGGTGGTGGCGGCGCAGACCGGATTTTCGGGTGGAGTGGTGGTGGAGGATTACGCGGTCATCGGCGGACAGGTCGGTATTGGCGACAAGGCCCGCATCGAATCGCGGGCTGTGCTGGGATCCGGCTGCGGCGTCCTGACTTCCAAGATTGTGCGCTCCGGACAAACCGTGTGGGGAACGCCTGCGCGTCCGTTGAAGGAACATCTGGAGCAGCTCGCCAACTTGGCGCGGCTTCCGGAAATGCGCCGCCAGTTTGTCGATTTGAAGCGCCGCGTGGCGCACCTGGAAGAGAAGGTAAAGTAGTTTTTGTGGGGCAGGCCTCCAGGCCTGCNNGGTCCTCCAGGACCCGCTCTTGATTTTCCATGCTAATCGTCGTCGGCGGGCATTCCCGCAATATCGGAAAAACATCGGTGGTGGCAGGCCTCATCCAAGCGCTGCCCCAATGGGACTGGACCGCCATGAAGATCACCCAGTTTGGCCACGGGATTTGCTGCGCATCCGGCACAGGCTGCGACTGTTGCCTGGCGCCCGAACATCCCTATGCCATCGCCGAGGAACGCCACCCCGGCCATTCCGATACGGGCCGCTTCCTGGCGGCCGGTGCGCGCCGCTCCTACTGGGTGCGCACGGCCACCGGCCAGCTTGAAAACGCTCTGCCGGCAGTGCGCGAGGTGCGCGCCGCCAGCCGGAACCTGATCGTCGAATCCAACAGCATCGTTGAGTTTTTGACGCCGGACTTGTACCTGGTAGTGCTGGACTTCGCGCAAGGGGATTTCAAAGCTTCCAGCCGGCGTTTCCTCAGCCGGGTCGACGCGTGCGTCGTGATTGAACGCGACATCCGGGAGCCGCTCTGGAGCGGTGTGGCCCTCGAGTCTTGGAATGGTAAGCCGCGCTTTCCGGTACGGCCGCCTCAATACGTGACAGCGGCGCTGGCCGCGTTTGTCAACGAACGGCTGCTGGCGCCCGGCACTTCGGGTGCCGGCGGCGCGTCCGCGTAGTGCATCTTCAGCAGTGCCTCATGCATGATGCGGTTGGCCTCGCCCACTTGCTCTTGTAACAATTCCAATTGTCGCCGCGCACGGTGATCGGTGGCCGGCAGCACCAAATTCAGATAGTCGGCGCACGCATCGATCACGCTGAGCGGTTGGCGGAGGTCATGAATGAGGACGCTCATGATGGGCCAGACCTGCTGCTGGAGCGGATCGGCGNNGACGTCGGCCGCAGGACTGGAGTCCTGCCCCACGAATGAGCACAACCCCGGCCCTTAACCCCCGGCCGCCGCTTCCACACGGTTCCGTCCCTGGCGCTTGGCGCGGTAAAGGGCCGCGTCGGCTTCCCGCACCAAGTCATCGGCCTGCGGAATCGCCGGCGCGACGGCGCAAGCCGCTCCCAAACTGCAAGTCAGCCTGATTTCGGCGTCTCCGGCCCGGAAGCATTCCGAGCCGATGGCATCGCGTATGCGTTCCGCCAGCACCAGACCTGCTGGAAGCTCGCATCCGGGCAGCACCATCAGAAACTCCTCGCCGCCGTAGCGGCCTACGGCATCGTAGCACCGCACCGACGCTCGCATGCGCGCCGCCACTTGACGCAACACCGCATCGCCGGCCATGTGGCCAAAATCGTCGTTGACAGGCTTAAACCCGTCCAGATCCGCCATCAGCACGATCAGAGGTTTGCCGCTGCGGCCGGAGCGCGCCAGTTCATTCTGAAGAATGTCGAAGATGGCCGTTCGGTTCCACAATCCGGTAAGTCCGTCGCGCGTCGCCTGTTCGCGCAGCGCCTCGCGCGCCTCCACCAGTTGTTCCTGTAAGGCCAGCACCCGCCGGCCGGCGCGCAAGCGGGCGCGCAACTCTTCCACCTGGAAAGGCTTCACAATGTAGTCGTCCGCGCCGGATTCCATGCCTTTCACGACGTCTTCCAACTCCGCGCGGACACTCAGCAGCATCATGTACACATACCGGTCGCGGATGCCGGCGCGCACCAACCGGCAGACCTCCGCGCCTTCCATGCCAGGCATCATCCAATCCAATAGCGCCAGGCGCGGCCCGTTCTCCTGCCGCAGGATCTCCCAGGCTTGTCGGCCATCGGGGACCGTGATCACCTCGTACCCCCATTCCAGGAGCATCTTTTTCAGCATGTCCCGAAATATGGGGCTGTCGTCCGCAACTAGAATCTGGACAAGTGAATCCATCGGCCCGCCCACAATTATATAACGTGGCGCACGTTCTCAACGTGCCGTCGTGTCCGCACTCCTGCGGTCACGTCTCTTGCTGCTTTCCAATCACACTGGTGGTTTTCAGCCATCGCCCGTATTGCGGCAAATGCCGTAAGTGCCTGTAGTTTCATGAGTTGAATTGTGGACCGTCAATTGCCTAGAACACGGCAGCCGGAGAAGATTATGCAACGCCACGCCCGCTCTTCCAGATTCCTCGCACCTGCCGTCCTGTTGATCGTGGCCACCACAGTCCTGACCGCCCAAAGCCCCCAGGATGCCGCTCCGATGCAGGATCCCGGAACGCCGGAGCGTGGCGTGGCTCGCATTAGTATCGTCAACGGCGAAGTATCGGTCCGCCGTGGAGATTCCGGCGACTGGGTGGCCGCAGTCGTCAATGCGCCCCTCATGGTAGAAGATCGGGTTTCGACGGGCGCCAAGTCCCGCGCTGAAGTGCAGTTCGATTCCTCGAACCTCATCCGCGTCGGCGCCAACGCCGAGATCCGCCTGGCGGAGTTAGGATACAACCACTATCGCCTGCAAATAGCTCACGGCACGGTCACCTTCCGAGTCCTGCGGGAATCTCAAGCACAGGTTGAGATCGATACGCCAACTGTTTCAGTAAAGCCTTCCCACATAGGCGCTTACCGCATCTATGTTCAAGGTGATGGTCAGACGGAAATCACGGCACGGCTGGGCGCTGTGGAAGTTACCACGCCGCGCGGCGCCGAACAACTGCAGGCCGGCCAAACCATGCTGGCGCGGGGCAACCCGGCCGACCCTGAGTTTCGCATCGTGCCCGCTATCGCCTTCGACGAGTGGGACCGCTGGAACGAACAGCGCGACCGGGAGATGCTGAGTTCCACAAGCTATAGCAACGTACCGCAGGATATGTACGGTGCCGAAGATCTGGACAACCACGGCCAGTGGGTGGATGAACCATCTTATGGTCGGGTTTGGGCTCCAACTGTCGATCCGGATTGGGTGCCCTATCAGAACGGCCGCTGGGTCTGGGAAGACTATTATGGGTGGACCTGGGTCAGTTACGACCCCTGGGGTTGGGCGCCGTTTCACTACGGCCGCTGGCTCTTCTCAGGGCTGCACGGGTGGTGCTGGTATCCGGGCGGTTTCGGACGGCATTACTGGTCGCCCGCGCTGGTGGGTTTCTTTGGATTCGGGCCGGGCGTGGGCTTCGGGTTCGGATTCGGGAATATCGGCTGGGTCCCATTGGCGCCTTTCGAGCCGATGTATGCGTGGTGGGGACATGGATTCTACGCCGGCTATCGCAATCCCGGTTACTTCAACCGTGGCGTGAATGTTACGAACGCAAATGTCACAAACATATATCGTAACGCGCGCGTAGCGAATGGCATCTCATCGGTGACCGCTGGGGATTTCCGGCAGGGAAGATTCGGCAATATCTCGCGGACTACGGGCTCGCAGATTCACGAGGCGGGCCTGGTGCGCGGCCAATTGCCGGTGGCGCCGAGCGCCGCAAGTCTCCGGTACTCGAACCGCACGGTGGCCGGCCTTCCGCGCAGTTCGGAGAACGTTCACTTCTTCAGCCGTAGCACCCCGGCCCCGGTGCAACGGGTTCCTTTCTCAGAGCAGCAGCGGGGCATGCAACAGTTTAGCCGGCAGCCTGCGGCTTCGACCATAGCGCACAGTGCCGCCGGCGGCGCCACGAGCGGCGGGTGGCGGAGTACCACCAGCCCGGCTTCGCCCGGGGCGGGGCAGCCTCGCAGTTATGCTCCCAGCGCGGCTGCACGTGGCGTTGCACCTGGCAATGGCGGCGCTTGGCGGTCGGCGAATGGACCATCGCAAGCAGCCAATGCAAATCGGAGTACGGGCAGTTATGCTCCGGATCGAAGCAGCAGCGGATGGCAGCGCTTTGGCGAGCCGCGCCCCAGCGGTGGGAATGCACCGCGGCCGGCGTACACGCAGCCGGGCAACTCGGGATACCGTCCATACGCGACGCCCGCGCCTGCGAACAACGGTAGTCAGCAGTCCATCCGGGTCGCACCTCCTGTAGTCCGCGAGAAATCCTCCCAGAGCAGTGCGACGCGCAGCGCCCCGCGTAGCGAGGGCAGTAGCCACTCTTCCAGCGGCGCGCACGGCGGCAGTCATCGGTAAATAGGTTCAGGTTTCTTCCCTCGGGCCCGTACCGGCACTAGGTGGTACGGGCCCGTTTTTTTGATTTTGCCGAGCCACGACTGGGTTCGCATAAGTTTACATAATATTGGTTATCGGAAGCTGGATTGGGCCACCGGCGACCTGCTGCCCACCCCTTGCAAATAAGCAAATCCAAGCAGGCCTCAGCCCAAATCGTGAGTGGGATTCGCACCGAAGCCCACTCACGATATACTGGAGAAAACCATGAACATTGATGAACGCCTGGAAAGGCTCGCAGAACGCCACGAAGCCCTCACCCAAACCATGGAACTGTTCCAGCACGACACAGGCGAGAAAATCCGCGCACTCGCCACCATCGCCGAACAGAACGAGGCCCGCGCCGCCAAGATGATGGACGCCATTAACAGCCAGCAAGCGCGCATCGCGCGCATCGACGCCACTACCTACCGCAGCTTCGAAGACATCCGCGACTCGCTGCAACGGCTGGAACGCATCGCTGTCGCCCATGAACGCCGCCTGGACGAGATCCAAAGCGAGCGGCTGGAAAGCTGACCGCAGTCTATCCCTATACTTCCTATGGCACGAAAAGCGGCTGTGATCGGTAGTGGTGGACAACTTGGCGTGGAACTGGTCAGCGAGCTGAACCAGCGCGGATACCAAACCATCGGCTGGGACCGCAGCCAACTGGACATCACGGATAACCGGCAGGTGGAGAGCGTGTTGACGCCGTGGGACCCTGAGATCGTCTTCAACGCCGCGGCCTACAACCAAGTTGACGTGGCGGAGAGCGAACCACAAGCGGCCTTTCTGGTGAATGCGCTCGCGGTGCGCAATCTGGCGCTGGCGTGCCGCCAACTCGACGCTCGCTTCGTGCACTTCTCGACGGATTACGTCTTCGACGGCGCCTCCCGCCGGCCGTATCTGGAAAGCGATCCCACACATCCGTTGGGCGCCTATGGCGTCTCGAAACTGGCTGGCGAGCTTTACGCGCAGGCTTACCTGGATGCGCCCCTGATCGTGCGCACCTCCGGCGTCTTCGGGCCGGGCGGCCTGCGCACCGCGCGCGGCAATTTCGTGGAAGTGATGTTGCGGCTGGCGCGCTCCGGGCAACCCATCCGCGTAGTGGAGGACCACGTGGCGTCGCCCACCTACGCGCCATTGCTGGCCGCCCGCACCATCGACTTGGTCGAGCGCGGCCGGACCGGTGTCTTCCACATCGGCGGCGGCACGCCCATTTCCTGGTTTCACTACGCCCAGTCGATCTTCGCGGTGGCGCAGCCGGGCCAATCCGTGGAACTGCACTCGACCAACGAGCGCGAATATCGCACGGCCGCGCATCGTCCCAAGTTTTCGGCCCTATCGAATGCCAAGATGGAGAGCGTGGGGCTCGATCCGATGCCGCCGCTGGATAACGCGCTGCGCCTCTACTTCGCGGCGCGCGACAAGCTGCTCAGCTCTTCTCGGGCTTAGTCGCGTAGTAGCCTTTGCGCACCTGCACCTTCAGGTTCTTGTCCGCCACCTTGATCGCCAGTTTGCGGAACGTGCCGTCCTGTTCCGTGTGAGTCGAGGTGTAAGCAATGGCGTACTGGCTGCGCATTTCGTCCTGCAATTCCTTGAAGGCGTCGTCGAGGGTATGCTTGCGGTCCACCTTAAACACCCGGCCGCCGGTCTCGCCGGACATCTTTTGCAGCGCAAAATCGCTGACACCGAACGAAAACATGCCATAGGCGCTGGGATCGGCGTAGTCGATGCTGAAGATGACCACGTCCGACTTCTGCGCGGCCTCGATGGCTTCCTCGATCTTCAGCTTGCTGCCCTGGTCGATGCCGTCGGTGATCAAAACGATGACCTTGCGCCCCACCTCGGCGCGCAGCTTTTCGTGCGCCGCCAGATAGACCGCGTCGTACAGCACGGTGCCGCGCGGCTGGCTGATGGTCGGCACCGGACCCGGCCCGATGCCCGAGGCCCCGGAATTGATCTGCAATTGCGAGAGCCCCGACTGCAGCAGTTTGGGTGAATTCGTGTAATCCTGCAGCAGCTCGGACTCCTCGCCAAAGCTGATGAGGAAGGCTTCGTCCTTCTTGCGCAGAACCTGCGCGAAGAACTGGTGGGCCGCGCGCCTCTCGATATCCAGCAGGTTTCGTTGGCTGGCACTGACGTCTATCAGCAGGCCGATGGTCAGCGGCAGGTCGGTTTCACGCGTGAAATATTTGATGGTTTGCGGCTTGCCGTCTTCCAGAATGGTGAAGTCGTCCTTCGTCAGGTTGCCGATCAGGCCGCCGTGCCTGTCGTGCACCGATGCCAGTATGTTGACTAGCGAGACGTCGACGATAATGGAAGGCGGCACGCCTTCGGCGGCCTTCTCCTGCGGCAACCCGCGAGGAGCCGGCAGGATCGCCAGCAGGAACGCCATCGGGAACAAAGATGCGATCGCCCGTTTGATCGGGGCGTTGGTCAGGGCCATAGGGTTATAATGACGGACGTGGCTGCTCGCAGCCCTGTTACAATAATGCGCAAAGCCATCCACCATCTGCAAGCCGCCGATCCGGTTATGGGCGGCATCATCCAGCGCGTCGGCCCTTATCGCATCGAGTTTCGCGATCCGGGCTTCGAGACGCTGGTCAAGTCCATCGTGTACCAGCAGCTCAGCGGGCGCGTCGCACAGGTGATCTTCGGGCGCCTGGCGGCCGCGGTTCCCGGAGGCCTGCTGACGCCGGAAAACATCCTGGCGCTGCGGCCTGCCAAGATGCGCACGCTGGGCCTCTCGAAACAGAAAACCGCCTACATTCGCGATCTGGCGCGCCTCACCCGCGATGGTACAGTCGACTTCGCCGGACTGCCCGCGCTCCCCGACGCCGAGGTGATCGAGCGGCTCACCAAAGTCAAGGGCGTGGGAGTCTGGACCGCGCACATGTTTCTGATCTTCGCCCTGCGCCGCACCAATGTGCTGCCCAGCGGCGATCTGG
>PKYZ01000184.1:10550-11911 GCA_003132865.1 Bryobacterales bacterium
CGGGTCCTCCAGGACCCGCTGTCCGCTCGCGCGAAGCGCCCCCCTCTATTCCAGTTCCTCTTCCACCACCACCGCTGGAACCGGCGGCAGCGACGCCAGCCACTCCCTCACCAAGCTCTCCGGATTGCCGGCCAGATCCACGGGCACGCTGCGCACCTCGGCGTTATTCTCGATGAAAGCGGCCATGACGCCCTCGGGCGTAGGCCGCAGTTCGAGCTTGCATGCGCGCGCTTCCAGGCGCAAAGTCGTGCCCAGCCAAGCCAGGTGGACTTTGGTGCGCATGGCGTGGCCGAGCCGGGCGGCCTGCTTGAGCAGCTCCGACGCGTACGGACCCTTCCTGAGATCCTCCGCGTAGACCGCGGAAGCCTGCGCCCGCGCGCGCTCGGAATCCCGCAATTTCGCGTCGCGGCTCTTCTGGTCGCCGCGCTCCTCCCGCGATTCCATGCTCTTCAGATTGCTTTCGAGGTTGTCGAGGAAGCTCATGCGTGTCTTAGTAGTGTGGCATACTGAAGGCCATGTCTGGTGAAGCGATCCATGTGCCTAAGGGCTTGACCACAGAGGGTCTGCTCGGCAACCGCTACATGGCCGGTTTCATCGACTCTGTACTCATTACTCTGCTCATCTTCGCAGTTCTGTGGCTGGCAGGCATCCCGCGCGATCTGATGCCACGCGGCCACTTCAGTCTTTTTGGGTCTGTTCCTTGTTCATGATCCTCTGGATCGGTTACTTCGCCGCCCTCGAATCCTCGCCCTGGCAGGCCATCCTTGGCAAGCGGTTTATGGGATTGCGCGTACACGACTCGCAGGCAGGCCGGCTAACGCCGTTCCAGGCTGCTGGCCGCAATCTGGTGAAGGGCGGCCATTTCATCCTGCTCACGTTGGTCCCGGGCGGCCGCATCCTTTCACTACTCTGGCTGGGCGCCCATCTGGTGGTGCTGCACCGCAGTCCCGTATATCGGGCCATTCACGACCGCGCCGCGCATACCTGGGTGGCTGCTCCGGAAGGCACTACCCGGCTTCACCTCAGCTAGCCCCGGTCTTGACGGCCTTGGCGGCATCCGCTAAAGACTACAAATGAACTGATTAATCAATTGGAAGGGATTAACCATTAAACGGCAACCCCAAGCGCACGACTAACCTTGGCCTGATTGGCGTGCTGAGCGAGCGACCGCCGGGGTTCTAAGTCCATATTAGTCAGTTGAACAGGAAGGCGGCTTCTTAATGGAGGTGTGCTTCCCAAGGGCACTGTGCTTCCTCTTGGCCACTATGTCAACGTTTCCCTGGTGTCCTTTGGTTAGGTCATTGAGCAGAGCCTCAATTTTCTCGCGTGACTCTTTAATGGTTCCTGTCCCAACAGTGTAA
>PKYZ01000536.1 GCA_003132865.1 Bryobacterales bacterium
TACACTTTCGGGACAGGAACCTTTTATTTGTCCGGCCTACTTACGTAAGTATCCCAAAATCCCAAAGTTTGTCAAGGTCCAATTAGCTATGAGAATTTATAAGAATTGAATCGAGAACTACCAGTACCTATAGAACACTGTATACCCTTAGCGCAGACTCCTAGTGGGGAACAACTACGACGTCCTCGGGCAGCAGGGTGATGTTTTGCTCCATCCTCTCGCCCTTGATCACTGTATTGTAATTAAACCGCAGGCGCACAGTTTGTCCGCTTTCGTTCCGCAGAATATAGATTTTATTGGGCTTTGCGTATTCCGTCAGTCCGCCGGCCTCCATGATCGCCTGCAGCACGGTCATTGACGAACGGAGAATCACGGGGCCTTCCTTCTTGACCGCCCCGAGAAGATAGATCTTCTGGCTGTGGATCTCCTTCGGAACAACGGTGACATCGGCGCCGTGGATGAATTGGCTCAGCTTCGACGCCAGCATGGTTTCCGCTTCAGCCGGGGTCATGCCGAGAACTTCGACATCTTTGATCAAAGGAACGGAGATCTTGCCGTCAGCCCGGACCACTACCGACGGCACAGAGGCGTCCGGCTCCTTCCAGACCACGATTTGCAGGACGTCGCCCGCACCAATACGGTAGCCTCTTAACGCGCCCTTATCCCTACCTGGGATGGAGTCAACGCCGGCTGCGGACTGGCTAGCTGTCCGGGTTGGCAACGTCTGGGAGTCCGCTCCGTGCGAGGGCAAGCAGGACAAGGCCATCAGGACCGCGACGGCGGCAACAGGCTTGAACATCGTCATCGATTGTTAAGTTTGCATTTTCGGGACCAATGGACTACGCGCGAGGGGTTCAAACTCCGCACCCCGACTCGGGAGGGATCACCTCGTAAGCTTCAATATGGCATCCGATGCCACGACGGCCGTCGACGGCCAGCGATTCCGTCCGCCGTACCTGGACCAGACAATGCAGGCGGAGACATTCTGGTTGGGCATTCCGGCTGTGCGTGGGAACAAAAATCATGCATTCCAGGAACTCGCCTGGGACAAACGACTCGTCACACCGACAGTAGAATCCCCCGGTGCTCAAGTTATCGGTAACGCTTTCAATTTCAACGGGTGTTCGGCCGACGTGCCGCGCCAGGCGCACTGCCCAATGCACGTCGGCGCGCACGCGGCGCCGGCGCTCCCGCTGCACGAGCATTTCGCCCTCCGCTGATTGCTTCAAAACGAGATACTCCGGAAACGGCTGAAGGCCGCGCAGGGTACCCGACAGGTTGGCCTGAGCATCTGGCACTCGTTCCCGCCATTGCATTTGTACTGCCAGTACCCGGCCCGCCGGTTTTACAACAAAGTGGCATGTTGTGCCAACAAATTGGTATGCTGCGCGTTATTTGGGCTTTCTAGCGCGCCGGGCCGCCGGAGAGGGTCAGTTTTGGCGAGGCTCCGCTTTAGGGCGGGCAGCATTCCAAACCCGAGAGACTGCTGAATCGACTAGGACTACTGATCCTGTAACGCAACCGCCATACTTGATTTGGCCGAAGGTCCAGCTAATCGGCGATCGGTTGGGCCGGGCTCCATACCGTGGGGATTTCCGGCTTGCGCCAAGCTCGTGTTCAGACTCTCAGCGCCCGAAGCAGCGATCGACCTGGGGAATCAATCCGGAGGCGAAGGCGATGGCCTCTTCCGAAGCTCCGGCGACATCCGGAACGGTAATGCGGACCAGGGAGCCGGCGGTTCGTCCGTCCACCAGAGCATCCCGCACCAGCAGGAGTTTTCCGAGATATTCGCTGGCGATGATCCTTTGCCTCGATTGGTACCAGTAGAACATCAGCATGCGCTGGCCGGCATTGTCGATGGAGTACTTGTTGACTCTGACCTGGCGCCCGGCCACCGGGATGACGGCCGAGTCGTAATTCCAGATCTCCCACCCGCTGGCGGGCAGGCAGGCCTTAGGAGAATGCATGCTTTCGCCTGCGCGCTGTTGCGCATAGAAGACAACAAGCAGGCCGAGTTGCCGGTCCCCCTTCTGGTAGGTTCGTGCGAGATAGCTGGTGGGCAGCAGAGCCTTCAGGATCCGCGCGCCCAGTGCCTCGTCGGAGACGGCCCGCCAGCCCGCCAGTTGCGTGTCGATGTTTCGCAACGGTTGAGCCAGATAGTCGGACCGGCGCCGTTCGCTGAGGCTCGAGGCCAACAGGGTTACGGCCAAGAGCAACACCGTCAAGAGGAATTGCCAGGCGATTCGTTTCACGTCAAATCAGTCCAGAATGAAATGCAGGCCCTTCGCTAGAACGTACAGTACTCCGAAGCCTGCCACGAAGACCAGCCAGCCGGAAAAAGAATGGTAAAAACCCAGGGCGAACTCTTCGTGATAGTCCGCGATGACCGCTGTACCCGTTACGCGCAGGATGTTGACGGCGATCGACAGAGGAATCGTCAGAGCAAACAGCAACGCGCGGGTGCGGAAACGCGTGCATTGCAGATAACCCAGCAGAAGGCCGCCCACCATCAGCGCAGACAGCGAGTTCAATCCGCTACAGGCTTCCTCGACGCCGAGGGAGATCCTGGCGAGGTGGATGACGTTGCCGTCCCGGTAGACGGTCACGCCCAGAGCCTGCGCCAAGTTGGTCGCCATGTCCGAGGCCAGCAACTGCAGAGGCGCAGCCATCGCGTTATACACGATTACCGGGAGCGGGACCATGGTGGCCAACAGAAGGAACGGGAAAGCCAGCGACCGCAGCCGCTCCGAGCCCCAGAACGTCCAGGTGAGGCCCGCCAGCAGCAGAACAAACGACATCCGGGAAATGAAGAACTCCGCCCCCACTTTGCCCAGCAAAAACAGCAGGCAAGCGGCACCGATGAGCCACAGACCGCGGGAATTGGGAGTGGCGGTTTCCGCGAACGTCAGCCGGCGCCGCATCCAGGCTACATAAAGGGCCAGGGGCGGGATGAGGAATCCGTACGAGAGGCGCTCCTCATTCCACCAGTCAAGAGCCAAGTCCTTCAGCACCGAGGCATAGATCAGCCCGATCAGCAGGGTGACGATCCCGGATTTGAGCCACGCGGATGGCTTCGTGGAGGCGCTCGCGGCGCCCCCACCGTCCTCCGCCGTGGTCACTGAAACACCTGGCATCATTCGTGAAAGGTTCAGATTCAGCAGTTTTGTCACCAGACGTTTTTCTGAAGCCTCGAATCCGCCTGGACGGGCAATCGACCCTGTGCGCTCCAGGCAAAGAACTCAAAACATTCGCATTTTCTGCCAAATACTGGCTACCTTGACGCCTTCCCCGCAGATAAATTGCGGCGTTTCAGTTTGGCCTGAATTTGGCAGACCGATTGCCGGATGGAGTTCCGCACAGTCGAGATCGAGGATACCATGCCGAATGTTTCGGGCACTACCAGCGGGTTGGCAGCCGGGGTTGAGCGGAAGGAGCGTGGTTCCCTGCAGTTCAGAACAATGATTCGACGTGGTGCGCGCGGGTTGCATCTTGACAGCGTTTCGGCGGTCGGCATTCCGGGCAATCGAGGCTGTATCCCCGCCCAGGCTGACGTCGCCGGCGAAGTTGGCATGGGCGGTTCGGCGACTTTCGGGGTGTGGCCGCTGGGGGCAGATGTCGAGCTTCATGGTGATTGATTCGGAGCGCTGCAAATGATCCGTATCTTCAGCCGATACGTTTCGCCCAAGAGCCTGCTGCTCATCGTCCTGGAGGCCGGGCTCCTGGTGCTGGCGCTGGTCTGCGGCGTGCGCCTGCGGTTCTGGAATAGTCCCTCGGAATTCGCGTTCTACACGCAATTGCCGGATTTCGCCTGGCAAGGTTTGGTCTTCGCCGGCATCTTTCAGATCTGCTTCTATTATAGCGACTTGTACGATCTGAGAGCCATTCGCCACCGTCATGAGCAACTCATTTCCCTGGGGCAGTCGCTGGGCGCGGGTTGCCTGCTGCTGGGGTTGGCCTACTTTGTTTTTCCGGACCTGCTCATCGGACGAGGAGTGTTTTTCATCAGCACCTTATTGGTAGTGCTGTTCGTCCTCCTCAGCCGGCTCACGCTGGACGCGGCCTGGCGGATCGCCGCTCCAGCCCAGAATATCCTGATTTTGGGAACCGGAGAGCTAGCCCTGACCGTGGCCCAGGAACTGAACCGGCGAGGCGACCTGAACACTCGCCTGGTCGGATTCATCGAGGCTGGCCCGGCGCATTCGAATTTTCCCTGGACGCTGGTAGGGCTTCCGGTTATGGGTGCTGCCGATCAGTTGGCGCCGGTCACGACCCAGCAGAATATTTCCCGGATCGTGGTGGCCATGGAGGATCGGCGCGGAATGTTGCCGGTGCGCGATCTAGTGCGCTTGCGGGTGCAAGGTATCCGTGTAGAAGACGCGCAGTCCACTATCGCCTCGTTGAGCGGTCGCGTCTGGCTGCGCACGGTGCGGCCCAGTTGGTTTGTCTTTTCGGATGGCTTTCATCGCTCGCGGCTGAATCTGGTTTTGAAGCGTATCCTGGATCTGTCTTTCGGGCTGATCGGCCTGGTGCTTTGCTTTCCCCTGATGGTGTGCATTGCGCTGGCCATTCGCCTGGATTCGCGCGGACCGGCGATTTACCGGCAGACGCGCGTGGGGTTGCGCGGAAAGTGCTTCGAGGTACTCAAGTTCCGCTCCATGCACGTGGACGCCGAGGAGCGAGGGGGCCCGCAGTGGGCGCAGAATAACGACGCCCGGGTGACACGCGTGGGCCGCCTCCTCCGGAAGTTCCGTTTGGATGAATTGCCGCAGTTCGTGAACGTTATCCGGGGGGAAATGAGCTTTGTAGGGCCTCGGCCCGAGCGGCCGGTTTTCGTGGAACGGCTGCGGGAGGAGATTTTTTATTACGACGAGCGGCACACGGTGCGGCCGGGGCTGACCGGGTGGGCGCAGGTGTCGTACCAGTACGGTGCGAGTCTGGAAGACGCGTTTCGCAAGCTGGAATACGACCTGTTCTACCTGAAGAACATGTCCATCTTCTTTGACTGCGCCATCGTGTTGAAGACCATCCGGATTGTACTGACCGGGCACGGCGGGAGATGAGCTTCCTTGCAGACGCCGGCACTACTTTCCAACAGATTGGTAAATATCCCGAAACTTTAGGACGCCGAATGGGCTCGCGTGAAGCCAATCCCCAGGTTTATCAATTATTTACAGGATGGCCATCGATTTGCTAATAGACGGCATGCCGATTTGGCAGAGACTACATATGGAGGTAAGTAACAAATGAAGAGGCTAATTGGACGAGGGTTCGTTGTACTGGCGCTGGTACTGCTGGCGACCACGATGGCCACGCAGGGCCAGGCAGGTGTTTGTGCATTCCCGTCGCTGTGTATTGAGTATTCGCTTAACGGGGGCACTGTCACGCCATTGGTAAGTGGCGCATCAGGTTCTACCATAGTCGACCCCGCCGCCACGATTGGTAGCTTTAAAGTCGACGTGTCATCAGCCGAGTCGAATTCGCCCGGGACTCCGTCCCTAGCGGAACTGCTCAGTTCCACGCTGTCTATTACGAACACTGGTAGCACCACACAAACACTTGAACTGTTCATCGGTGACGTAAACTTCTCGGCGCCGACAGCACCCCCGGGAATCGAAGTGAACAGCCACATTGGCGGGACCGTGGCAGTAGGGAGCTCCGCCAACCTTCTGTCCTTCAAGAGTTGTGTCGATCCCAACAACGGCCAGAATGTTTGCGGCATAAGCACACCGTTGGGCCTCGTTACGGCCGGTCCTGGAACGCCTAACGTAACAGGATCCCCATCATCATCATTTAAGGGCTCTGAGCGAGAATC
>PKYZ01000400.1:0-529 GCA_003132865.1 Bryobacterales bacterium
GCCACGCCATGGCGCCGTAGCTCTGCGTGCCGCCGCCCACGCAGGCCGCATTGTTGCTGTAGGCGGGACCGCTGGCCCGCACCACGTGCGCGCGGCCCTTCAGATCCACGGCAACGCGCGGATTGCGCTCGTCATCCGGCCCGAAGGCGTTGCCAAGCACAGAGGTGCGCTGGTTACGCAGATCGTCTTTGCGGCAATCGAACGCCGTGTACCATTTGCCGCGTTCCAGCAGGACCACGCTCAGCCCGGCTTCCGCCAGCTCTTTGGCGACGATACCGCCCGCCGCGCCCGCGCCCACCACCACCGCGTTGACGCGGTTCACGCGCGCCCCCGCAACGGCGGAGACGCCACGCCGAGCATCTTCCAGCTTGCGCGCTCCCGATTGCCGCCATGCCGCGGATCGCCATAGAAACCCTGCATGGCGTGCGCGACCAGCAGGTCGAAGAAGGGCTTGGTCCCGGGATTCCGCTCGATGCGCCGCAGCACGTCGAGTTGCGACGTGGCGGGCAGGTCGGCGAAGGCGCGGCCG
>PKYZ01000400.1:552-6740 GCA_003132865.1 Bryobacterales bacterium
CGACCACCCCCGCCTGCACCGCACCGGGATCCTGGTCCTGCGGAATGATGTGCGCACAGACGGCTTCCACCGTGCGCGCCTCTTCCACACTGAAGAAACGCCACGGGCTTTTCGACCGCGCGCAACTCACTGCGGTTCCGGTCAGGCCCGCGACGATAAACCTCCGGCGATCCATCCTACAGACAGGGTAATAGGATTCACCCTGGTTTTCAATTGGATGGAACCCGAAACTCCGAAACGGAGTGGCCTAATTCAAGAGGTCTTCCAATTTACGGGCGTCCAGCACGCTTACGCTGAGATCTTCGAGATCCGCCGTCGATAGGCCCGCCAACTTTTCCGCTGCCCAATTCGGCATCGCGCCGAAGCGTTTCTCAATTTGCCGGCGAACGATGATCAGTACGCCTTCGCGCAGGCCTTTCTGCAGGCCTTTCTGTCGCGCTTCTTCAAGCATAGGTCCCAAGACCTCGTGCTCTCGAATATCGATATCAATCGGCATTTTTCGCGTTGTTGCGGTTCTACCTCAGCAATTCTTCCACGCTCTTAGCATCCAGCACGCGCTCCGCCAGATCCTCGAGCTCGGACGCCGACATGTCGATCAAGCCGTACCGGAACAACACGTCGACGCCGCGCAGTTCGTTCTCCATGCGCAGTTGGGGTTCGCCCACGTACAACACGACCTGGCGCGGGAATCGTCCGAACAGGCGAAAGATACCCAGGCAGTATTCGGCCATCCGCAGCGGCATCGCCGCATCGTTGCCGCTTTGCAACTCCACATGAACCAAACCGCCGTCGACAGTCTCGCCGACAAGGTCCAACCGTAGGTTCTGCACCTTTGGCAGTTCCACATCCAACCACTTCGCGGCCGCCGTCAGCGAGGCTGAACCTTGTAACAGCAACTTCAGGGCTACGTCGTATTCCTGCATCCGCGGAACCGCCCATTCGTTGTGTTTACGGATAAGCGTAGAATAGCGGCAGCCTTTCTCTCATCCGCGAATGCACCAGGATGCAGGAGCCACACCGGCGAGTGGAAAAGCAGCGGCGCCGCCATTGGCGATCGTTTCGCTTGAGCCAGTGGTCTTGATATCCTCGCCGCCGAAAGCGAAGCTGACTTCGCACTTTCCATCGCCGCCGGACTGCGCATCCTGGCGGCGACGCAGTGGATGGAACCTGGACCGCCGCGTCAGCGCGCTAACTGGGCAGCCGGATGCCGGCTGCTTCGTATAGCGGCACGGGGGCCGTGCCCTGCGTGCGGAATTCGTAGCGTTCGATAGCCAGGGCCGCGCCGTCCCGGTCGCTACGCACCACGCATCCGTAGATCATCAGTTTCATCGGACAGACGTCGTTGAGCAGGGCAGGCCAGGCCATCGACAGTTCTACCGGCAACCCGGTGCTCAGAACCCCTTCGGTCGTGAACCAGACGCCGCTGCTGCTGATGTTCACCGTCCGTCCGTTCCCGGCTTCCGCCACGCGGCTTCCGTAGAGGAGCTTATATCGCAGCCCCTGCTTGATATTGAAGCGGCGCTTCGTACGCCGATCGACCTGCTCGTCTTGCTTCTTCCGTTTCGCCATAGTTGGTGCGCCCCTTGCGTACGGTCCTTCGGTATTCAGAATTAGCATTGGAGGCACCGTCACCTCAATTATCTCTTTGGATAGGCAACATTAACTAACGCATTTGGTTGCTGGTACTTATAGGCCGAATGGGATAGGCCGGCACTAACCCCCAGGCGCGCGCGGAGTCGTGTGCTCTTCCGTACATTCTGTCACGCGGTATCACGCGCCACCCTTTTTTTGCCGGGCACGAACGCCGGCATAACAAGGGTCAACTCTACCCATCTTCGCCATGTGTTCGCCTAGAAATCAAGATGTTGGGGTATCGGCCGGTGCCGGTGGATCGTCTAGTATCCCAATAACCCAAGTCCGCTCAATACTTTCTTAAAGATTTCTCTTGCAATGGACGAACGGTTCGTGCCACAATTTGTTGTGGTCTAAAAGTGGCCGAGAAATAGCTCAAAAGTGGAGGAAGAAACACCTCATCAAGGCGCGGTACCGGTGGAACCACCCCGTGGCATGTACCCTGCCCGCCTGGACGAAAAAGGCCGCCTCAAGCTACCCGAGAAGTTCCAGAGGTACCTGGCAGGACTGCCGGAGAAGAAGCTGTTCGTGACCAGCACGGAGCGGCTCATGGCCACAGTATACCCCATCGGGATCTGGAGGGAGAACGAAAAGTTGCTTGCCGACTTCCGGGACAATCCGAAGGCATCGAAGCGGCTATGGTTCACGGCCCNNTTCGGGAAAACCCGAAGGCGTCAAAGCGGCTGTGGTTCACGGCCATGGAATTAGGGTCGGAAGCCGAAATGGATGGGCAGGGGCGGGTGCAATTCTCACCCGAGCTGCGCCGGTATCTGCATATAGAGAATCAGCCGGTGAAGGTGCACGTGGTGAATGGCGCCATCCAGGTAATGAGCGAAGAGACGTACCAAGCGTGGCGGACGGAAGCCGAGCAGTCGTCCGCGGACGATCTGGAAACATTGCAACGGGCTGGGTTCAAGTAAATGGCTTATGCACTTTGCCGTGATGGCGGCCGAAGCGATCGACTGGCTGGCGGTCCGGCCCACGGGCACCTATCTCGAGGCCACCGCGGGGCTGGGTGGCCATACGGGAGAGATTGCGCGACGCTTGACCACGGGCCGAGTGATCGCCAACGACCGCGACGCGGAGTCGCTCGAAATGGCGCGGCGCAACACGGCCGCATGGGCCGATCGGATTTGTTTTCATCAGGGGGCCTTCTCCCAGCTTGCCGCGGCGTTGCCGGCGTGCGGAGCGGAGCAGGTGAATGGGCTGCTGGCCGACCTGGGAGTGAGCCGGTATCAACTGACCGAACCGGACAGGGGATTTTCGTTTATGGCCGAGGGGCCGCTGGATATGCGCATGGATCGATCCACGGGCATCACGGCGGCGGATTTGGTCAATCAGTACGCCGAAAAGGCGATCGCCGACCTGATCTATCAGCTAGGCGAAGAAAGGAGGGCGCGGAAGATAGCCAGAGCCATCGTTCGAGCACGGCCCATACGGAGCACACTACACCTGGCCGGGTTAGTGGAGCGGGCCGTGCCTCGGACGAGTCATCTGCATCCCGCGACCCGAACCTTTATGGCCTTACGCATGTTTGTGAACGACGAGCAGGGCGAACTCGACCGGTTGCTCGAAATCGGACCGGAGCTGCTGGCGAGCGGCGGCCGCATGGTGGTGATCTCTTTCATGTCGCTGGAAGACCGCAAAGTGAAGCAGCGGTTCCGCGGCTTGGCGCAGGAGGGCCGCGCCGCCATCCTGACCAAGCATCCTTTGACGCCCACGGAACAGGAAACAGGTTTGAACCCGGCGTCGCGCAGCGTGNNAAGCTGCGCGCGCTGGAGATGAGATAGCGAGGTAACGACTCATGGCAACGCTGGCAATGTTTTTTCGCAGACCCCTGGCCGCGCCTGCCGCCGCAAGCGGCGCCGCGCAGTCCCGACCCGTCCCGATATCCGTCCCGGTGGATGACCGCTGCGGCTTGCGGGCTCTACCCAACGAGGACATTTTCCTGTACTCGAAGCCCATCGACAATTCCCGCGTAGTCCGCGAGCCCCAACCCACGGCGCACGGCGAATGGTCCATGATCGGCACGGCGTGTGCGCTGGCCCTTCTATTCATGGGCCTGTCGACGCCCAGGGTGGCCAACATTTTCGCGGGCTACCAGTTGGAATCCCTCAAGCAGGAACAACAGCACTTGCTCGACGAACAGCGCGATCTGGATATCGTTGCAGCGCGGCTGTCGCGGCAAGAGAATCTCGAGGCCCTCGCCAAGCGGCGCGACCTGAGCGCTCCTGCGCCCGGACAGATTGTGCGCCTCGATCCCAAGGGCGATAGCAAGCTGGCTCTAAACCGGCACTGATCTCAATCCCCGCAGGTTGGACGTTATGGAATCTGTCGCCAGAAATAGAGCCGGCAAACGTCTGATGTGGTTCGGCGGCGCTATCCTGCTTTGGGGAGCCCTGATCCTGATTCAGTTGTTCCGTCTGCAGGTTGTCCACCACTCCGATTACGTGCGCGCGGCCCACAAGCAACAGGAAGAGACGTTGGAAATTGCCGCGCCGCGCGGCTCCATCTTCGATCGCTCCGGACTATTGCTGGCTGGCAGCGTGAAGCGGGACTCCGTCTACATCGATCCTCTGCAGGTGCCGGATTTGCAGGTGGCGTCCGCTATCTTGTCGGGCGTGCTCCAAATCGATCGGGCTTCGCTTTATGGCCGCGTGCAGTGGTATGCCGCCAACCAGAGAGGTTTCATGTGGGTGGCGCGCACCATCGATCCGGAGCAGTACGAACGGCTGCGCAGCCTGCACCTGGATTGGATCCGGTTCGCCGATGAAAGCCGGCGGAACTATCCGCGGAACACGCTGGCCGCGCACGTGATGGGAGCCGTCGATAGCGAAGAAACCGGCCAGTGGGGCCTGGAAAAGAGCCTGGAGTCGGACTTGCGCGGCTTGCCGGGCAGCGTGCGCGTACTCACCGACGCCAAGGGACGCGGCATCGATTCCCATCTGGAAACCGAACCGAAGCCCGGCGCCGACGTGACGGTCAGCATCGACGAGCGCATCCAGTTGCCGGCCCAAGACGCCATCGCGCGCGCGGTCCAGGATGCGCATGCCGAAAGCGGCAGCGTGGTGGTGATGGACCCTTATCACGGCGATATTCTGGCCATCGCCAGCTATCCGCCGTTCGATCCGAACCAGCCGCCTGGGCGCGGTGAAAGCCCCACGGCGCGGTTCAATCACGCGGTTTCCGTGCCTTTTGAGCCAGGCTCCGTTTTCAAGGTCTTCACGCTTTCGGCCGCGCTCGAAACCACAAAGTTGAAGCCATCTAGCATGATCGACTGCCACAACGGCAGCTTCACTATGGCCGGCCGTACGGTGCACGAAGCCCACCACGGCTACGGGACCATGCCCATGGAGATGGTGCTCGCCAAATCCAGCAACATCGGCGCCATCCAGATCGGGTTGGAGGTGGGTTCGAGCAAGCTCTATGAGTATGTCCGGCGTTTCGGCCTCGGCACGCGCACGGGCATCCCGCTGCCGGCGGAGTCTCCCGGGATGGTGCGCAAGCTTTCGAAATGGCGCACCACTTCGCTAATGTCGGTGTCCATGGGTCACGAGGTGGGGGTCACCACTCTGCAGCTAGCGCTGGCCTGTTCCGCGGTGGCTAACGGCGGTCTGCTGGTGCCGCCGCGCTTGATTCTGAAGAAGGGGACCGAAGCCGTGCCGATGGTTCTTCCGCACCGTATTCTGAAGCCCGAAACCGCCATCACCATGCGTAAAATGATGGAGGGCGTGGTGCTCGTTGGCACGGGGAAGAAAGCCAAGCTGAGCGGATATTCGACCGCCGGCAAGACCGGATCCGCCCAGATCTTCGATTACGTCACGGGCCGCTATACGCATAGTTACAACGCCTCGTTTATGGGTTTTGCGCCAGTGACGAATCCGGCAATCGTGGTGGTCGCCACGCTGAATGGCACGCACGGGACCGGCGGCTTCGGGGGTGCCGTCGCGGCTCCGGTGTTCCGCGAAGTTGCCGCGGAAGCGTTGCGCGTGTTGGACGTGCCCAGAGACCTGCCGGACCAGACTCCGGACGCGCCGGAAGCCCAGATCGCCGACCTGGATGAAGTGCCCATCGTGGAGGGACCTACCGAACCGCCCGTCCTGGAAGAGGCGGAAGCGCAGTCGCCCGAAGTGCCGGCCGCTCCACACGCCGGCGACCTCGCAAACGCAGGCCAACAGCCGGCGCCACCGGCGCCACTTGCGCGACGCCAAAGCGGTCCCAAAGCGCCGAACTTCATTGGATTGTCGATGCGGTCCGTGGTGGCACTGGCGCAAGCCCAAGGTTTGCCCGTGGTGCTGGCGGGCACCGGCATTGTCCGCGCGCAGGACCCGCCGCCCGGTGCCGTTCTGCATGGCGGTGAAAGGATTCGAGTCGATCTTGCCAGATGACCCTGGGCGAGATACTGGCGGGGGTTCGGCTGAGGGCGCCACTCTCGCCGCTTCTTTCCCAACTGGACGTGCAGGGCCTAGACTACGACTCGCGCCGCGTGCAACCCGGCTTCTTATTTTTCGCTTTTCCCGGCGGCCGCGCCGATGGCCGACAGTTCGCGCGCGATG
>PKYZ01000349.1 GCA_003132865.1 Bryobacterales bacterium
CAGGCCGGAGGCCTGTCCTACCACGCGGGACAGTTTCTCGCGCAACAGGCCGAGCGCCCGCTGCAATTGACTCTTCACCGTGCCCACCGGGATGCCCAGGACCCTGGCGATTTCCGCCGGGTCCAGATCCTCCTGGTAGCGCAATACAACGATGGCGCGCGCCTTTTCGGGCAACGCGGCCACCAATTTCTTGAGCGCCGTGCCCAGCAGGGGATCGCCCGTGGGCGTCATCGCCACCGGCTCAGGCGCATTTTCCAGGCTCACCATGGGCCGGCGCTGGCGGCGGCGCGCTACATCCAGCGCGCGATTGCTGATTACTCTGCGCAGCCAGAATTGCACGTGCTCTGGCGATTCCAGCTCCGCCAGGTGCTGGTACAGCGACAGAAACACATCCTGCGCCAGTTCTTCGGCAACCGCCCGGTCGCGCAGCAAGTGCCAGGCGATACTGAAGACCATGGCCTGATGTTGCCGCACCAGGCTTCCGAAATCCAATCCGGACGCCGCCGCGGGCGCCCGCCGGGGCATTTCGATTGCAGTCACTTCTCACTCATATCGTACGCGATCTTGCTCGAGACTTTCGCGCGCGTGAAGCCGCTGTTGACCATGGAGATCGACATGTTCCGCGCATAAAAGAACACGGCCCGGATATGGAACTCGCCGCCGTAGCTGACCGGAAACCACAGCCCGTCGTCGAACTTTTCATAGCTGACCGAGAATCCCAGGCCTTTGATGTCGGTCCCCAACAGAACCTTCACCGCCATCGGTATATGCGTTGCGAACTTGGTGGTGACCATCACCGGCTGACATTCCGCAGCGTCGATCAGCGCTTCCCCGTTCCAGTTCGCGTCCTCTTCGTGCGGCTTGGGTCGGAAACTGACGCGGTAAATCTGCCTGCCGCGATAAACTTCCTTACCTTCCAGGGTGAAGATGTACTTCGCCTGTTCCTTGGCGGTGAGGGGGAACATGTCGTGGGCGAGGCCATCCTTGGTGTCCTTGTCGGCGGTCATATCTTTGACCATGTCCCTGATGAGATCGCCATCGATATCCAGGTCCTTGATTTCCTTGCCTGGTTCGTCATAGGTGATGAACTTGCCCCCGCGCTCGCACTTGCCCTCGAAGTGCGTCAGTTTCTTCTCGACGCCGGCGGGGGTGGGAGTGACCAGGTATTCCAGCTTCTCCTCGCGCACCAGCTTGCCGTTGGTGCGATGGAAGCGCGCCAGGACTTTCTGATTATAGACGTACGCCCGGCGCATGTCCTGGGCGCGGGCTTGGTTCTCGGCCACGCGCGCCATAATCTGGTCGACCGTAGGCTCTTCGGCCAGCGCGGGGAGGATTGCAAGCGAAAGGAGGATGACCGGCAGAACGCGCATAAAATGTCCGCTCACATAGTAATACGCGCGAGGGCGTGAGGAGAACGCATGAATTTCGCCGACATCCGGCAGCGCCTGGCGCCGCAGCATCGAAGCAGGGGCTTACTGGTACGCGAGTTGCTTCGAATCGTTGCTGAAATCGATAAAGTATCCGGCGTCCAGCCCGACGGCCGCAAACGAATTCTGGAATGGATACATCGCCACGAACAGATATCCCCGGTCCGGTGCGGACGCCGGCATGGCATTCAAGATGAATTGAGGCACCGTCAGCGTCTGGTTTTGAGCCTCCGCCGCGCAGGCAAATGCGGTTGCGAAACCCCCATTTGAAGAACTGCCGCCAAATAGCACGTAGCCACTCAGGTTACTTCCGGCCCACGTCACGGTTAGAGGCTGGCTCCGGTCTACTACATTCACCGAATCTTTATTGGTCCATTGCAAACCGCCGCTGGCCAGGGAAGCGGAGAAACGCCCTACATTGGCTCCGCCGGTCCCCGATAGGGTATAAGTGCCAACAGGCAACTGACCGCTCGCGTATCCGGATCCTAGTCCCACTTGGTACTCTCCAGTCGAACCCTCGGTTAGAATCTGCGTCCCGACAGGGCCTGAGAGGACCAGTTGGGCGCCTGCGTCGCGTGCCATGCTCGTAGCGCCCCCTTCCTTGAAGCTGAAAGACCCTGGCTGCGTAATCATACAAGCGCCTGCGGGCGGCAGTATGGAACCGAACTGCGCGGTGAGGCCATCGATTCCCCCGAGTTGAGTGAATCCGGCAGCCGCGCCATCGTCATCGAAGGACCTCGCGATGCGCAGAGCAGCTCGCAGGTCTGCCCTGCGAGCCTTTCGCGCGCGTGAGTACTTCTTGACGGCAGCCTTGACTAACCCAAGCCTCTGTGATCCGTGGGCCGTGATGATGCGCCTGACTTCCCGCTCCGGCACCTTCGCATGGAGCAACTGCGAGAATCGGTCCGTGAGGCTCTGCAAGAACGAGAATCCTGCGCCCTGCAAGATCGGTATCGCGCCAATTCCGGCCAGGCCGACTGTTACCGTCTGGCCGGCCTGGGCCTTCGTGACGAGATTTGAGGGGAAACCGACGCTGTCGGAGCAATTCTGACTGGGTGTTGCGATCGGAATCGTCGTGAAATTGCTCACCACCCCGCCCGAGCGCACCGCGATCGGCACGAAGCATCCCAGTGGCACTGTCGATGGTACCTGGAACACGATTTGATCCAGTCCGGAACAGCAGCCTGAACGGCCGGCGTATTGCACGCTTGCGGATTGGTTGCCGGCAAAGACCTCCGTACCGGGAAACTGGTTGCCGGGGAGTGGGCCTGCGGCTTCATTGCCGGCAACCGGTCCAAGGCCGGTCCCCCAGATGATGAGAATATCTCCCGGATTCACTGGGTTCTCAAACGATGCGACCTGATAATTGGGCCGGGTAACTATTCCCGCTCCGATACCATTGCTGCTCAGGGTGTAGGTGCCGAAGGCGCTCTGCACCACCGTGATCGGCGCCGGAGGACTCGACTGGTTGTTGTAGGTAACCGTAAGCGAGCCGCTGCCCGCTGGCACGCTCGACGGCAGAATCGCCGCGATTTGTCCGGCCAGCGAGTAGATCATGATGGCGTCGTAGGATGTCGCGCCCATGGTTATTTGCACCGAAGTGCCCGCCAGTGCTTTCGACAGTGGAAAGGTCTGGGCATATTGCAACTGGCTAGGGCCAAGATTCTCACCGAATACAACGAACAAAGACCCCCGCGCGATCCCGTAACCGTTCTCTCCGGACACCGCATAGCTCGCCGAATTGGAAATGGCGCCTACGAAAGTTTCGGAAAATTGCCCGCTGAGAGCGCCGACAAGTGGCAGTGCGGCTATCGCTACAACCAGGCAGTGCAAAAGCGCCCTTGTGGATATCATGGTCTGATTACTCGGCGTTCATTATACACCCGATCGCTGCAGCCGGCCATTCTTTTGCCGTCTTACTCCCGATCCCGAGCGACTAGAACTCCGGCGCATCATGTCCCGATGTCCGCATCATAATGAGAGCAGGATGACGGTGCGGGTGGAATGCTACGCGGGCCGGAAAGCGGACGAGCGCCCCATCCGCTTCTATCTCGACGGCCACGCGTATCTGGTCGAGGAGGTCGTGGACCAGTGGTGCGGCCCGGCCGACACCTTCTTCAAAGTTCATGCGAGCGACGGGAACTTGTACATCCTCCGCCACGGCGGGAACGAAGACGCGTGGAGCTTGGAGTCGTTCCGCAGGGCGTGAGTGCGCATCCCGGTACGCGCGCCGTTTACACACTCCTGATTCCTTCCTTACGCCTTTTTGACCGCAAATCTGCCATACTAGCGCGTGGAGTATCTTCTGCCGCTATACGGCAGCGTGTGCCACTCTTGACCTGGACCAGTCTTTGCCAGCTCTTGGTCTTCTTAGGCTTGCTGCTGGCGATCACCAAGCCGCTGGGCTCGTACATGGCGAGCGTTTTCGAGGGAAAGCGGACTTTCCTTTCGAAACCCCTGCTGCCACTGGAGCGCCTCATTTACCGCCTGAGCGGCGTGAACCCGGAAAAAGAACAGACCTGGAGAACGTATGCCGGATGCTTCCTGGCGTTCGGACTCGCGAATTTCCTGCTCTTCTACGTCCTGTTGCGATGCCAGCGCTACCTGCCCGGGCATCCTGCCGGCGGCACTCCCCTTACGCCGGACCTGGCCTTCAACACCGCGGTCAGCTTCCTCTCGAACACAAGCTGGCAAGCATACTCCGGCGAGAACACGCTCAGCTACTTGTCGCAAATGGTGGGAGTCGCCGTCCAAAGCTTCACTTCGGCAGCCGCGGGGATGGCCGTGGCCATGGCGCTCATCCGCGCCTTCGTCCGCGAGCGGTCCGTCCGGCTCGGCAATTTCTGGGTGGACCTGACGCGCGGGGTCCTCTACGTCCTGCTGCCGCTCTCGCTTCCCGCCGCGCTGCTTCTCTGCTCGCAAGGCGTCCTGCAAACGTTCCATCCCTACAGGCAGATCGTTACCCTGGAAGGCGCCAGGCAGACGATTGCGCTCGGACCGGTGGCTTCGCAGGAGCCCATCAAGCTACTCAGCTCGGATGGCGGCGGCTTCTTCAACGCCAACTCGGCGCACCCGTTTGAGAATCCTTCGCCTGTCGCGAACCTGCTGGAGATGCTCCTGGTCCTGGCCATTCCGGCGGCCTTCACTTACACGTTCGGGCAAGCGGTGAACGATCGCCGGCAGGGCTGGACCCTTTTTGCCGTCATGCTCCTGCTCTTCGCTGGCGGCAGCTTGATCGCCACGGCCAGCGAGCAGCAGGGCAATCCCGCGCTTGATCGCCTGGGGATAGATGGCGGCAACATGGAGGGCAAGGAAGTCCGTTTTGGAGTCGCGGGGTCCGCGCTGTTCTCGGTGGTCGGCACCGCCTCCAGCGACGGCGCGGTGAACAGCGCCCACGATAGTTTCACGCCGCTGGCCGAACTGATTCAGATGCTGAACCTCAAGACCGGCGAGGTGATTTTTGGCGGCACGGGATCGGGCATTCTCTCGATGATCCTGATGGTGCTGGTAGCCGTCTTCATCGCGGGACTGATGGTCGGCCGCTCGCCGGAATACCTGGGCAAGCGCATCGAAGCCAAAGATATCAAGATGGTGATGCTGGCGTTGGTGGTGGCGGCCGCGGCCAACTTGATCGTCTCCTGCGCCACTTTTCTGGTCCATTTTCCGGCGCACTCCTACTGGAATCCTCCCGGCGCGCCGGTTGCCAACCTGGGCAACGGCGGTCCCCACGGATTGAGCGAGATTCTTTACGCCAACGCGAGCGCTGTCGGGACGAATGGGAGCGCCATGGCCGGGCTGAACGCCAACACTCCATGGTTCAATCTGACACTGGGACTGGAAATGTTGATCGGACGCTTTCTGGTGATTGTTCCGGCGTTGGCCCTGGCGGGGAACCTGGCCCGCAAGAAGCGCGTGCCCGTGACCGCCGGGACCATGCCGACGCACGGCGTTCTGTTCGTGGTTTTGCTCACGGGGACCATACTCATCGTCACGGCACTGACCTTCTTTCCGGCGCTTTCGCTGGGGCCTATCGCGGAGCACTTCTTGATGCATTCCGGCGTGCTGTTCCGTTAGCATGTGGCGCACGCACTCGTGCGTGCCGTGTCGAGACTCGTCTCGACACCTATACCGTGTTGGACTCAATGATGAAGTAAACCTTGTATACGTGCGCGGGTATCGCCCGTAAAGAAAACGCCGAACTGCAACTGTGGGGCTCGAGAACTGCCGGTAGATGGGACACTGGTCCGGCATAGCCCGCAGGGACTGAACTGCGCCTTCCAGTCCGCTCAGCCATTGCGGGCCGCGTAACGGGGCTTCCTGAACGAGGCGGCGAAAAAAGTTTCCAGGTCCTGTTCGGCGCGCGGACGGAACTCAACGCGGAATGCCATGCTTGGCGCGTAGTTGGGCGAAAACCTGCTCTGCGGGCCGTCCTTCTCCATGCCGCCTTCTTCGAAGTCAAGGTAGAGACTGCAACGCCGCCCTTCCCGCCCCACATGCGCTAAAATCACAGTATCCGGACCTGCCGCGCTACTGAATAGCAGATCCGAATATCTCCCTATGCCGACCGCCTCCACAACCCGCGCCGAAGAGTTTCGAGAGCAGCTCGCGCGCCGCGCCATGGTAGCCGATGGCGCCATGGGCACCATGCTCTATTCGCGCGGCGTGTTTATCAACCGCTGCTTCGATGAGCTGAACCTCTCCACGCCGGACATGATTCGGCAGATTCACCAGGAGTACGTGAAGGCCGGCGCGGAGATCCTGGAGACCAACACGTTCGGCGCCAACCGCATGCGGCTGGGGGCCTTCGGATTGGCCGAGAAGCTGCGCGCCATCAACCAGGCGGGCGTGCGGCTGGCCCGTGAAGCGGCGCGCGAAAACGCATTCGTGGCGGGCGCCATCGGTCCGCTGGGCGCGCACATCGAGCCGCTGGGGCCCACGTCGTTCGCCGAAGCGCGGGCCATCTTCCGCGAGCAAGTGGAGGTGCTGCTGGATGCCGGCGTGGATCTACTTATTCTGGAAACCTTCGGCAATCTGGACGAAATGCGCGAAGCGCTGTTCGCCGCGCGCGAGGCCGCCGGGCCGGACATGACCATCGTGGCGCAGGTGACCATCGACGATAACGGAAACCTTCCCGAAGGCACGGAAACGGAAGAATTCACGCGGCGTCTCGACGAGTGGCCGGCCGACGTGATCGGGGTTAATTGCTCGGTGGGTCCGAAGACCACGCTCGAAACCGTGGAGCGCATGATGGAATTCTCCTCCAAGCCGGTCAGCGCCATGCCGAACGCGGGCGTGCCTGTGCGGGTGGAGGGCCGCAACCTTTATCTATGCTCGCCGGAATATATGGCGCAATACGCGCGGCGGCTGCTATGGGCGGGCGTGCGCATCGTGGGCGGATGCTGCGGCACCACGCCCGAGCACATCAAGCTGATCTACGCCGAAGCGCGCTCGCTGCAGCCGGTGCAGAAAAAGCTGGGCGTGACGGTGGAGGAGCCCAAAGCCAAAGCGCAGGCCATACCGAAACTGCCCATGGCGGAGAAATCGCAACTGGGCGCCAAGCTGGCCGCGGGGAAATTCGTGGCGTTCGTGGAGATTCTGCCGCCGCGCGGGGTGGACGCCTCCAAAGAGATCGCGGGCGCCAAGCTGTGCGCCGCGCAGGGCATCGATTGCATCAACGTGCCGGACGGGCCGCGGGCCAGCGCGCGTATGAGCTCGCAAGTCACCTGCCAGCTCATTCAGCGGGAAGCCGGCATCGAGGCGGTGAACCATTTCTGTTGCCGCGACCGCAACATTCTGAGCATCCAATCGGAGCTGCTGGGCGCGCACTGCGCGGGCGTGCGCAATCTGATCTGCATCACCGGCGATCCGCCGCGCATGGGCAGCTATCCGGATGCCACCGCCGTATTCGACGTGGACGCCATCGGCCTGGTGAATATCGCCAACAATCTGAACCACGGCCTGGATATCGGCGGCAACGCCATGGGATCGCAGACCGCCCTGCTGATCGGCGTAGGCGTCAATCCGGGCGCGCCGAACATGGAGGAAGAGATCCGCCGCTTCGAGTGGAAGGTGCAGGCCGGCGCCGAGTACGTGGTGACGCAGCCGGTGTTCGATCTGGCCCTGCTCGAGCAGTTTCTGAAGCGCATCGAACACGTGAAGATTCCGGTGATCTGCGGCATCTGGCCGCTGACCAGCTTTCGCAACGCCGAATTCATGGTGAACGAGTTGCGCGTGCCGGTGCCGGAGCATTACATGGAGCGCATGCGGCAGGTGGACAACGCCGAAAAGTCGCGCCAGGAAGGCGTGGCTATCGCGCGCGAGATGGTGGAGCGGGTGCGCGGCATGGTGCAGGGCGTGCAATTGAGCGCGCCTTTTGGGCGTTACCAGATGGCTATCGACGTGGCGGAAGCGATTGGGCCGCGCTAGGGGTCGCGGCGGGTATGGCAACTGATCTTGTGGAAGTAGACGCGGAAGAGCCGCAACCGGAAGCGATCGAACGCGCCGCCGCCGCCATTCGCCGGGGGAGGGTTGTTGCCATCCCCACCGACGCGCTGTACTCGCTGGTAGCCGACCCGTTCAACTTGCGCGCGGTGGCCGGCGTGTTCCGGGCCAAGGGGCGCGAAATACACCGCTCGCTGCCGTTGCTGGTGGCGGACGTGATCGCGGCCGAGGATCTGGCTTCGGAGTTGAACAACCGGTTCTTCATCCTGGCGCGGCGCTTTTGGCCGGGACCGCTGACCATCATCGTGCCCGCATCGGCCCGCGTGCCGTTGAAGGTGACGGGGAACACCGGCCGGCTGGCAGTGCGGCAACCGCGCGCCAAAATCGCCAACGCCCTGATCGCGGCTCTGAACCAGCCGCTGATCTCGACCAGCGCGAACATCTCCGGATCGCCGACCTGCCGCAGCGGCATCCAGGTCTTCGGCACTATGGACGGCCGCGTGGACTTGGTGCTCGACGGCGGCACCTGCTCCGGCGCGGGCGCGACTACGGTGGATATCACGGAGCCGTATTGGAAGATCATCCGGGAAGGCGCAATCGAGGAAAAGGAGATCGCCGAGGCGCTGCAGGCGACATAGATGGACTGCCCGCGCTGCAGCAGCCAGATCAGGGGGAATGAACGGAACTGCCCGACTTGCGGCAACGACGTCGGTTACCCCAACGTGAGGGCTGCTAAGGAATACGAGGAGAAGGCGGCCCTCGCGAAGCGTTATAAGGAGGCGTTGGAGAACGCGTCCAGGCGGCAGTGTGGCGAGGCCGTCGTTGCATTCTTGGAGTCGCTGACGTCGTCTGTGGCCGTAATCTGCCGCTCGCCAAGCAAGGTCAAGGAACTGGTATCGAGCGCAAATGAGCTGTACGCCAACTTCTACCAACTGGTCGGTGCAGGCGCCCGACGCCCAGAAGGGACTAAAATGGATTTGCAGCGCCGGATCGCGGACTCAATCATGTTTCCGTACTACGAGAATGAAATCCGCTTCGCCACGTTGTCGCTGGACGGGGTCGGGGCGACAGCATACGGCGACTGTTCAATTGTGTTAAAGGATATCGCTATTTCCGAGCGAGCCACTGTTTTTGAGGAAAACTCAGTACTCTTCTGCGAGAAGTTGAGACTAGGCGTTGCGAGTCTGTTGCCGCCAGGTTACCGCGCCACGTGGGAAGACAGAGCGATGCTAGCGACCGCAAAGCTTGAACCGAGGATCGGCCCCGCCACGAATGCGGCGGAGTTCCCAGCAATACTTATCGGAGGAACGGGTCAGGATTTTGTGGAGGTACATATTTTCGGCGCGCTGGGCCGGGACAGTATCGAACGTATTGTGGCGCGCAAGCCGAAAACGGAGTCCGACAGAATCCTCTTGGAGGAGATTAAGCGCCATAGGGCCGTGGAGGTTCTGCAATGAAGGCGCTCATTTCCGGACAGGCTGGGATCGCCGTGCTGATCGATGGCGAGGCGTGTTCGTCGATAGAAGTGCATTCCTCCGGGCCGGTCCCTCGCGCTACCCGGGATCTCGCATATCTGCTGGGTGATGCCACCGATTTGGTTGAGCTTGAGGGCATTTCAACCGACGACGCCGCCCGCGAACTGGAAGCTGCGTGGTCGAAAGATCGGAGCCTTCACCTTGCGCTGATCGCGCTCGATAGAGAGGCTGCTCGCGAGAACCGGGAGAGCGCGGTGGCGTGCCTTTCGGGTATGCTCAAGGATTCGCGCGTAACGGACTTCGTGAGGAACAGGTTGTACGCCGCGTCCCTCCCACCAAGTGCGGACTTACCGAGCGCGCTACGCCTAGCCAGATCCTCAGGATCGACAAGAATCGCAGACGTTCTTGAAGAGGTGCAAGCCAATCAGGAGCTGATACGACGGAGCCGATTAGCCTGGGATGCCCTTCGCCCGGACTTGTTTGGCGGAATCGCCGAAAAGGAGCGATTCGGTTTTGTGGCCGTCGAATCGGGGATGTTTCGCCTCCTGGCCCAGGGGAAATATGACGACGCTTTGACCGATTTCGACAGGTACACAAGAGATCACCGGATCGGCGTGAAATGGGATGTCCGCCGGTTGGCAAAGCGATGGCAGAAGATCAACTCTCTGGCCGAGGTCGAGCCGCCTACTCGTCGCCCTGCAGGGCTTGCTCACGAGGCAGTGAGGCTGCGGAACTTGCCTCTGGCGGTCGCACAGACGGCGCGGTCGGCCGGTGCTTTTCTATCGCGCTACCGGGTGCTGACCGCAGTCGGATGCGTGCTCCTGGTTATGATCGCGGCCTTCTCGATCTATCTCACGCCGGTCAGCGCCAAGAACGCAACCGCTTTGACGCCCCCAGGAACAGGGGGGATTATGGCAACCAAGGCGTTGCTTCGATCCGAGCTCCCCTTTACCCTGCGAAGCGCAACAGCACGAAGCCACTTTGACGAGGCGGAAAAAGCACTCTCTGAGGGCAAATTCGCGGAGGCGGCCCGCTTATACGAAATATCCGGAGAAGCGGTTGACACGTTAGCCGCCAAGCTCAATTTCGGAATCGCCCTTTACAATACTTCTGATCTTCCAAAGGCCGCGTCAATCTTCTCGGCTGGTCTGGAGATTGCGCGTAAGAAGCACATAGCAGTTCTTGAAGCCGCTTTCCTGACTAATCTGGGCAATGTTAGGCGGGAGCAGGGCCACCTGGATGACGCAGCAAGGCTGTATGGAGACGCAGGGAAAATTGACCGCGGCACCGATGCGCTGGGCTCAGCGACCACCGCGTACAACTATGGGCTGCTCTGTGCTATGCGCGGCAACTTCAGCGAAGCTCTTTCTCAGTTCGACATAGCCCGCCAAGGTTATCGGCGCCTCGGTAATAAGCTGGGCGAGGCCGATACCTTGCTTCACGGCCTTGAAACAGCATCCGATGCCCCGGAGGATCTGAGAGCGGCTGCCCAACTTTACCAGCAGATCCCAGGCCCCCTAGCCGAGGCGAGCTATCATTTCGCCGTTGGCTACAGGGAGTTTCTCGAAGGCATTGACCGTCGTGATAAGGCGGGCTTTGGGCTCGCCGTGGACGAGTTCAACCGTGCCTATGGCATCTACAAAGGCATTGGTTACAGACGAGGACAGGCAGCCGCAATGTGCGCCGTTGGGAATGCGTACCGTGAGCAGTCCAATCCTCTTGAGGCCACGACCTCCTATAGCGAGTGTCTATCAACTGCGATCGAGATTGGGAACCCTTTTCTGCAGGCGCTTGGACTTGCCTTGGTAGGGAGCCAGGACATCGCTTCGGGCAAGCCCTCTGACGGTTTGGACAATCTTACGCTCGCTCTGCAGGTCGCCCAAGAGATTGGTGCTAGGTACATAGAGGTAACTGTCCTCGATGAAATCGGCGGTGAATACGCGCGGCGTGGAGCGCTGGAGCAGGCCCAAAGCTACTATGAAAAGGCGGTTAAGACCGCTGAGACTGGCGGGGATTCCTATCTTCTCATCAAGGCCATTCGTGGTATTGCAGATAACTATCGACGTTCGGGCGACGCCGCCAAGACAAGAGGAGCGCTGGACAGGCTGCGCGAGATCTACGCAGCGGCCGGCAACACCGCGAGGTCCGCAGAGGTTCAGCGCGAGATAGACCAGTTGCGGAAGTGACCCCGGCTCGACTCCTGCGAAATGCGTTCATCCGAAGGAAGGCCTGTCGAATCGAATTGCGCCCGGCCGGCTGGCAGTGCGGCAACCGCGCGCCAAAATCGCCAACGCTCTGATCGCGGCCTTGAACCAGCCGCTGATCTCGACAAGCGCGAATATCTCCGGGTCGCCGACCTGCCGCAGCGGCATCCAGGTCTTCGGCACGATGGACGGCCGCGTGGACTTGGTGCTCGACGGCGGCATGTGTTCCGGCGCGGGCGCCACCACGGTGGATATCACCGAGCCGTATTGGAAGGTCATCCGGGAAGGCGCCATCGAGGAGAAGGAGATCGCCGAGGCGCTGCAGGCTACATAGGGTGACACGGCACTGCGGGCCGGAAGCCGCCGAGTCTTGCTAACTCTTGCTGTCTTGCCGGCTACAAATAGTTGCGCCCTACGTTAACCGTGTACAATGTCTTAACGGATGGTATTCGATTGGGACGCGGCCAACGTAGCGCATATCGCCCGCCACTGAGTCACCCCGGAGGAATGCGAGGAGGCCTATAGGAACGGGCCGATAGTCATCGAGCGCCAAAGGCGAAGACACGAACGCCGCAGATTATGTTTAGGCGAAACAAACAAGGGACGGCTGCTGACTTTTGTCGTGACGGAACGCAGGGGCAAGATCCGCTTCGTCACCGCCCATCCAATGCATCCGACGCAGCGCGAGATCTATCGAGGAGAAAGTATGACGGCCAAGACCAGGATTCCGAACTTTAGGTCGGAAAAAGGGGAGGCCCAGTGGTGGGATGCGCATCCGGAAGTCGTCACGGAACTGTTCATTCAGGCAAAGAAGGAAGGGAAGATCAAGCGGCTGCCCGTGGTTCGCGGCGCGACTAAGGGACGTCCCAAAAACAAGATCACAGGGTAAAGCGTAGGTCTTGCAGTTTGGCTTTCCTCTAAGACTCTTCGATCCAACTGGGCGTAATCGTTCAACATCAATAGTGGTAGTGGTCTGGACCGTCTGGCCGCAGTGGACAATTGGCTGTTATTCTGTTAGAGTTCTACCTGAAGGGCAATTTAACGGGTGGACTTCTAACATTATGAGAACTGAATCCTTCCACGCTGATGACCTGGCCAAGGCGCTCCGGCGCTGCAAGATCGCTACCATGCCTGAGTTGAAGAGGGCCTTGGGAACGGAGGTGGATGTCACCGTCTTCCGCAAGCTGAAGCAACTCGCCTATCGGACCAGCTACTCCCATCGTGGCAGTTACTACACCTTGGATGAAACCGCGCACTTCGATCGCAACGGCCTGTGGTCTTTCCAGTCCGTCTGGTTCTCCCGCCAGGGCACCCTGCTGGATACCGCCCAGGCGTTCGTCGAAAACTCCTCGGCCGGATATTTTGCGGAGGAGTTGGATCACGCGCCACACGTGGGGACCAAGGAACCGTTGCTGAGGCTGGTGCAACACGAGCGCGTAGCTCGCGAATCAGTGAGTCAGGGACTGTATCTTTACTGTTCCATCAATCCAGTTCTCCGCGAGCGCCAACTGCTGGCCCGGCACGTGCTTCGAGCCGAGCCGAATCTGGCCGCCAGCTTGGCCAGTGCGGAAGTGGTGTCTGACGAATTAAAGGCAGCGATAGTTCTGTTCTCCAGCATGCTGAATGAAAAGCAACGTCGTCTGTACGCTGGTCTGGAGTCGCTCAAACTCGGCTACGGCGGGGATCGGCGGATTGCCGAGTTCATCGGCCTGGACCCACATACGGTGGCCAAGGGTCGGCGCGAACTGCTCGAACAGGACTTGGCACTAGACCGCATCCGCAAAGCTGGCGGCGGACGCAAGCGGGCGGAAAAAAAACGCCCGAAGTCATCTCCCGCATCGAAGAACTGATGCGGCACGACACGGCCGGTGATCCCATTACCGGGGTGAAGTGGAGCCGGCGCACGACGCGCAAGATCGCCGAAGAACTCGCCGCTTTGGGCATCGCCGTGAGCAAGAACACAGTGGGCCGCTTGCTCAAAGACATGGACTTCAAGCTCCGCGTGAACCGCAAGCAGATCGCCTCCACCAAAAACCCCGATCGCAATCAACAGTTCCTTTACATGGGGCAGCAACGAGAACAATTTGCCAGCCAAGGCCTTCCCATCATCAGTGTCGATACGAAGAAGAAGGAACAAATTGGCAACTTCAAAAATACCGGCGCCAAGTGGGATCGCAAACCCATCTTGGTCAAGGATCATGATTTTCGCTCGGATGCCGACGGCATGGCGATCCCCTACGGCATTTACGACACACAGGCCAATCGGGGCGCTGTGTTCGTGGGGACCAGCCACGACACGCCGGCCTTTGCCGTCGACGCCATCGCTCAATGGTGGCTAAAGGAGGGATGCCAACGATACCCAACGTCACGCGAACTATTCATCCTGGCCGACGGCGGCGGAAGTAACGGCCCGCGCTCCCGCGTCTGGAGGAAAGCGCTTCAGGACACAACCTGCACTCCCCTCGGTCCCGTCGTTACCGTAAGCCACTATCCGCCGGGCGCTTCCAAGTGGAATCCCATCGAGCACCGCCTGTTCAGCCAAATCAGCAAAAACTGGGCGGGCGAACCCCTCACCGACATCGACAAGATCCTCAA
>PKYZ01000576.1 GCA_003132865.1 Bryobacterales bacterium
CGGGTGAAGCCATAGAGCGCAGGTGCCGACCGGAAGCCGCGCGTCTCTTCCCGCATCGTGCTGCGCCGGGTAGATTGCATCCCAGGTTTCGAGGACGCCGCCTGCTGGCGGACGCTGTTGCGGGACGGCACTGTGTCCGAGAGCGTCGTGCTGGGCACGAGCAGCACCGGCCGCGAGCTGACCGACGACGAACTGGACCGGTGGGTGGCCAGCTTTCCCATCGAGGAGCAGGAGGACGGCTTACGCTTGAGACAATTACCGCCGCCATAAACATCGGAACGCACGCCCCTGCGGAGGCCCTGTGCGGTCCGTAGTATCCAGGCTGGCGCGCCTGGAGCGGCTCAACCGGCTGAGCACCGGGCCGCAACGTCTGCGGATTCAGTACGGCTATCTGAAGACGCTGCCCGACGATTACATCGGAACGCGGCACGTCGTCACGGTGAGACAACTGCCGCCAGTGAAGCGCGGCGAAGATTGGTTCCAGTGGGAAGAGCGCCCTGGGCCTGAGCCTGCCTCGAACGCTATCAGCCCCAGCGACGAGTCGTGGTTGACGAGACTGCTGGTAGGACCAGTTGGCCGCTCTTTCCTTGAGGGCGCGACTGCTTGCCGGGCCGTTCCAGCGCGGGTTTGTCAGGGTGGAGGAAGTGGAGGTGTGATGCCAATCCACTCAAAGCCGCGAACGTTTTATCGCAATGTGGGCACTGGAGCTTTTTCTGTCCAACCTTGTGGATAGTGTCGCGACGTTTCGAACCAACTCTTTTCTTCGCTGTCGGCATACGCCCTCACTATAACGCAAGTATGGCTGCCACCGGCCCGCGTCCCGTAAGGCGCAGGAGCATGGTGGGTGGCGCTCTACCCCCTCAAAAGTGCGAAAGTCGGGCTAGATTAGGACCAGACGCTTACTTACTTTGCCCGCCCGGTGCCCAAGCCGTGGCGGGCTTCTTCTTTGCTCGTGTCTTCCGGATTGTTGCGCCCCAACCGCCCCAGGTTGCACCCTGGCCTGGTGCATTTCTGGCACCGCGCACTCGGGCCCGAGCCATTATCCGCAGCGCTCCGCGTACAAGTTTCCGCTGGTCTCACTTTCTGCCGCCGACCTGTAGAATTCCCTTGCTTTCCGGCTTCCGAAGAGGGATGCATGTCATGACCGCGCCGCGCGCGTCATAAAGGAAAAACCTGACAATGACACTATCCCCCGTTGCCGGACAGAACTGCCTCCCGACGCACTCTCTCATTCTCCTGGAAACACCCCCGCCGCTGGCCTGCCTGCACTGCGCCGCTACCCAGGCTACTGTGCGGAGAGACCGCCAAATCCTGGATGCCCGCCTGGACTACCGATCCGACTGTGTCTGCTGCGACTGCGAGACCGGCAACGCCTGCCCGAATTGCCTCGGCGAGAATCTGGAGTACGGAACCTACGACTTCGGCCCCGACCGGGAGACCGGCTACGCAGATTCCGGCGAAATCCGGGATGGGCCTTTTTTCGTAACCAGAATTCGCCGCCGGCTGTCACAACCAGTAGTGAGGAGGCGAGGCATGGCAAAGATGTTGCCGGCTGGTCTGGTGGCGCTCGTCGTGGCGGCCGGCGCGCCCGCTCAACCGGTCCCGCCGCCCACGGCTTATTCAGCGACGATGCTGGTAACGCTCAGCGGCCCGGCGATCTATGGAAAAAAGGTGTACCGCGACGGCGCGAGGATGATGGTCGAGCAGTTCCAGGATACTCCCGATCCTATCGGAGCCTTCTTGGCGCGNNGCTGTCCAGGCGCACCGGAGTCGCGTGTACTACAACCTCGACACGCACCAATGGTTCGGCACGGACCCGAACGAGGGCCCGTCGACTGCGCTCGATCGGCCTGCCTCGGTTTCGCCGAATTGCCGCACCGGGACGTTCCAGAATTTGGGGGACGATCCGTTCGAGCATTCGGCCAGGTTGATGGAGGAGTTCAATCGTCAAAATCCTGTCGAAACGGGAACCGCGACCCTGAATGGCTTCTCGACCAGGATCATCGAGAGCACGACCGGCGCCGGAAAAACGAAGATCTGGCTCGACACGAAGTACGGCGTGATCGTCAAGGCCGAGTCGCAAGGTAAGTTGCTTTTCGAGCTGAAGAAGCTCACGGTCGAGCGGCCGAAAGCGTCGCTTCTGACCGAGCCTTCCTACTGCGCCTTCGCGGTCGCGACGCCGTAGCGTTGGAGCGGCCGAATCAGTTGCGCCTCGTTCCGCTCCACCGCTCCCGGGACAGAACCGCGAAGAACAGGGGGGAATCGACCACTCCTGTGGTCGGCTTGGCTTCCTGTGCAGACGCGCTCCAGTTTGCACCTAACGCCAGTGTCACGGCAAGGAGTAAGCCGGCAAGACCAGCCACACGCGATATTCCGGAGCAGCCGAACCGCATCTCTGGAGCCGCCCCTTGAGCGAACATCGATTCTGCGAGCCTGATCCATCTAGCCCGAAGCGGGTCTTTCGAGGCCTTGATTGAACCCTTGCAGCCAGTAAATTTGCTCTGTCGGCGTCAAATTCCGCCACCAACGCCCGTCGCTGAATCCCACCGGCTCGGCACCTCGCAGCGATCCCGCCGCCAAACACACCACCATCAAAAGCAAAAATCGTTTCATCGTTTGCCCCCATAGTTCTTTTCGGCCGAGAACGTGGTAATCCCCATGTAAGGTCGAGCCAGCAAGTCGAATTCCTCGATTGAGGCGCACTGCTCCTTGCGTCCGTTCACCATGACGTAGCATCGGTCCGGTGGTTGGTCCCGATCGATGCGCTGCACAAAATCCGCATAAACGCGTCCTTCAAAGGCGTCTGCTACCGTCTTTGCGTGAATTTCAACTGGGGGTGATACGTCGTAGGACGTCGTCGAGTCGATCTGGACGAAGCAACGTCTTAGCTGTGCGTCGTAGTGGTCTTGGAAGTCGGCAATCGGGATCGGGGGCGGCGGCAGACCTGGTGTCGTTCGTTGATCCAAATCCGTGCCCTTGAAAAACGGCTCCTATCCGAAAAGTGT
>PKYZ01000172.1 GCA_003132865.1 Bryobacterales bacterium
GTAGCGCAGGCCGCCGTGGGCGATGATGCTGCCGATCCCCGCTACCGAGAGCACCAGGGAGGCGCCGATGAACGGCCATTTGTAGCGGAGGAAGTCGAAATTCGTGTTTTTAAAGATTTGCATCGGAATTACGCCATACCGGTGCTTTACNNCTGCGGCCATGATTGGCCGCCCCACAAGATGGCTCAGTCATTCTCTATATGCTCAACTCCGCCGGTTGCCGGCGGCCGGACAACTCATAGTCGAAGATCACCTTCGAAACAAACACGGCCGTGAAGACGTTGGCGATCAGGCCAATCGTCAAAGTCACGGCAAAGCCCCGCACCGGCCCCTCCCCGAAAATGAACAGGAAAGCGCAGGAAACCACGGTGGTGACGTGCGTGTCGACAATGGTCCACCAGGCCTTCGAAAAACCCGCATCGACGGCCGACACGATGGCTTTCCCGGCCCGCAACTCTTCGCGAATGCGCTCGAAGATCAGTACGTTGCTGTCCACCGCCATACCGATGGTCAAGATCACGCCGGCAATGCCCGGCAAGGTGAGCACGGCCTTGAAGTACGACAGCGCCGCCATCAGGATCACGGTGTTCAGGAAGAGCGCCAGCACCGCGTTCACGCCGCTGCGCTTGTAATAGACCAGCATCACCACAATCACCGCCGCCAGTCCGGCCAGACCGGCCACGATGCCCGCATGGATGGAGTCGGCGCCCAGAGAGGGCCCCACCGAGTTCTCGGATTGGATCTGGATGGTGGCCGGCAGCGCGCCAGAGCGCAAATTCAGCGCCAGGTCGGAGGCCTCTTGCTCGGTGCCGATGTTCTCGATCTGGCCGCTATCCTCGATACGCCCCTTGATCACCGCCACGCTTAGGATTTGGTTGTCGAGCACCACCGCCAGATTGTTTCCGATATTGGACTCCGTGAATCTGCCGAATCGTTTCCCGGCATCCGGGCTGAGGGTAAACGAGGTTTCCCACTTGCGCATGTCATCCTGCCCGGCGCGCGCATTGCGCAGGTCGGTGCCGCGAATTATGGGCGTTTTGGAAAGCAGATACCACTGTTCCGGGCGGTCGCCTCGGGGTGGTTCGCGCACGAATTTGGTACCCAGCGGCAGGATTCCGCCTTTATCCGCCAAGGCCGCCTGGAGGCTCGGGTAAGGACGCTCGCCCTTCACCGCGTCGATCTCCAGTTGCGCGGTTTTCTGCATGATTTCCCTCACGCGGGCCGGATCGTCCACGCCTGGAAGCTCCACCAGGATTTCGTAATCCGTGCCAGCCTGGCCATACTGCTGGACGGTGGGCTCCGTCAGGCCAAGCTGGTTGATGCGGTTGCTGATGGTCTGCAGGGAGCGCTCCACGGTGTCGCGCTTCAGCGTGACCAGTTCGGAGGGACGCATATTCAAACGGTAATCTGTCGCGTTGAGGGGGGTGAGGGTCCACTGGTTGAAACTCTCGGCGATCAGGCTCCGGAAGGCGGTGGTCTTGGTCGCTAGAACCCCCTTTACGTCGATTTCGATCTTGTCGGCGTCCTCGACGGTGGCCGGGTCGTTGCGGTCGATCGAGGCGCCCTCGATGCCCTGCTTGCGCATGGCTTCTTTCATCCGCTCGATGGCTCCATCGGCCTCCGTCTTGATGGCGTCCTGCACGTGCACTTGCAACACCAGGTGGCTGCCGCCCTTAAGGTCCAGCCCCAGCCGGATGTTGTGTTTCAGATTTTCCATTAACGCGGCGCCCGACTTGGGAAAGCCGATGATGCCGAACACGCATACCAGGATCGTCACAATGATGACTACGGTCCTGCCCGTCACATTTTTTCGCATGAGGATTTTGCCTTGCTTTAATAGACGATATGTAAACTATTGCTTCTTGCCTTCGCCCGTGACCAGGTTGGAAACCGCGCTGCGCGCCACCTGGAGCTTGATATTGTCGGGTTTCACCCGCAGCACCAGCGTATCGTCGTCGCCGATTGAAATGATGGTCCCGACTATGCCGCCGCTGGTGAGCACAGTGTTTCCATTCTGCAACGAGCTCAACATCTTCTGCTGGTTCTTCTTCTGGCGCTGCATGGGAAGGAACAGGAGAAAATAGAAGATTCCGAAAATCAGGAGAATGGGGAGGAAGCTCAGCAAGGAACTGCCTGAGGGCATCGATTGGAGAATCAGATTTAGGACCACGTTGGCAAACTACTCGATTTCAACCGGCGCGGAGCGTACGGTTCGCAAATATTCAGGATATCTACCCGATAGTATAGCGTGCCTGATCTCACGCATGATGTCAAGGTAGCGCTTGACATTGTGGAGCGTCGCCAGCGCGGCGTACAGGATCTCTCCAGCCTGAAAAAGGTGGCGGAGATAGGCTCGCGAGAAACTCGTACAAGTATAGCACCCGCACTGCGGATCGAGCGGCCGTGCATCGTCCCTGTAGCGCGCCTGCTTGATGCGCACGGCCCCCTGGGAGGTGAACAGGCAGCCGTTGCGGGCATTGCGGGAAGGCAGCACGCAATCCATCATGTCCACGCCGCGGGCCACGTATTCGGGCAGTTCTTCCGGCATGCCCACCCCCATGGCGTAGCGCGGGCGGGCACGCGGCAGCAGGGCTTCGGCGATCTCCACCATTTCCAGACTCAAGGGGCGCGGTTCGCCCACCGAGAGCCCCCCGATCGCGTAGCCATCCGCCTGCAGTTCCACCAACTGGCTGGCGCATTCGCGCCGCAGATCCGCAAACATGGAGCCTTGCACGATGGGAAACAGAGCGTGGCGGGTAGGCAGCCCGGCGCGGCGTTTTTCAAAATACGCGTGGGCGGTGCGCGCCCAGCCGACCGTGCGCTGCATGGCCGTGCGCGCGTATTCGTGGCTCACGGGATACTCGGGGCACTCATCCAGCACCATCAGGATGTCGCTGCCGAATGCCAGTTGCGTTTCCACGTTGGATTCGGGCGTGAACGTGTGGGTGTCGCCGTTCAGGTGGGATTGAAAGACGACGCCCTCGGCGGTGATCTTGCGCAGTCCGCTGAGGCTGAACACCTGGAATCCGCCGGAATCGGTCAGGATGGCGCGCGGCCATGACATGAAACGGTGCAGCCCGCCCATGGCGCGGATGAGGTCGGGGCCGGGCCGCAGATAAAGGTGATAGGTGTTCGCCAGCAGGATGCGGACGTCCAGGTCGCCGGCCAGTTCGCGCGGCGCGAGACCCTTGACGGTGGCTTGCGTGCCGACGGGCATGAAGACCGGCGTTTCGACGATGCCGTGCGGGGTGTGCAGCAAGCCGGCGCGCGCGCGGGTGACCGGGCACTGGGCCTGAATTTCGAAGGGGAATTTACTTGCGGACAATCTGTTCCAGCCGGCTCGCACGATGATCGAGTTCGGCGAACTTCGCCAGAAGCTCGCTCTGATTCTTCTCGGCCCGGATGGCGCGGAATTCTGCCTGCATCAGGTCTTTCAGCTCGCCGCGCAGTTCTCCAAACCGGGTGTTCATGTCAGGCCCGCACGTCGGCGATCCGGGCGTTTAGATTCACATTTTGCACGATATAGCCGGCCAAGACGAAGATCAGGCTCAACATCGGACCCACTGCGATGGCGACGAACAGTTGCTCGTTCATATGCCGCTTGCCTCCAGTCTACAAGATTCTGCGGTTCCGTGGGCGCAAGGCATTCAATCCAAAGCATCGGCCGCGCTGAAGCCACGCCGAGCCACAGCCTGTGCGCCAGTACTCTTCCGCACAGAGGTGCTGCGATTGCTTATATTCCTCAGGAGGTTCGATGATAAAGCCATGAAAGCCGCAGCAGTGTTTCTTGCGGCACTCGCCACGATGTGTGCGCAGGTGCCTAACCCAACCCAGCAGCAGCCGGCGCTGACCCCGGCCGAGACTGGTCAGCCCATGCCCATTTTCAGGGTCACCGTGGTTTCCCGCACTATTAGTGCGATTAATTACCACCATCGCAGCGGCACGACGCAAATCGATTTTCGCGGCACGGAACTGCTGCCGGCGGCTCGCGGGGAAGCGCGAGTCGAGAGCCAGATGGGATCCACCAAGATCGACGTCCACGTGAACCACCTCACGGCGGCCAACCAGTTCGGTCCCGAGTATCTTACCTATGTGCTGTGGGCCATCACGCCGGAAGGACGCGCCCAGAATCTGGGTGAACTTGCGCTGAGCGGGGATCACAGCAGTCTGTTAGCCACCAGCTCGCTGCAGGTGTTCGGCCTGCTCGTAACAGCCGAGCCGTACTTCGCCGTGACCCAGCCGAGCGATGTAGTGGTGATGGAAAACTTCGTGCGCAACGACACCACGGGTACGATTGAACACGTCGACGCTAAATACGAATTGCTGAAACGTGGGCAGTACGTGCTGAACCGCCCGGCCTATCAACCGGTGAAGATCAAGCCGAAGGGACCGCTGCAACTGGCCGAAGCGGAGAACGCGGTCGAAATCGCGCGGCTGGCGGGCGCGGAGAAATATGCCGCGGATACATTCCAAAAAGCCACAATCGCGCTGCAGAACGCAGAGGACTTCATGAGCAACCACGGCGGCAAGCCCGTGGAGACAAACGCTCGCGAAGCTGCACAGATGGCGGAAGACGCGCGCATCATCACGTACCGGAAGATGGAGGAAGAGGCACTGGCCAACGAACGCCGTACGAAGGAAGAGCAGTTAGCGCAGCAACGCGCGGCCGCCGAGCAGGCTCAAACGGCAGCGCAGGCTTCCGATGCGCAGCGCGCCGCAGCCGAACAAGCGCAACGCGAGGCGCAAGCCGCGCAACGCGATGCGCAAGCCGCATCCGCCCAGGCAACCCAGGATAAGGCTGCCGCGGATGCCGCCCGCGCCGCCGCCGTGCAGCAACAGCAACAGGCTGAAGCGGAGGCCGAACGCGCCCGGCAAGCCGCCGCGCAAGCGGATTCTCAGCGGCAGCAGGCCGAAGCCGAGAAGACCCAAATGCGCGAACGCCTGAGGCTGCAGTTGAACGCCATCCTGGAGACGCGCGAGACGGCCCGCGGCCTGATCGTGAACATCAACGACGTGCTGTTCGATTTCAACAAGTACACGCTGAAGCCCGGCGCGCGGGAGAAGATGGCCAAGGTGTCGGGCATTCTGCTCGCCTATCCCGGCCTGAAGCTTCAACTGGAAGGCCACACCGACAGCGTGGGAGGCGACGAGTACAACCTGAAGTTGTCGCAGAATCGCGCGGATGCCGTGCGCGACTTCCTGACGGAACAGGGAGTGCCGGTGGCAAACATTACATCGATCGGGTTAGGTAAATCCGATCCGGTGGCATCCAACGATACGGCCGCGGGACGGCAGCAGAATCGCCGCGTGGAACNNCCTCTACGGCATGTCGAGATTGCTGCCGATCGCATTACTGGCCGGGCTGGCGTGCGCGCCGCTGCTGGCCCACGATATTTCGGGCAACTGGGAATTCAGCGTGGACACCGCCGCGGGCAGCGGCAGTCCATCGTTCGTCTTCAAGCAGGATGGCGAGAAACTCACTGGCGCCTACACCGGCCTGTTCGGCAAAGCCGAGCTGACTGGCACGGTTAAAGGGGACCAGATCGATTTCAAATTCGACTTCTCGTACTCCGGGCAGAGCGGCGTGGCGCACTATACCGGAACCATCGAGAGCGAAAAGAAGATGAAAGGGAAGGTCGAATTTGGCGATATGGGCGAGGGGACCTGGACGGCCACAAAACAAGTAGCGGCCGGTCCTACAACAGCCGGAAATTCACTTCAACGGTGGCGGCCACGGTGACGGGCTTGCCATCCTTATAGCCGGGGCGGAACTTCCATTTTTCCACGGCCTCGATGGCCTTCTCATCCAGGCCGAGTCCCAGGCTGCGCATCACCTTCAGGTTGCGCGGATGGCCGCTGGTATCCACTTCCACGTACAACACGACCGTGCCCTGATACTTGGCTTTGCGGGCTTCTTCGGAGTACTCCGGTTCGGGCCTGAAGAGCGGAACGGGCGCCGTGACGCCGCCGCCCACGCGGAAAACACCGCCGCCAAAACCGCCGCCTTCGCCGGGACCGAATCCTGGGCCTTTGCCCGAGCCGACGCCGCCGCCGGAACCGGAACCGATACCGCCGCCGGAACCCGGACCATTCGAGGGCGGACCAAACTTGGCGAGCGGGTCGCCATATTGGGCCATATTCACGTTCGGCATGTTCACATCCGGCGGCGCGATGATGGTCGGCTCCATCGGCAGCTTTGGATTCAGATTATTGAACACCTGTACTGGGGGCGTGAACTGCCGGGGCGAAATCTTCGGCAGCCTGCCCTTGGCGGCCGGCAGCGGAGAACGATCGCCGCCACCACCACCGCCGCCCGATGGCTTTTGCGGTCCGGCTTTGGGCTGATACGCCGCCAGATCGATCGGAACAATCAGGGAGGTCACGTCCTTGGCCGCCTGCTGAACGGCTTTGCTCGACGCCAACGTGAACAGAAGTACGATGACCGTTACATGGATCGCCAGCGAGTAGGCGCCGGACTGCTTCTTCCGCCCGTAGAGGCCCCAGATGTCCTTCACCGCAACCGGCTTGGAGGTAACCTGAAGCGGCGGTAGCGGCGTCGGGCGAATGAGGTCTCGAACGCTCTCGATCAACGACTTGAACCAGGGCGTCTCCATTTGCGGCGCCAACAACCGGTCCAGGTGCTCGTTTGGATCGAACTGCAGCGGGTTATTGTCTTCCGGTAACGGGGTGCTCTCCATGTTCTCCGACATCGTGTCCCCAGGCGCCTCCGATGGCGTGAGCAGACGACTCACAGCCTTCGACGCAACGGCCAGCCGCTTAGTTACAGGTTTTGGAAACCCGAAACCAGGGGCTGCACTATGAATTCTACCACATCCTACAGATTCTCATAAATGCTATGGTGGGGCAGGCGGTTTCGCCTGCCTTCCTGCCACCACAATCGCCTACCGAGCCATCAGCCGGGCCATTATCCTGCTCAAGGTCGCGTGCGCCGGCGGCCACTAGATGATCATCCGGCACTCCGAATAGATATGGGACAATGGCGATTGATGAAGACGACCCTGGAAATCCCGGACGATCTCTTCAGACGGGCCAAGTCGGCTGCGGCCGAACAAGGGATTCCGCTGCGGGAATTGGTGTCGGAGGCGCTTGCGGAAGAGTTGCGCGCCCGAGGATGCCCGGATAAGCCGGGACTGAAGGCGTTCGGCAAGCTGCGTGGCCTGCGCGAGGAGACAGCGCGCATCAACCGGATTATCGAGGACGAATTTGGCCGGATTGAACCTGAGGATTGGCATTGATCCTGGATACCAACGGGCTGTTAGCCATGGCGGACGGCGACATGAAACTGGAGCCGCTTCTTCAACGGGCGGCGGAGATCGCGGTCCCGGTAATTGTGCTGGGCGAATACAAATATGGCATCCGGCAGTCGCGCAACCGGACGCGGTATGAACGATGGCTAGCCGAAGGGATCGCGAGCGGCCGCGTGCTAGTCGTGGACCAGGGCACGGCCGGACTGTACGCCGAGGTCCGCGACGAACTGAAACGCAGCGGGCGCCCGATACCCGGCAATGACCTCTGGATTGCGGCCTTGGCGCGGCAGCACGCCTTGCCGGTGATCAGCCGCGACCAGCACTTCGATTTTGTTCCGGGACTGCAGCGGGTCGGCTGGTAGAAGACTGCTTTACCGGACTGGTGGTCATTGGCTGGATCAAAGCCGCCGGTCACCAGCCACCAGCCACGGCTTTCCGCTACCGAGCCATCAGCCGGGCCATAATCCTGCTCAAGGGTGCGTCCGCAGGCGGCATCGAGCCGCAAGCCTTGGCCCCCGCCGTCCAGAATTGTTCGGCCACCGACGTATTGTTCTCGATCGCATCGCTGTAAGATGGCGGCCGCCGGCCCTTCACCAACAACCTTCGCGCGGCCTCCATCTGGTCTTTCAGGGTAGCTGGCAGGGCCGCCGGGGAACAGTGATCCAGCACATCGAGAACCCCGGCCAGCACCGCCTGGCTGCGCTGGAATCGGTCCGCTGCGCGCAGTCCGCGACGCATCGGATCGAGCGCCAGGATCTGTGTCGCCGCGTCCAGCCGCTTCTCGACCGCCGTATCGTTCGGGTTCAACCGCAACGCGGCGGCCAGCGCATCCCGCGCCGTCGCATAATCGGCCAGTGCATACTCCGCTTCGCCCAGGCCGGCCCAAGCTTTCTCATCCTGCGCATCGTGCTCGGTCAGATCCCGGAACAGGTTGGCCGCTCCTTGGGCCAGCCCATACTCCTGCGACAGCTCAGCCACCTGCCTCTTAACGGAAAGGTCGCCGGGCATCACCGTCGGCATCGAGAGTAGCTCCGCCTGTGCCTCTTGCCGCCGGCCGGCCTTGCCAAGCGCCTGAATGAGCTCGAGGCGCGCCTGAATGCGCCGCTCGGCGGCATTGGCGGGCCAGGCGCCGTCTATCGCGTGGTGATAGTAGCCCACGGCCTCATCGATGCGCCCTTCCTGCGCGGCCACGCGCGCCATCCCGAGATTCCCGGCGGCGTTGGTGGGGTCGCTTCGCAACAAATCCTTCAAATAAATCGCGGCTTCATCCGGGTGGCCCGCTTTCACCAAGGCGAGCGCCAGCGCCAGCCTGTTCTGGCTGCTGTGCGATATGGATAGCGCATCCCGGTATTGTTCTATGGCTTCGTCATAGAGATCCTTCTGCAAGAATTGGTTGCCCAACTCGTAGAAATGCTGCGCCCTCCCGGCGCGCTCGGAGCGGTAGTAGTAGCTCAGAAGACCGCCCACCACGGCGAGGCCCATCAGCACGGCCAGCACGCCCGCCAGCAGCGCGACCGGCTTGCCCTGCGGCAGCGCGGGCTCGGCTTCCCGCTCCACTTTCCCCATGGCGTATGCCGCCAGGATGTCCTCCATGGAAATCGTGCCTTTCAGCTCCCGGATATTCGTGCGGCTGACCACCGGCAGGACCTTAAGACCTGTCTCCGCGAGACGCCGCATCGCGATATCCAGCGAGTGGTCCGCGTGCAGATGCGGGAACTCCTGCGCGCTGAGTCTGTCCGGATGGGGCGCGGGAACCAGTTGGCCCAGGGTTCGCTCGCCCTGGCCTTCCTCGATCGTCCGGTCCAGTTGGTCAACGCTCAACATGCCGCGCAGCCCCGCTTGATCCACCACGGGCCAAGCGCCAGTCTCGCGGTTAATTGTGGCAGCAGCTTCGCTCAGACGCAGCGACGCGGGCAGCGACTCCGGTGTGCCGCGCAACGCCTGCCCCACCATGAGCAGCGCCTCGCGCGCCTTCGCGCCCGAAGGCAGGTGGATGCCATCCTGATGCAACAGCGCCTCGTAAATCGACTCCTCCTGCAGCCGGCTGGAAATGAAATAGCTGATCAGGTTCGAGATCATCAGCGGCACGATGATGGAGTAGTCGCGCGTGATCTCGAAAATCATGATGACCGAAGTCAGCGGCACCCGCACGATGCCGGCGAAGGCGGTCCCCATTCCGACCAGGGCATAAGCTCCCACACTACCGGTGTAGTCGGGCATTAGCATATGGGCCACGCCTCCCACCGCGCCGCCCAGCATCGCGCCGATGAACAGGCTTGGCCCGAAAATGCCGCCGGCGTTTCCGGACGCATAGCACGTGGCCGTCGCCACCACCTTCAGCAGGACCAGCAGCGCCATGGTGCGGATGACCATTTCGCCGTTCAGCGCCTGGCCGACGAAGTTGTAGCCCACCCCCAGCACATCCGGAAAAAACCAGCCCAGGATGCCGACCGTCAGTCCTCCCACCGCCGGTTGCCACCACTGCGTGAACTTGGGCAGCTTCAGAAAGTATTTGCGTTGCCACAGCAGCAGTTTGACGAACCCGACCGAGACCAGGCCGCCCGCCACGCCGAGCACGGCGTAAACCAGAAACTCCAGCGGATGGACCAGTTGATAGGCGGGCACGTGGAACAGCGGCTCGTCGCCCAGCAACAGGTGCAGCACGATCCAGGAAGTGGCGGAAGCCAGCACGATAGAGCCGAGCACCGGAGCGTGCATGTCGCCCATGACTTCTTCGAGCGTGAAGAGCACGGCCGCAATGGGAGTGTTGAATGCGGCAGCCAGTGCGGCCGACGCGCCCACCGGCAAGAGCGCTTTCACGCTGCTGGCGCTCAGCCCCAGTCTCCGGCCCAGCACCGACGCGATGCCCGCGGAAACCTGCACCGACGGACCCTCGCGGCCCAGCGCGATGCCGCTGGCCAGCGAGATCGCCGACATGCTGAACTTGCCGATCACCGTGCGCATGGCGATGAAGCCATCGCGCACGAAAAGCGCCGTCTTGGTTTGCGGAATCCCGCTGCCGCGCGCGTTCGGGAAATAGCGGGACAGCAGTATGCCGGTGACCAGCGCTCCGGCCACCGGGATAACCAACCTGCGCCAGGCGGCCACGGAACCCGGATAAAGCCGGGCGCCCAGATTCTCGGTTACCAGAATGAAGGCGACCACCACCAGACCGACCACCGCGCCGATAATCAGCGTCAGCAGGAGCAGGACTTTGTCTTCGTAGCGGCGTGTGGGGGGCAATGCTCAGGATACCTGCTGTGGGCCAGAGTGGGGCGGACGCCCTCGTCCGCGCGCGACCGGTGACATAGCATTAAAAGCGTAGTCCCGGTGAAGGCCTGCCCGTTGGCAGAGTTTGGCTTCCGAGAGGGAGCTAGCCGGGACAACAAAACCCCTTTACGGGGTTTTCTCTTTTTTAAGCTCGTCAACTTCCAGAGCCGCCGCGGTTCGAGCGCACGGGAGAGCAGCTCTTGTTCCTCGGTTCCGCCAAGGAACGCGGCGCGAATGCGACCGGNNCGACCGGCCCATCGAGCAAGGTCTTTTTCAAGCACCAGGTTGAGGTAGCAGACTCGACGTGCGGGTCGCGACTTGTGCCACTTGCGGTGGCCCGTCCCAGCCGCCTGCTCAATTTACGTGAGTGCCTGGCGTAGCTCGTCCTGGTCTTCCGCGCTCACGATTGCGACGACGGCAAAAAGGCTCGACCCGGTATCCTGGCCGGCCTTAGTCGCGCCTGCGGCACATGCCGGGAATCGGCACAACAAACGCTGCGACCTGAAGTCTTCCGCCCGCCCGATTGCGCCGCGGCGTGGCGCCAAGAATTCTTCCCACTGCCGGAAATTTGGCGGTGCGGCAGATGGCTCGATCCTGCCTTTTCAATATCTTACGATATCCGGATAGCGGAGATGAAAATGCCGATAAGGAAAGCATGGGTTCTATAAGTTCCATAAACAATCTTTCCAGCAGCTATTTACAGTCGATTCTCAGCTCCGCGCTCCAAAACACGAGCTCGACCGGAAGTAGTTCAAGCAGCACTGGCACGTCGTCGGTGACGGCGCAGTCGGAGAACGGCCAGCTTTCGCC
>PKYZ01000238.1 GCA_003132865.1 Bryobacterales bacterium
TCGATGAAAAGTGTCGCATCTCAAGCTGTCTCATTTTAGGGGCGCAGTCCAGGTCCGTGAGTGAGGTCCCGCTGGTTGGCAGGGCGGTTGCCATGTTTAGCGAACAAAGCCCATAGCATTGATAATAAACGACTTGTATGCCATTGCGAACGCGTTCGGGCATTTGGGCGGGTGCTGCACGTTTGGCCACCGGTGGCGGAGAATCCGACGATCAAAGCCAATTTCGCATAAGCCTTTTATTTTCAGTGGCTCAAGAGCTATATTGGGCATGTTTGTCCCTTTGTTTGCTCAGAGTTTCGCAAAAAAGACGAGGCCGGTTCTGCTATTGCAGAAAATACGGCTACGCCGCTGCGGCTGGTTTGGACAATGGACCGTCGGTCTCCGACTAAACGGTAGCATGGCGGAGACTGGACCCCAGGGGGACGGGATTGAGGCTGGGGCTGTAGGCGGTTGGAAAGAAAGGGGAAATTACGGGTGACCTTTCTTTTCGAAACGGGTGACTGTGCAAGGGACCATGTCCGTCCGGAGGGCCGCCGATACACCTACGGAGCAGCACTTGTTTGAAGCATTTTTCGTGGCACAAATGTCAATATCAACTGGTATACCAGATGGGATACAATAATGTTTACTACTTGGTGCCAAGGAGACGAGTATGAGTTCTGCAAGCAGACACACGGGCCGTGAGGAAAAAAAGAGACGTGTGCCAGCCGTAGGCTCCCGCAAAGTTGTGGTCGACTTCCCCGAGCCGCTTTTTGAACAAACCGAGCGCGCCGCCACTGAACTTGCGATCAACCGCAGCGCCTTGATCCGATCCGCCGTTGAGCGGTACCTCGAGGCGTTGCACCGCAAGAGGCTAGAGGAAGAGCTTGCCGCGGGATACGTGGCGAATGCAGAGTTGGATCGCAGGATCGCGGCGGAGTTTTCATCCGTGGACTACGAAACGTTCTAATGCCTGGAAAGTGCGTACGAGGCGCCATCCTCGACATTTGCCTTGATCCGACAGTAGGTCACGAGATGAAAACCAGACCGTGCCTGGTTGTGCAGAATGACATTGGAAATCAATATTCGCCTATGACCATTGTGGTTCCTATCGAGGGTGCGGAGCATATCCGCCAACTCTACCCGGTGAACGTTGCCGTTCCAAAAGGAGAAGGTGGGTTGCTTAAGGACAGCGTAGCATTGTGCAACCAGATTCGTTGCGTTGATGAGGCGCGGTTTGGGAAAGCATATGGCCAAGTTTCCCCTGCTATGATGTCGAAGGTGGATCAAGCACTCAAAATCAGCCTGAGTCTTAGGTGATGGGTTGTAGGTGATGGGCTATAGGTTATGGGCTCTGCCGCTCGCGGCGGCGGTGATGGCAGGGTGCCATGGCTCGGAGGCGCATGGGCGGCAGGCGATCGTGCTGGGCATTGATGGCATGGATCCGGGCTTCCTGGAGCGCCATTGGAGCGACTTACCCAACGTCGCGCGCTTGCGGGACCAGGGCGGCTTCCGGCGGCTCGCCACGACCACACCTCCCCTGAGTCCGGTAGCGTGGTCCACTTTCATCACCGGTCTGGACCCGGCGGAGCACGGCATCTTCGACTTCGTGCACCGCGATCCGCGGACGATGCAGCCCTTCTCCTCTATGAGCCGGACCGTGGAGCCGCGCTTCAAGATCCCGTTCGGGCCGTACGTGCTTCCGCTTTCTTCGGCGCGCGTGGAGACGTTGCGCAAGGGCGAGCCGTTCTGGCGGATGCTGTGGGACCGGCACATCCCGGTGACCATCATGCACATGCCAACGAACTTTCCGCCGGAGGGGGTGGGCGAGGCCATCGCGGGCATGGGCGTGCCCGACTTGCGCGGCACGCAGGGGACTTTCACCTTTTATACCGACGATGAGGTGGAGGTCGCGCGCGACGTGCCGGGCGGGCGGATCGTCAAGGTGCAGGCGGAGAATGGCCGTTACGTGCTGCCGGTGGAAGGGCCGCCGAACCCGTTGCGCAAGGACCGGCGATTTGCCACCCAGGATTTGATCGTGGAGGCCGATCCGGAGCGGGACGTTGCGCGCCTAACGATTGGCGGCGCGGCGGCCATCGTGCAGCGGGGGGAATGGTCGGAATGGCTGCGGGCGGATTTCCCGCTGCTGGGTTGGCTGGCGGGTGCGCGGGGAATGTTTCGCGTCTACGCAAAGGAGTTTCACCCGCGGCTGGCGCTGTATGTGACGCCTGTCAACATCGATCCGCGCGCGCCGGAGCTGCCGATCTCCGCGCCTGCGTCGTACAGCCGCGTGGTGGCGGGCGCGATCGGTCCGTTCTACACGCAAGGTATTGCGGAGGACACGTCGGCGTACCGCCAGGGAGTGCTGACGATGGAGGAGTTTCTGCGGCAGAGCGCGCTGGTGCGGGACGATGAGATGAAGCTGCTGCGGTACTCGCTCGACCACTTTCGGGAGGGCCTGCTGTTCTTCTACTTCTCGTCGATCGACCAGGGATCGCACATGCTTTGGGGGAAGCACGAGCCGGAGCTGCTGGAGATTTATCGCGCGGTGGACGCCGCCGTTGGCGAGGCCGCGCGGCGGTTTCCGCGGGCGGACATGATCGTGATGTCGGACCACGGTTTCAACTCGTTCGACCGCAGCGTCAATCTGAACACGTGGCTGTGGGAGAAAGGGTTTCTGGCGCTACAGGGACGTCCGCGGGGCGGCGATGAGGGCTTCGCGGACGTGGACTGGACGAAGACCCAGGCGTACGCGCTGGGGCTGAACGGTCTGTATCTGAACATCGCCGGGCGGGAGAAGAATGGCATTCTGCGGCCGGGCGCGGAGACAGAGGCGGTGATGCGGAGGCTGGCGCGCGAGTTGGCGGAGTTTCGCGATCCGGTGAATGGGCGGCAGGTGGTGGAGACGGCTCCGGCGACACACGCGCCGCCGGGTCCGGACATGATCGTGGGTTATGGGCGCGGGTACAGGGGATCGTGGGAGACGGCACTGGGAGCGGTTCCGCGGGCGATTCTGGAAGACAATACGGACGTGTGGATTGGGGATCATTGCATCAATGCGGAGGATGTGCCGGGCGTGCTGTTGAGCAATCGGGCGGTGCGCGCGGAGCGGCCTTCGTTGAGGGATGTGACGGTTACGATTTTGGGGATGTTTGGGGTGGGGGCGGGTGAGGGGATGAAGGGGAGGAGTGTTTTTTNNCCCTATGAGAAGGAGCTGAAGCCATGGAAGTGAATTTCACCCCAGACGTTCAAGCGAAGCTGGATAGGCTGGTAACGGAAACGGGACGCTCAGCGGGCGAGTTCGTACAGGATGCCATGGCCGGTTATGTTGACGAGTTGAACGAGGTTCGCGCTACGCTGGACAGCCGCTATGACGATCTGAAAAGCGGCAGGGTGAAGCCCATCAGCGGTGATGAGGTCATTGCGCGCCTACGCGCTAAGAGTGCTGCCCGTCGTGCTGAGCATTCATGACCGGGTACGATTTTCACCCGGAAGCAGCCGTTGACCTTGACGAAATCTGGGAATTCATCGCGGCTGATAATCTCGAAGCCGCCGATGGCGTGATCGGGGACATTTTGCGCGCGATTGACGTACTCGTGACTTTCCCGCATCAGGGCTAGCGCAGGGCTAGCGCCTTGGTCTTTGCGCTCGGCGTCTACGTTTCACGCAAGCGCGGGGCTATCTCATAGCCTACGCGCCGGATGAAAGCCGCTGTGGGTTGTGGCGGTAATTCATGGGCGGAGAAGCCCCCGCGTAATGGCCGCGATTCTGAGAGGCCGAGAATAGGCAGCCGCGTTTGCAACTCGCCAAAGTTGTTAAAGAGGAGCTCGCCGAGTGAAAAGACAAATGTTTGAAGAAGTGCTGGGCAGCGTACGCGAAGCCGGGGCAATTCTGCGCGGCCAGCGAAAGCCTTCGCGGCGGATCGTAATCCGCTCTTCAGGCGTCCGGGGCATTCGCGAACGAGCCAGCCTTTCGCAGTCGGAGTTTGCGGATTTGATCGGTGTAAGCGTGAAGACACTTCAAGACTGGGAGCAGGGCCGGCGACGCCCTACGGGACCGGCAGCCGCGCTTTTGAGCATCATTGAGCACGATCCAGCGCTGGCGGTGAAGGCCATTCTTTGGCGATCAAGCTCTGGACAACGGAGGGATCGAGCGGTTGCCGCAGCGGTTCGCAAAGGGTCCCCTGTGCAACTCCACGATCCAGACCCGTACTGATAGCTGCTAGTGCCTGTTCAGCCGGGAGTTGAACCGAATGGCCGGATTCCTTGTTTTCCCTCGCCAGGTCGATAGTCAGTCATGTCCCGGCCAGCTTGTCTGGTGGCCTCCGTAGTGACTCTACGGGATATTTATCTATGAAGACGCACAGATCGTATGCAAGGTCTATGGCCATGTCTAGTTGCGGCATTTGTCTACTTAAGAGCAGTGCGTACGGCTCAAAGACCTTTCTCACTTTAGGGTACGTCTCGATAACTGAAGTGATCTCGTACGTGCAGGAGCTAGCGACGAAGGCATCAACCCAAATGAGGTACTCGGCCTCTTCTTCAGCAGATTCAACGATTTCACCACCGGCATGTGCTATTCGCGTTCGGATTATTTGCAGCGCGTCCTCCCAGCCCGGTCGATCTGGGTACCCCATGAAATGGATTTTTTTCTTCCGCACCTTCGATAGCCAACTTTCGGCGTTGTCACGAGGGACTGGGCCGGGATTCTGGCTCACCCCAAGCGGGCCTCGCTCAGCCGTCTCTGCCAGTTTACGTTCCATATCCGAGAAGCCGTAAAGAAACTTCCCAACTAGGTATATACCAGCAGGAAGTATCAACCAGACGAACAGACCACTGAGTGGCCGCTCGATGAAGAGTGATACGGCGAGGCAAGGCAGAACAAAGACCACCAGTGTTCCAACCGCATAAGCCAGCGAGCGGCGGCGTGTGAGAAGCGAGGCGAGGCGAAGTCCCGTTACACTAAACCAGAAGCCAAGAGCACTGATTCCATTTTCATATCGTACGTCCGTCCGGCTGTCCCGTAGATTATCACGAACCGACTCGGCCGTGGCCGCACATTGAGGAACGAGTGAGCAGAATGCCCACGTCTGTTCAGAATCCACGGCCTCGCGGGACGCCCCACGGGTCGCGCCGTCCTGATTTTCCATCCTGGGCGGGCCGAAACTCAGGAAAACTCCGGATTTCGCTCGTCATGTTTAAGAAAGGGCACGTCTCGGGACGAGAACCGGCACCGACGCAAAAACCGGGGTTGCGCCGTCCGGTTTTGTTGTCCGGTCAACTTAGAGCGCCGGCAGGAGTCTCGGCGCGGCACTCAAGGGTGAGTGTGCAAGCTGATCTCAGCGGCGGAAGCCGGTTTCCACCTTAAACGCTTCCAGCGCGTTGTACACAATCGGGCAATAGCATGCCCGGTCGATGAACTGCCACATGCGGCTGGCGATGGAGCCGTTGCCGCGCACCACGTGTGGAAAGCGCTGGCAAATGTCGGGGCGTGCATCGTAGACCGTGCATGCCGTGCCGTCCAGAAATACGCAGCCGGCCTCTTCGGTGCGACGAAGGATGGTGCCTTCGTCATCGCTTTCGGTGGTGTACCCGGCGAGGAACGCAGCGGGCGCGATGCGCAGATAGCGCGCGAGGCGCTCGACATCGCGCTCGGACACCTTTACGGTGGCCACGCGGCAGCAGTTCGCGCACAGCGTGCAATCGATCTGTTCCTCGATGCCCTCGGCGATGCGGCGCAGGATGCGATCGGAATGGTCGTGCGTTTTCATGTGCCGCCGGAAGCGCTCGTTTTCGTTCCGCTTCTTTTCGCCCAGCAGGCGGATCTGCACCAGGTCGGTGATCATGCCGGTTATCATTGCCAGCGGATCTCGCGCGCAGCGAGTTCCCGCTCCAGTTGCGCGCATGATTCAAACTGCACCGCGTCGATGCCCTCTCGGCGGGCGCCCTCCACATACGCGGGGATATCGTCGGTGTAGAAGCACTCTTCCGGCAGGCACTGCGCGCGCGCGATGGCCTCCCGGTAAATGGCCGGCGAGGGCTTCATGGCTTTCACTTCGTACGAAAGCACCAGGTCGTGGAAGTGGCGGAGGATGGGATAACGCTGGCGCACCATGGCGAAGTGGATAGCGTTGGTGTTGGAGAGCACCAGCAGGCGGTAGCGCTCGCCGATGCCCGCCAGCAGGTTTTCCGGCACCAACGTGTCCGGCAGAAAGATGCTGCTCCAGATCTCGCAGAACTGCTCGTAGGTGACGCGCAGGTCGAGCATGCGGCTGAGCTGTTCCACGAAATCGCGCGGCTCTACCAAGCCGGTTTCGAAGCGGTGCACCAAGCCGGTGGCGGCGATGCGTTTGGGAATCTCCGCGGCGGGATAATCGCAGAATTTTTCCATGGCGCGGTAGCCGCGGGAGAAATCGAAGGGGATCAGAACCTTGCCCAGATCGAAGATGACGGTCTTGATCACGTGGTCAGCGTCGCTCAGCGGGAGGCGCCCGCCGGAGCGGAAGCGGTCTTCTTCGTGGCGCTGGCGGGATGCTTCAGCTCGGCGTCCAGGATCGGTTTCAGGGTCTCCAGTTTGATCGCGCCGTTGTAGTGCTGGCCATCGATGAAGATGGTCGGCGTGCTCATGACCCCGACGTTCTGGCCGTCTTCCAGGTCGTGCGCCACGGTCTTGCGGATTTCCGGCGACTCGAGGTCGGCTTCGAAGCGCTTCATATCCAGGCCGATGGCCGAGGCCAGAGCCAGGATCGTGGGGCGGCGAAGGTCGGCGTGGCTGGCAAACAGGGCGTCATGCATGGGCCAGAACTTGCCCTGCTTTTGGGCGGCGACCGCGGCGGCGGCGGCCAGCGCGGCCTGCGAATGTATGTCCAGCGGGAATTGCTTGAAGAACAGCTTCACTTGCGTTGGATAAGTCCTCAACACCGCCTGCAATTGGGGTGTGGCCAAGGTGCAGTAGGGGCATTGGAAGTCGGAGAATTCGACCAGCGTGATGGGGGCGTCAATGGGTCCGATCTCCGGCGCTCCGGCCGTGGGGATCGCGATGGGATCTTCCAGGAGCTTGTGCTCGGGCGGATGCGCGAAACGGGAGGCTTCCGCGTCGGCCAGCGCTTCCTTCTCGTTCTTACCGGCCTTGAGGGACGCCACGATTATCGACGCCAGACCTTTGCTGTAATAGCAGTTCGGATCCTTCACGCGGCATTCCGCCACTTTCATGCCGCAACCGCAGGTGCAGTCGCGGGCGCGCAGCAGTTTGAGGGCGGTAGCTTTTTGCGCCGGGGAGAGGCTGCTCAGGTCGACGGCGGGCAAGGATTCGAGAGTATTCCAATCCTGAGCGCAAACCAGCGCAGCTCCCAAAACGCATAGTGCCGCGATGGCCAGAGCGCGCAGACAGCGGGTGGTCATTTCTCTATTGTAAACGGTGCGGGGCGAGCTGCGCTCGCCGTGGCTGGTGGTTGGTGGTTGGTGGCTGGTGGATGGATGCGATACACTGGCTCGAACCGATCAGCATGACTAACATACGCAGCACCATACCCGATTTCCCGCTGACCATTCGCGGCATCTTCGAGCACGGCGAACGCATCCACGCGGCGAGCGAGGTGGCGACCTACGCCGGCGACCATATGCGGCGCGCCAGCTACGCACAGGTAGGCGAACGCGTGCGCCGTTTGGCCGCCGCGCTGGGAAAGCTGGGCATCGGCCCGGGAGACCGCGTCGGCACCTTCGCCTGGACAACCAGGAACACCTGGAGGCCTACTTTGCCGTGCCTTCGATGGGCGCGGTCCTGCATTGCATCAACATAAGGTTGTTCCCCGAGCAACTGATCTACATCGTCAACCATGCCGCGGACCGCCTCCTAATTGTGGATGCCTCGCTGACGCCGCTGCTTTCGAAGATCGCCGGACAGCTCACCACCGTGGAGCGGTACATCGTCATCGGCGAGGGGTGCGGCCTGCCACGCGAAACGCTACGCTACGAAGATGTCATCGCTTCCTCGGAGCCCGTGAGCGCGTGGCCGGATGTGGCGGAGAACGCGGCGGCCGCCATGTGCTACACCAGCGGCACCACGGGCAACCCGAAGGGGGTGGTCTACAGCCACCGATCCACTTGGTTGCACGCGGCGGCTTCGTCCATGGCGAACTCCATTGGCATGACGGAAGACGACAAGATCCTGCCCATCGTGCCTATGTTCCATGCCAACGCCTGGGGGCTGCCGTATTCCGGCTGGATGTGCGGCGCCGATTTTCTGATGCCGGACCGCTATCTGCAAGCCGAGCGGATCGCCCGGATGATCGCGAGCGAGCGGCCTACGATTTCGGGCGCCGTGCCGACCATCTGGAACGATGTGCTGCGCTATGTGGACGCCAACGGTATCGACATATCGTCGTTGCGGTGCGTGGTCTGCGGGGGCGCGGCGGTGCCTCGCAGCATGCAGGAGGGGTTCCTCAACCGGCACGGGGTACGCGTCATTCAAGGATGGGGCATGACGGAAACCAGCCCGCTGGCCGCGGTCTCGCGCCCGCCCCGAGGCACGCCGAAGGACCAGGAGATCAGACTGGCTGAACAAGAGCGGCCGGGTGGTGGCGGGCGTCGAGCTGCGGTTGATGAGCGGCGAGCAGGAGCTTGCGTGGGACGGCGAGTCGGTGGGCGAGATCGAAGTGCGCGGTCCGTGGGTCACGGCGTCCTACTATCTGGAGGACTGTCCGGAAAAGTTCCACGATGGCTGGCTGCGCACGGGCGATGTCGGGGTGGTGGACGCGAAGGGGTTCATCCAGATCACGGACCGCGCCAAGGATGTAATCAAGTCCGGCGGCGAGTGGATCTCTTCGATGGAGCTGGAGAACCACCTGATTGCGCACCCGGATGTGCTGGAAGCGGTGGTGATCGGCGTGCCGGACGAGCGCTGGGACGAGCGTCCGCTGGCGTGCGTGGTGATGAAGCCGGGGGCGTCGGCGACGATCGAACAGCTTCGCGATTTCCTGGCGGCGCGCGTGGCCCGCTGGTGGCTGCCGGAACGCTGGGCGTTTATCGAAGAGGTTCCCAAAACCAGCGTGGGGAAGCTGGATAAGAAGGTGCTGCGGGCGCGGTATGCCAAGGGGGAGATCGGCGAAGTGAAGGTGGAGAAGCCGGGGTAACCAGGGGAACCGGGGGTGAACGTGAGCAGTTCGCGTAGCAGAGCGCCGCGGTTCAGCCGGGCGTGGCTGGATGAGCTGGTTGAGGAAGCCACCACCGATGCCTACGGCGATTCCGAACAGGCGGTTGGGTTTTACACGATGATGGAGAACGACCTGGCGACGCCCTTCGCGACGCAGGTTCTGGGCGTGGAGGTCACGGTCGAACGGGTAGATATGACCGATGCGGACGAGATTGTCGCGGTATGCAAAAGGGGCACCAAACACCAGAAGATCCCGATTCTGGATCTGCCGCTGCCGTCGCCTCCGCCGAAGGGAGCCGAGTGGATCGCGGCGTATCGGCATTGGCGGAGAGGATTCTCTTGATCGTCGCGGAATTCCGCGAAGGCGGATCGACGATGCGGGTCTACCAGCAGCTAGGCTGGACCGGTTCATTCACCAGGCCGCACCGCTCCGCCTGCCTGGGCAGGCTGGGCAGGCGATCCACCTTGACGGCCCTTATCAGAACCGCTATGCTTGCCTCAGAGGTCCGACTTTCCGGCTTTTGACCATTGGATTCTTTCTAGTGTTTATGACGGCTCTCGTAAAAATCCACCGTAAAGGCCAGATGACCCTGCCCACCAAGCTGCGATCGCTGGCCGGTATCTCCGAAGGCGATTTGGTGGAAGCCGCTTTCCAGCGCGGCAAGATCGTGATCACTCCCAAGCTGGTGATCGACCGTTCCAAATTCCCGAACGCCGATGACGAGTATACTCCGGCCCAGCGCCGCGCCGTCAACCGCGGCATTGCCCAGAGCGAAAAGGAATACAAGCAGGGCCGTTCCTTTGGCCCCTTTAACACACACGAGGAGTTCATCGCCTCACTGCATAAACAAACCCCAAAGCTGCGCGGGAAGAAAATCAAACGCGCCGCCCGATGAAGCTCGATTACACCCCGCACTTCAAGCGCAGCTACCACAAAGCGCCGCCCCGTATCCAGCGCGCGTTAGACAAACAGTCGGCCCTGCTCCTACAGGAACTCCGTCACCCTTCGCTGCACGCGAAGAAATACGACGAGGGCCAAGACCTCTGGCAAGCCCGCGTCACCGGCGACTGGCGCTTTTACTTCAAGATCGTGGGCGACACCTACCGTCTGGAGGGAATTAGAGCGCACCCCAAATAGCACCTATGGGCTGAGGTCAAATCGATTTCTGTCCGCATTCCCACCTTCCTTTACTGGGACAGATAGTCGGGGATCGCTGCAACTGAGATTGTTGGTGTTTCGGCAAGGGTTGGTACGATGGTCGGCGCTACTTTGTGCAGACTTCCTTGCAAAAGTTCTGCTTTCGGGTTTCGGAATGATATTGTTGATTGCCGCCGCTTTGCGATTGTTGGCGGGTCAACCTATCTTATCCGAGCGAGGCGACACTTCTGAATGGCATTTCCATCTCCTAACCTTCTTAGAAATCCTCTGCCAACACTACTGCTCTTTCCAGCGTTCTTCACATCCATCTGGCTCTGGCTTTACGCCGGGGCCGGGTTCCTACTCAAAGCCGCCCGACGACTTGACGTCGGCTTCGACTGGTTCAGCCGGAGGTTCGACATTGAGGAGAAGCCCTTTGCAATCCATCGGGCTGGTCTCGGGAATCCTGGTGGCAGTGCTCTATTGGACGGCGGTGATTGTGAGCAGGGTGGTTGGGTGAGGACGAGAACTTGCCTTGACCGACCGACCAAAGAGATCGCCAACGAAGTCCAGCGGATCGGCGGCTTCGTGCCGAAGACCTGTTGGATCGCCCATGTGAAATCGGAATTTGGGCTGAGTGGCACCGAACCGAATCGACGCAAAGAGCGGGAAGTACCCGTGCCCACCGGAAAAGCGCCCGGTCATCGTGGAAGCCATACGCCGGTTGGGAATGATCTGACGAGTGCTGGCCGGTTACGAAGCAGTTGAAGTTCGTTCGTGTACTGCTGCCTCACGTTCTGTCGCTCACGAACGGCGTTTTCCTCACCCGTTCTGTTTGGCGACTGCGATTCCCCGATTCATTTCATGAGCCTTTCCATTTCTTCAGCGCCAACGAGCGCCTTAAAAAACATGCAAAATTGAATCGGGCGAAATCTGAGAAGCTGCATCACCTTGGCAAAATCTTCTGGTTGGAGGGTCTTCCGGTCCACTGCGACATTCCAATTTCGAAGTCTGCGAATCCCATTTTCAGCGCAGAGGCCACCCGCCAGACGTACCGTTTCTCCAAGGGCAGTTTGGCAATTTCTCGCAAGGAAGGGCCAACGTCTCCCCCGAGCATCGCCGCTTCAATGTAGTGCAGATAGCTGCATTTCCGGTGCGCTCATCAGCTCTTCTGCCCCGTCTTCCATCTTGAGGTCTTCGAGTTCAACTACTTTGAAGTTCTGGTCGCTCATGGTTTACCGCCTTGCGTGTTGCCAACGGCCGAATTGAACGCAAGCGGATCGAGGATACCGGTCTACTCGGGCTTTTTCGGGACCAGCACCCTCTCCGCCATCGCATAGCGCAGCTCATCGAGACCTTGTCCCGTAACGCTTGAGATTTCAAAAAAAGCCAGGCAGCGCTCGGCCGCAATCTGGCGCAGCAACTCCACGCGCGCGGGGTCCTGCGCGGCGTCCATTTTGGTGGCCACCACGATCATGGGCTTGGCGGCCAGGTCTTCGCTGAAGCTGGCCAATTCCGCCATCACCGTCTCGAAGTCGTGGGCGGGTTCGCGGCCGCTCGCGTCCGAGACATCCACCAGGTGCGCGAGCAGGCGCGTGCGCTCGATATGCCGCAGGAACTGCGTGCCCAGCCCGTGCCCCAGGTGCGCGCCTTCGATCAGCCCCGGAATATCGGCCACCACGAAGCTGCGGTAATCGTCCAGGGAGACGACGCCCAATTGCGGCTCCAGCGTGGTGAAGGGATAATCTGCGATCTTGGGACGCGCCGCCGAAATGCGGGAGATAAGCGTGGACTTGCCGGCGTTGGGGAATCCCACCAGGCCCACGTCGGCCAACAGCTTCAGTTCCAGCCGCAGGCGGAGCTCCTGGCCGGGCTTGCCGGGCTCGTGTTCGGTGGGCGCCTGGTGCGTGGAGGTGGCAAACCGCGCGTTGCCCTTGCCGCCGCGGCCGCCGCGCGCGACCAGGAAACGCTCATCGGGCGCCGTGAAATCGTGCAGCCGCTCGCCGGTCGATTCGTCGTAGACCACCGTGCCGACGGGCACCTGGAGATCGATCGAGTAGCCTTCGGCGCCTGTGCAATCGCTGCCCTCTCCATGCCGGCCGCGTTGCGCCTTGTGCTCGGGATTAAAACGGAATTGGATGAGCGTGTTTCGATGCTGGGTGGAAACCAGGAAAATGTCGCCGCCGCGGCCGCCATCGCCGCCGCTGGGGCCTCCGCGCGGAACATATTTCTCGCGGCGAAAGGCTAGGCAGCCGTTGCCGCCATCCCCGGCCTTCACCAGGATGCGAACTTCATCTATGAACATGGGGGAACCGCTCGCTGACGGTCGCGGCTCAGTACGGGAGTCGGGAGTCGCGAGGTGGTGGGCGTTACGCCACTGCCTTGATGCTGACGAATTTGCCCTGGCGGCCGCGGTCGCGGTACTCGACTACGCCGGTGACCTTGGCGAAAAGCGTGTCGTCCTTGCCCCAGCCGACGTTCTCGCCGGGCTTGATCGGGGTGCCCCGCTGGCGGACGATGATCGACCCGCCCGGCACCAATTGCCCGCCGAAGACCTTCACGCCCAGCCGTTGCGCGTTGGAATCGCGCCCGTTCTTGGAACTGCCTAATCCTTTTTTATGCGCCATACTTCACCTAAACCAGAATGTCGCCCACCTTCACTTCCGTGAAGTTCTGGCGATGCCCTATCGTGCGTTTGTACTGCTTCTTGCGCTTGAACTTGAAGACCAGGACTTTCTTTCCCCGGCCGTTGCCGACGATGGTGCCCTTAATGGTAGCTTCCCCCAGGTCGGCGCCGGCGACCAGTTGGCCTTCTTCCTTGAACACCGCCCGCAGGGGTAGTGCGATTTCGGAGCCGATTTCGCCTTCCAACGTCTCCACCCGGATTACATCGCCAGGGGCAACCCGGTATTGTTTTCCGCCGGTCTCAATGATTGCATGCATGGATAACCTCTGAATTTTCGCGCCAGGACACACTGAATGCGTCGGAGCTTGTGGACTAAGATATCAGTGTACAACACCCGGAGGACCATCTCCAAATGCGCGCGGCGTTCCTATTCGACCTCGACGGCACCTTGATCGACAGCGTTTATCAGCATGTGCTGGCCTGGCGCGAGGCGCTGGAACAGGGCGGCATCCGACTCTCCGTCTGGCGGATTCACCGGCGGATTGGCATGAGCGGCGGCCTATTCGTGAATGCGCTGCTGCGCGAGACGGGACGCAACATTACCGGCGAGGAGGCGGAGCGCCTGCAACAACTGCACGCCGCGGCTTACGCCAAGCTGGTCTCGCAGGGATCGCAGGTGCGGCCGCTTCCCGGCGCCGAACAACTGCTGGCATACCTGTCCGAGACGCAAATCCCCTACGCCATCGCCACCAGCGGGCGGCCGGAGAGCGCCAGCCTCGCGCTGAAAGCCCTGAACGTCCCGCCGGAAGTTCCGGTCGTCACGCGCGATCAGGTGCGGCACGCGAAGCCGGATCCGGACCTGTTCCTGGCCGCGGCCG
>PKYZ01000695.1 GCA_003132865.1 Bryobacterales bacterium
TCCACTTCTATGTCGCGCACCCAGCCCCGCGGATCGTAGGACACCACGGTGCGGTCTCGCACCAGACTCTCCAAATCGCGCGCGAACCAAGCGGCGTTGGGAAGCGGGAGCGCACGGCGGCCGTCGCCGAACTTGCGAAAGTATACGGGTACTCCGCCCGCTCCCGGGATCGTTCCTTCCTGCACTACCGCGGAGCTAGAAGCCCCGCGGTAGACAGGCCGGGAGGCCTGTCNNTCAGCAGGTTGCCGTCGAGCACCTTGGTCATCTGTCCGTCCACGATCGAGCTGTTCGGATTGTGCAGCATATCGGTCGACACCACGGGGTCTTCGGTATAAGCCAAGATACCCTTCATCGGGCCGTCCGCAGCCGCTTTGAAGGCGGCATTGACTTCCTCGGCAGTGGTGGGCCGGCTGGTGAGGACGACCAGGTCGACCACCGAAACGTCCGGCGTCGGCACGCGCATCGAGTAGCCATCCAACTTGCCCTTCANNCCATGGCCTTCGCGGCGCCGGTAGTGGTGGGGATCATGTTCAGGGCCGCCGCGCGGGCGCGCCGCAGGTCCTTGTGCGGGAAGTCCAGCACGTTTTGGTCGTTGGTATAGCTGTGGATGGTGGTCATGGATCCCTTCTGAATCCCGACCGTGTCCTGCAGCACCTTCACCACCGGCGCCAGGCAGTTGGTAGTGCAGGATGCGTTCGATATGATGTTGTGCTTCGCGGGGTCGTACGCGGCGTCGTTGACGCCCAGCACCAGCGTGACATCTTCATTCTTCGCCGGCGCGGAGATGATCACTTTCTTGACGCTTCCCCGAAGGTGCTTGCAGGCGTCCTTGGCATCCGTGAATTTGCCGGTCGATTCGATGACGATCTGCGCGCCCACCGAGTTCCAATCGAGCTGCGCGGGGTCCTTCGTGGCGAACACTTTGATGCGCTTGCCGCCCACCAGGATGGCATCCCCTTCGGCTTGGATCTCCACGGGCAGGGTGCCCAGCACGGAGTCGTATTTCAACAGATGCGCCAGCGTCTTGGTGTCCGTCAGGTCGTTCACCGCTACGAACTCGATGTCATTCCGGTGCAGGGCCGCCCGGACTACATTCCGGCCAATGCGGCCGAACCCATTGATGCCAACCTTTACAGCCATTTCTTCTCCTAGAGTTTAAGTGTGGATTACCTTAAAGGATAGCAGCTATCGGCTTTCAGCGCTCAGCGATCAGTGGAGAGCTATCGGCTTTCAGCACTCGGCTTTCAGCTACAGCGCGCGGTTGCGCGGCTGACCGCTGATCGCTGAAAGCCGATAGCTATCGCGGCGCCTTTGGATCGGCTACCTCGGTACCCAGCCCCGCGTACTCTTCCTTCACTTTGATCACCTTGCTGCCGTTGAAGGTCACAAACGTGATCCTTCCGGGCGGTTGGCCGAAAACCCAGTCTTCCAGTTCGATGCCATCCTTCACCTCGCGCGATTTGTGATTGGGACGACCCAGCGATAGCAGCACCTGGTCGCGGTCCATGTCCTCAATCACCTTTTTGTCCCGGATGGCCGTCTGCACTTCCGGCGGCAGGACCTCGGCATACAGCACAGTGGCGCTGCGCTTCTCAAAATCCAGCACCGGCGCCAGCATCTTTTTCACCTCCGCCGCTTTCATCGGCTCCAGCGGTTTATGGAACAGGATTTCGATGGTGGTGCCGCCGGGCGCGTTGGAATCTCCCTTACCCAACGGAGTCATGCTCCCGCCGCCGCCGATGCCGCCGCCGATCTGTGCCCCCTCGTACCACTTGCGGCCGCCATTAAATCCGCCGTTGATCTGCAGCACCAGCTTGTCGGACTCGATGAACACCTTGGTGATATGCACGAGGTCGCCGACACGCCCGGCCGGGCCGTATTCCCGGGAGGCTGCTTCCCACACCTTCTTGTCGAAGGATCCCGTCGATTCGAAGGGCAAAGCCTTCTTGGCGCGCGGCAGCAACTGCTTGACCGTGGCGTACTCCGCCAGCAGGCCGCGCACCAACTCGATGCGATCCTGCTCGGTGAGCTTGTTCGCTCCACTCAGCAGCGGTGTCAGTGTCACGAAGATGGCGAAAACGGCTGTCCAGGCGCGCATGTCACATCACCCGCGGGCGGGTCCAGCAGAGCCGATGGTTGCCGCCGGATGGGCAATTTCCATAGATACGCAAACAGCAGAAACAGTACGGCCGAGGTCAGAATACTGGCTTCCGGACCATACTCGCCGCCGCTCCAGAGCGTCCCGGCGGACCACCGCATGGTGAATCCCGTCAATCTCATTGTAAGCCCGCTGACGTTGACGCCGAAAAGCGGAAGTGTAAAGTTCCAACCGAAATGCAAGCCGATGGGCAGCCAGATGTCGTGGCTGCGCAGGAAGGCATAGCCGAAGAGTATGCCGAATCCCGCGGTATTCGCCAAGCCCAGCCAGGTGGCGTTGGGATTGCCGGCATGCAGCACAGCGAAGATCACGCCCACCGGCAGGATGGTCGTCCAACCACCCAATGCGCGCAGCAAAACCTGAAATCCAAATCCGCGGAACAAGAGTTCTTCGCCCGCCGACCCGAACAGCAGCAGCACGGATACGAAAAAGAAAGAAGGCAAGCTGGAAGGGCTGCCGGGATCGGGCTCGATGCGCGCCGCGTGGAAAAGCAGCGGACCTGCCAGCACCGACGCGGCCGCGCCCATTCCGCCGAGGCAACCGAATCCAAGGTTCACCAGCGCCGCCTTATCGCTCTGCAGTCCGATGGCGGCGATGCCCCGCCGCACATAAATCCGCAGGCACAGGCTATTGCTGAACGCGGCGGCCAGCAACCCGGTGGCGGTGATGCTCACGATGTATCCGCCGAGCCAATACAGCAGCGGACCTAGCACAAAAGCCGTGGCGAAATAGAGGGAAACGTAAACAACGACTTTAAGTGTGAGGTGAAGGGCGTCCGCGCGGCCAGGCATTAGAGAAATCTTGGCTGTCGGCGATCGGCTGAAAGCTGAAAGCTGACAGGCCTTACCTAGCCCCCGGCGCCGGCCGCTTGCGTCTTGCGGTTCAGGAAGCACTCCCGGCAGTATACCGGCCGCCCCTGCGTTGGTTTAAAGGGCACCGTGGTCTCGCGGCCGCACTGCGAACAAACGGTCATGGTTTCCGTCTTGCCAGCGCCCGATGGCCCCGCCTGCCGCTTGCTTTTGCACGCTTTGCAGCGCTTGGGCTCGTTTTTGAAGTTCTTGTCATGGAAGAAGTGTTGTTCTCCCGCTGTGAAAACAAATTCAGCTCCGCATTCGGAGCACTTGAGAATCCGATCCTGGAACTCCGCCATAACGCCAACCTGGTTTTCCCCGAAGCGTTGTGGAACGGACAGGTGGAAACCTGTCCGCCCCGTTGTTATTCGATTTCCCGGCGTGATTTTTTCCGGTTCCGCTTGCGGGCCAGCGCCTGCTTCACCCGCTTTTTCTCTCCCGGCTTCAAGTAGAAGGAGTGCCTCTTGACCTCCTTGATAATGTCCTCTTGCTGGACCTTTCGCTTAAAGCGCCGAAGAGCGTTTTCGAGCGTTTCACCATCCTGCAACTTTACTTCAGCCAAATAAAACTACACCTCCCAACCCGACCAAGATTTCCTGCCTTTCGCAGGGAAGGTACTGATATCATTAAGTGGTTGGCGGATAAAGTCAAGTCCAAATTGCCGAGGAATGTTCCGCCGAGCGGACTATCTCGCCCGCAACCGCTATTTTTTCAATAGTTTAACTAGTATGGAGACCTTATTAGCAATTTTGTTGGCAGGCGGCGTCGGCGAGCGATTATCTCCCCTCACCCGGCATACCGCAAAGCCGGCCGTGTGCTTCGGCGGCGTTTACCGCATCATCGACTTCGCGTTGTCAAACTGTATTAATTCGGACCTGAGACGAATTTTCATCCTAACACAATACAAATCGCTGGACCTGATCCGGCATATCCGGGACGGCTGGAACATCCTGTCGCCGGAGCTCGGCGAGTTCATCGAAACCATCCCGGCCATGAAGCGCCTCCGGGACGACTGGTATCTGGGGACGGCCGACGCGGTCTTCCAGAACAGCCAGAGCATTGCCTTGGAACAGCCCACACTGACCCTGATCCTCGCCGCCGACCAACTCTACAAAATGAACTATCGCGAGATGGTGGGGTGGCACCACTTGCACCACGCCGACATCACCATCGCCACCCTCCAGGTGGCGCCGGAGGAAGCCGAACGTTTCGGCATCGCCGAGATCGATGCAGGCCACCGCATCGTGGGCTTCGAGGAAAAACCGCATCATGGCAACCCGGCGCGCTCGGTTTTCAACCCTGAGATGGTCAGCGCCTCCATGGGAATCTACGTCTTCAATACCGAGGTCCTGTTGCGCCTGTTGCAGGAGGACGCGCAGAATCCGGCATCCTCGCACGATTTCGGCAAGGACGTGATTCCCGGCGCGCTCGAGAAGGCCCGCGTGATTGCCTACGACTTCCGGGACATGAACGATAAGCAGGCGCGCTATTGGCGGGACGTTGGCACCATCGATTCGTTTTACGAAGCCAACATGGACCTGGTCGCCGTGACGCCTGAGTTCAATCTCTACGATCACAACTGGCCCATTCGCACACGCATGGTGCAAGCGCCGCCCGCCAAATTCGTTTTCGCGCAGGAAGGCCGCCGCATGGGAGTGGCCGTCGATTCCATTGTGGCCGCCGGCTGCATTGTTTCCGGCGGCAGGGTAGTCCGCAGCGTGCTGTCCACCGGTGTGCGCGTCAACAGTTACTGCGAAGTCGAGTATTCGATTCTGATGCCCAACGTCAAGATTGGACGCAACAGCCGCATCCGGCGCGCCATCATCGACACAGACGTCGAAATTCCGGAATCGAGCGTGATTGGCTACGACGTAGAGGAAGACCGCGCCCGCGGCTATACCGTCACCGATTCCGGGATTGTGGTGGTGCCGGGCAACGCATTGCCCGTGGACACCGAAATAGCGGTGAGCATGGCGGCCAGTTAGCTGGTGTAGTGTCCGCGAAATAACTATACAGTCACGTTCTTCCGTTTTCTGGGTTTCGGGCTTGTGCAGCCAGGCTGGATCTGCTCCAGCGTTCGGCGGCATCGGGAGAGTTTCTCCTGGATCGACTCGACGGTTGCGGTCCAAACGAAGGGTTGGGGGCTTTGATTCTAGCTAGAATAAGTTGGGCGTTCCGATTGTGAGGTGTTTGTGTACCATACGATTGTAAAAAAGAGCATCACTTCAGTCTTTAAACGGCTCAATGAGGGCGACTACGAGTACGCTCTTTCTGGTATCGGAACCACAATCGAGCATCATTTTGCTGGCGAGCATTGCTTGGGAGGTAAGCGCACAAGTACCGAGGCAATGCGTCGCTGGTTTCAGCGTTTGTTTGGCTGTTTCCAAATCTGGGGTTCCAAATACATTCAATTGCGGCATCCGGTGGGCCTTGGGATACCACTGTCGTCGTTGAGTGGACTGATCGCGCCACTCCCGCTGACGGGAAAGACTATGTGAACTCAGGGGTACATGTGATTCGGATGCGTTGGGGCAAAGTTGTCAGTATCCACGCTTACCTCGATACACAGGTACTGATTGACACGCTCAACCGAATGGCTGTCAATGGGATTCAAGAATCGAAAGCGCCACCAATCATAGGTTGACACCCGCCGAAAGATTGGTCGGACTTAGAAGGATCGCTGAAGGTCTTAGTGTTGTGTCCAACAAATAACCAGACAATTTGAGCGGGACATATTATCCTGGGCCTGTATCTGAATCCGCCGCAACAGGCAATCGTGCTCTGCGTTGACGAAAAGAGCCGGATTCAGGCGTTGGATCGGACGCAGCCGGGATTGCCCATCAAGAAGGGGCGTTGTGGAACGATGACCCACGACTATAAGCGCAATGGTACAACAACCCTGTTCGCTGCGCGTAACAGTTCAGGTACCCCAGGCGATTTTTCTGGACAAATCGCGCGGGATCGGTTACCGTAGGGTGGATGAGTGCGAGAGCGGC
>PKYZ01000114.1 GCA_003132865.1 Bryobacterales bacterium
TTGCGGATTCATTCGTCCTCCATGAAGTATTATAATGGCGCGATCCGCCATCATGGCCGGTTCGTGCGCACAGAAATATTGATGGAGCCGATCCAAAACATTTTGTGTGCGCGGAGCGGCCTGCACTGCCGCCGTTCGGCAAGCCGGCCTATGCAGTTAAACATTTCGATAAGGCTGATTGAAATTTTCTATTTGCTATAACTTTTTTATGAAGCTAGACTGACCCTAAGCCACGTATCGCTACTCTAGACATCATCCCCCAAAAGAGGACGAAATGAAAAGCTCAGTCTTTCTTTGCATAAGCTTGGCGTGTCTTCTCTCGGCAACACTGGCGTTCGGTCAGGAGGCCCCCCCGGCGGCGCCTGCCGCAACGCCGCCACAGGACTCCACGGCGGCGCCCACTGCAACGCCGCCACAGGCTCCCACGGCGGCGGCGCCGGCTCCGACTCCGCCTCCATCACCTCTCACGCGCTGGGGCACCGACTTTAGCTTCATGTTTGACGGCTACGTCGACGCAAACTTCAACGACCCGGCGTCCGGATTCAACGGCCTGCGCAACTTCGATCTGCGCGCCGATACGGCGCACGTCAACATGGGAATGATCACGATCGACCACGGCCCTGCTCCGATCGGGTTTCATCTCGACGTGGGCTTCGGAGAGACGTTCGATGTCATTCATTCCTCCAGCCGGGATCCGGAGGCCTGGAAGTACTTTAAGCAGGCTTATGTCAGCCTGAAGCCAAAATCGTGGCATGGCCTCGAGATCGATGCCGGAGAATTCGTGACGTCAGCCGGAGCCGAAGTCATCGAGACGAACCAGAACTGGAATTATTCACGGTCGCTGCTGTTCGCGTGGGCGATCCCCTATTTGCACTTCGGCGTCCGCGCGTCGTTCCCGGTGGGCGCTCATTTTACGGGGGGCGTTCAGGTAGTGAACGGCTGGAACAACATAGAACCACTCAACAGCGGGAAGACGGTCGGAGTCAATGGCGCCTATGCGTGGAAAAAGGTCACCTGGACCAACAACTATTACGTGGGTCCCGAAAAGCCTAAAACCACCACGGGGTTGCGTAATCTCTTTGACACAGTCGTGCAGGTCAACGCAACCGACAAGTTCAGCTATTACATCAATGGCGACTACGGCCGCGATAAGAACATCGGCCCCGGCGCAAGCGTGTGGGCGGGCATCGCGGTCGCGGCGCGGTACGCTATTGGCAAGAAATATGCGATCGCGTCCCGGCTCGAATGGTTCGACGATCGGGACGGCCTCTCCACCGGCCTCGCGCAGCATGTCGAAGAATTTACTCTGACCGGCGAATACAAGATGACCCGTTGGTTGATGAGCCGGCTGGAATTCCGCAATGATTGGTCCGACAAGCCCTTCTTTGAAACCAGCAAGCCTGGCTCTGGTTCCAAGACGCAGCCGACCGTCCTGCTCGGCTTGATCGCCTACGTGGCGCCGCATAAATAAATAGTTGTGGGGCAAGACCTCCAGGTCTGCGCGGGTTCTCCAGGACCCGCTCTTCGCGCAAGAGGCCGACGTGGACGTCGGCCGCAGGACTGGAGTCCTGCCCCACGAGTAAACCTCACTGTTGCGTGAACTCTTCGTTGTGCGTTACGAACTCCGGGTAGGCCCCCGCGCCCAATTCGTACAGATCCATACCCTGCCGCTCGCCTTCCGGGGCCACGCGTTGGGAGTAGAGCCGATTCAACAGCCAGTTCAGCGAATAAGTCAGGGGCAGCACAAAGCCTATTAGGGTTGCGATTCCCACAAGCTGCGCCAGCCACTGGCCTGAAACACTATCCGAAAAGCGCGCGAAAATCCCAAGCGCCAGCACGCCCCATAAACCGCCGGCGGCATGCACCGAAATCGCGCCGCCGGGGTCGTCGATCGCGAGCGGCCATTCAATGTACGCAACTGTTACAGTAACCAGGGTGCCGGCGACTAAGCCGATCGCAACTGCGGCTACCGGCGGGACAAATGCGCATGCCGCACTGCTGGCTACCAGCCCGCCAACCCATCCATTGGCGCAAAGAGAGGCATCCGGTTTGCCGAAACGAAAGCGGCTGATCGCTACCGTCGCCAGCAGGCCCGCGGCCGCGGACAACGTGGTATTAACTGCTATGAGTACCGCTCGTCCCGGCTCGGCGCCAGTGAAGAGTATCGCGCCGGCGGCATTCAAGCCCAACCATCCCAGCCACGTCAGAAAGCAGGCAAACGCAACGACAACTGCATCGTGGCCGGGGATGGCGGCGGGCATGCCGTGCATAGCGTACTTACCCCGGCGAGGGCCTAAGATCCAGGTGACAGCCAGTGCAGTCAGGCCACCTACAGCCTGAATACAGCTCGCTCCTCCTGCATCCAGAAAGCCGTGCCCGAGGCCATAATTGGCTCCCAACTGAGCGAGCCACCCGCCGCCCCAAACCCAGTGAGCGAACAGCGGATAGGTCCATCCGGCCAGCAGAGCCGCGGACGCGCAGCTCGCACCCAGTCGCCAGCGGTCGGCGCCGCTGCCCAACGGGATAAGTGCCGCCAGCCCGACGCTCAGCATCTGCAGCAACACGGCCAGCGACGCTGGCGAGCCATCGAGCGGGCGTCCTCGCAGAAACAACGGTTCCGCCGCGATCCAGTTCCACGCTTTCCCGGCCACTGGCAGGCTGTGCGCAGCGCCTCCAGCGAATCCTTGCCACGCGAATCCGCAGAAAAAGTACACCATCGCGGCGATCGCCATGACACAGAGCGCAGTCAGCATCGCGTGGGCCGCGCTGCGCGACCGCCCCAACCCGGTATTGATCAGCGAAAGCCCGGCGGCGGCCAAGGGCACGAGAAAAATGAAAAACAGGCACAGAACAGATGCGGGCGTCACTCGCTTTCTCCCTTCGGAGGCTGATGGGCACGGACTACCAGTATCAACCCCAGCACTTCCACGCCGATTCCGGCTATCGTAAACACACTTCGTTCGATCGTTGTCCTCAACAGCACCACGGCCGCCAGGGCGATCGCCCATCCAGCCACGAGCAGCAGGAAGCCCAAGAGCTTCATGGAACGCACTCCGTCCGATCAATTGTTTCTATCGCCCCCATAAACTTCACCAATGGATAGCGATATAAATTCCTTATGCGTGCGATAGAAAATTTCAGCTTCGTCACAGGTTGGGTTCCGACTATGATACCAGCATCGGAACCATTTCCGCAAAAAAGGGAGGATACTACATGGCAGACAACGCCCCAGTTCAGATGAAGTCTACTCTAGGCCTAACCGGCTTGACCATGAATGCGATGGCGCTGATTGCCCCAGGCGCCTTTCTTTGGCTGACTTTCCAGATCCAGGCGACAACGGGCGTCACGGCGCCGGCCATGTGGATTGGTATCGTTGTTGCGCTGTTACTATGTCTGGCCACCGCGGTCTGCTATGCAGAGATGGCCAAATTATATCCGGGAACTGGCAGTTCCTATTATTTCGCCGAACAAGCCTTTCTCAATCACGATAGAGTCTGGCGGTATGCGCGTCTCGCGAAGTTCATCGTCGGCTGGGGCTCGCACGTTTACTACTGGGTTTATCCGGGTGTCATGGTCGGCGTGATGGGAATCCTCTGCGGATACCTGGTGGGCACCTTATGGCCGAGCTTCATGAGCGCCTCTAATCCAGGTCCGGCCTTCATGATGGTGATCGCTATCGCTTTCTCGTTCCTGGTAGGTTACATAGCCCATCGCGGCATCAACGGCTCGACGGCGGTCAGCATCGCGATCAATGTGATTCAGATCAGCGCGCTTGTCTTGTTCTCCGTCGTGGCTCTGAGTTACCGCATTAACCATGCGCCGGGCAGCATCGCCTACCAGTTCGACTCCACGTCCAGCGAGGCCTATAGCTATGAGTTCGCGACGGAAAAGACCGTCGCCAATGGGCAAGCCACTGAGACTATTGTGCGTGATGCAAACGGTGCTCCGAAACCCAAGCTGGATGCCGCCGGAAAGCCGGTGCCGTATCACATCGGTTATCCCGCGCAAGACGAAAAGGGCAACTTCCTGGCGCATGCCAAGGCTTCTTCGGTCGTCGGATTTCACAACCTGGGGTGGGCGTTCATCCAGGCCACGGTCGCCATTCTGATTCTCGTGGGATTCGAATCGGTAACGGCGATGGGTGGCGAGGCCAAGAATGCCAGGCGCGACATTCCGATCGCGGTCCTCGTATCGCTGCTGGTGCAAGGCGTAATCTGTTATTTGTTCGAGTACTTTGCCGCTGCTTATTTCTTGAACAGCGGTTACACCATGCAAAACGCCGGCGCTTCGGCGGCTCCCATCGGCGACATGATGATCGTGGTAGGCACAGCCCTCTTCGGCCCCGGGGGCGGCCGGATCTTCATGCTATGCGAAGCGTTTACCGTGTTTCTGGCGCTGATCGGCACCACGCTCTCTTGCATGAACACCGGCGCGCGTGTCACTTACGCCATGGGAAAGGATCGCGAGCTGCATGGATACTTTGGTGAGTTGCATGCCAAGAATCTCAGCCCGCATCGCGCTATCTGGACCTTGGCCGCAATTTCCGCGGTGATCGGGTGTGTTGCGGTGATGATGCCGTTTGGCGACGCAGGCGCGCCGGCCGACGCGGCCATAAAGGCCCTGCCGCAGGGCTTCTGGTCGAGCTTTGGATACACGACGCACGACGGCATGGCGGCTCTGCCCAGTTCCCTGCTCACCATGACTCTCGCTTCGAACTTCGGCACGTTCCTGCTGTACGGGCTAAGTTGCATCATTTGCCTGGTGGCCTATCATAAGCACCCGAAGTTCAGCCTTGTCCGCCATTTGCTCATTCCTGTGTTCGGCTTGGTCGCCAACCTGGCGTGCATGGCGTTCTACCTGGTAGGGCCGTTTATGGGCTATGGCACGAAGATGGAGCCGTTGCTGGCGTTGGGTATCGCGTTGGTGTGGGCCATCTATGGTGGAATCTATTTTATCCGCGCAAGTAAGGTCTCGGGCCGGACCACCCTCGTTGCTGCGCGTTCCGAGGCGGTGTGAGTGACGATTGGCGGATAATCAAGGGGGCCGGGCGGGCACAAGGCCGCCCGTTGCTTTGAGGGCGCGCCATGCTGGATGTGGAGTTCGCCCAGTTGTCCGACACCGGACGGGTACGCGAACACAACGAAGACTACCTTGGCTCGGTAATCCCCGCCACGCCGGCTGAGGCCCGTTCGCATGGCTGGTTGTTTGCGCTGGCTGACGGAGTAGGCGGGCAAGAGCGCGGTGAAGTTGCCTCCCTCACGGCCATAGAGAGCATGATGTCCGGTTTTCGCGGGGCGCCTCGGGGAGAGCCGCTGCCCGCTTTGCTGACCCGCCTGGTCCAGGCAGCTAACGCGCATGTGCTGGATGCCGGACTGACAGCCGCCCCTGGGGGTGTCAACATGGCAACCACCATGGTGGCCTGCGCTCTCCGCTTCGATCGCGCCGTGGTAGCCCACGCCGGCGATTCGCGTTGTTATCTCATCCGGAGAGGCCATGCCAGCGTGCTGACACGCGATCATACCGTTGCCAACGAGCAGTTGCGCTTGGGAATACTATCCACTCGGGAAGCCGCCGCGGTGGATACTCGGCACCTGCTCACGCGATCCTTGGGAACCACTTTGTTCGTGAATGTGGAGACCGGCGACTGCCAGGTGTTTCCGGGAGACGTGCTGGTGCTTTGCTCCGACGGGCTGCACGGCGCAGTGGATGCAAGCGACTTCGCTCGTATCCTCACGCGGAATTGTGACTTGCAGCTTGCCGTGCGGGATCTGGTCGCCCTCGCCAACGCGAAAGACGGCAGCGATAATATCAGCGTCCAGGCCATCCGTGTCCGCGGCGTTGAACGCGTCGGCATGTACCGCGGGCGGCCGTACAAGCTCCACTGAGTATAGCGTTCAGCTATCAGCGATCAGCTTTCAGCGGCCGGATTTAGCATCAACCTGCAACCTTCGAACGTTGGCAATAAGCTGAACGCCGATAGCTGAAAGCTGACAGCTTGCTATAATATCAGTGTCCAGGCCATCCGCGTCTCAACCCAGTTCGGAGCGCGTAGGCAAGTACCGCGGGCGGCTCTTCAGGCTGGCCCTGCCCTGACTATGGCTCCAGTCCGCGCCGGCGACCAACTCGACCATTACAGCATCGACACGCTCGTTGCGCGTAGCGGCATGGCATCCATCTTCCGCGGCACGGATTTGCGCACCGGCCGCCCGGTTGCCATCAAGATCCCGCATCCGGAAATGGAGAGCGACCCGGTTTTCTTCGATCGCTTTCGCCGCGAGGAAGAGATCGGCAAAATGCTGGATCACCCCGGTGTGATGAAGGTCCTCGGCAACGACGACCGCAGCCAACTCTACATGGTCATGGAGTGGGTGGACGGCCGCCTGCTCCGGCAAATCCTGAACGAGCAGGGGAAGCTTCCGGCCGAGCGCGCGATGCGCATCGCGCTCCGTATCTGCGAAGTGCTGGAGTACATTCACAAGCATGGAATCGTGCACCGCGATCTGAAGCCCGACAACATCATGGTCGACGATGACGATCGCGTCAAGCTCATCGACTTTGGCATCGCCGCCAGGTCGGGATCTCGGCGGCTGACGTTCACCAAGCTTTCGCAGGTAATGGGAACGGCCGAATACATTTCGCCCGAACAGGTCAAAGGGAAACGTGGCGATGCCCGCAGCGACCTGTATGCATTGGGCATCATGCTCTATGAAATGCTCACTGGGAAGACTCCGTTCTCCGGCGCCAATCCTTTTTTGATCATGAACGACCGCGTGCTGAACAACCCGGTCCCGCCGCGCGAAGTCGACCCGGGCATCTCTCCCCAACTTCAGGAGATCATCTACCGCGCCCTGGAACGCGACCCCAAGAGCCGCTACGCCAGCGCCCACGAATTCGCCTGGGACCTCCAGCATCCGGACCAGGTCGGCGTGGCCGACCGCCCCGAACTGCGCGATTGGAAGCAACGGCGCACTCCATGGGCGCGCAAAATCCTGTTCTATGTGATGCTCGCCCTGATCCCGGTAGTCATTTTCGGATTGCTGCTCCTGGTCGCCCGGCACGCTTGAGACAGAGTGTCGTACTCCTGCTGTTGGTTCTCGCCGCTCTCCTGGAAGCCGCCGGCGATGCATTCGTCCGTCTGGGTCTGCGCTCTTCCGCGGCGGCACCCAGGCTCCTCTTCTTCTTGCTGCTTGCGCAAGTAATCTCCTGGTTGGTCTTCCATCAGAAACCCGGCGCTGCCGTCCTGATCGGCGGCGGGTTCGTCGCCCTTGGCGGCCTCATCATCTCGTTGGCAGCTTGATCCGGAAAGACCTGGCAGCCGGAGTGGACCTGGTCTCTCATACCTGGATACTGATCCCATTTACGACTTTTTTACTGCGGACTTATGCCTTTTTTATTGGCCGCAGACTAACATGGTTCCAAGTCTGGGCAGATTGCGCACCCCACTATTGTGTGGTGCACGCTTGGCCCGAGCGGAGGAACGAATCAGCATGTCAAGATGGCTGCCCCTGGTGTTCTGTCTCATCGCCCCCCTGCTCAGGGTTGCCGGCCAGACGATTCGAGCAGACACACGCTTGGTGCTCGTACCCGTGTCGGTCACCGATCACAGGGGCGCCACAGTAAACGGGCTCGACCGCGCGAACTTCACCGTCTTCGAAGACAAGGCGCCGCAGGCCATCGTGGCCTTCAGCGCCGAGGATGCGCCTGCTTCGATTGGACTCATCTTCGATACCAGCGGAAGCATGCGCGACAAGCTGAACGTCGCCAAAGCCGGACTCCGCGCGTTTGTCGACAACGCCAATTCCGCGGACGAAGCTTTCCTGTTTACGGTTTCCACCCGGCCGGACATCTCTTCCGCGTTTACTTCGGATCTGGGATCTCTTGCCGAAAGCGCTCACCTCCTGAGCGCCGGTGGTGACACGGCGTTAATCGATACCATCTATGCCGGCCTCGAGCGGATGCGGTCCGCCTCCAACCCGCGCCGGGCGCTTTTGATCCTGTCCGATGGAATGGACAACCACAGCCGTAAATCCAAGGGCGAACTGATGCGGCTGGCCATGGAAGCGGATGTGCAGATCTACGCGATCCGAATCGACTCTCGCGTGCGCACCAAGAAGGCCATCGAGCAGCAGGAGGAGCAGCGCGGCCTCGCTCTCCTACAGGATCTGGCGGAAAACACGGGCGGCCTGCACTTCACCATTTCCGACTGGGAAGATGCCGGTAGCGTCGTAGCGAAGGCGGTCCTGTCAATGCGAAACCAATACCTGCTCGCCTATTATCCTGCCCAGTCGGTTCAGCCGGGAAAGTGGCGCAGAATTCGCGTGAAACTGAACGTGGCTCACACGAATGTGTACGCCCGGAACGGGTATTACTCGGAGTAATGTGAGGCAGGGCGGACCTGCCCCACGGTCTACACGTCGTAGTACAGCGCGAACTCGTATGGATGCGGCCGCAACCGGATGGCATCCGCTTCGTTCTTGCGCTTGTAGTCGATGAACGTCTCGATCAATTCCTCGGTGAAGACGTCGCCCTTCATCATAAAGCCGTGATCGTCTTCCAGGCAACTCAGCGCTTCTTCGAGCGATGCGGGCATCGAAGGAACGTTGCGCATCTCCTCCGGCGAAAGATCGTAGATGTCCTTGTCCAGCGGTTCGCCGGGATCCATCTTGTTGGCGACGCCGTCGAGGCCGGCCATCAGCATGGCGGCGAAGGCCAGATACGGATTGGCCGCCGGATCCGGCGGGCGGAACTCCACCCGCTTGGCCTTGGGGCTGGCCGAGTACATCGGAATGCGGCAGGCCGCCGAGCGGTTGCGCCGCGAGTATGCCAGGTTCACCGGCGCTTCGTAGCCCGGCACCAGCCGCTTGTAGCTGTTGGTGGTCGGCGCGATGATGGCCGAAAGCGCCCGCGCGTGCTTCAGCAAGCCACCGATATACCACAGCCCCATCTGGCTGAACCCAGCGTACAAGTCGCCCGCAAACAGCGGCTTGCCTTCTTTCCAGATGCTCTGATGCACATGCATGCCGCTGCCGTTGTCGGCAAACAGAGGCTTCGGCATGAAGGTCACCGTCTTGCCGTACTGGTTGGCCGTGTTGCGGATGATGTATTTGTACAACATCATGTTGTCGGCCGACTTCACCAGCGTGTCGAAGCGCT
>PKYZ01000154.1:0-197 GCA_003132865.1 Bryobacterales bacterium
GCAAGCCTCCGCCGATTCCTCCAGCGGCGGAGCTCAATCCGTAATCGTTTATCGAAAGGACAAACAAGATGACGACGTTTTGGGCACAATTCTGGAAGCGACGATCGGGGGCAAGACCTGATCGAATACACCCTCATGCTGGCCTTCGTGGCGCTGGCTTCGGCGGCTCTGTTTGCGAGCGCCGGAGGCAGCATCAA
>PKYZ01000154.1:214-1148 GCA_003132865.1 Bryobacterales bacterium
CGGCCGATATAGAAGGCGAACCGCACCGGGGCCGGTTTTAAGCTGCCCGGAGAAGAGGATCGGGCTGGGGATCCGGCGAGAGGATACGGCCCGTGAGCGAAGCATGAATCAACGACTAATTTCCGTTCTGGCTTTTGCTTTTATCGTTTCAGCCGGCGCCAGCCTGTTGCTATACCGGCTCTTATCCAGCCGCGTGACGACGCAGGCGGCGCCCAGGTCTAGCAAACTCATTCTGGCTGCGCGGGACTTGGAGCCCGGCACCCTTATCCGGGACGCGGATCTTCGCGAGGGAGATTGGACCGGAACCATACCCGAAGGCGTCCTCCGGAAGAAGGAGGATATCGTCGGGCGCGGCGTGATTTCTCCCATCTTTAGCAGCGAACCCATAGTGGAAACCCGCTTGGCCCTCAAGGGTGGGGGCGCCGGCCTGGCGGCCCTGATCCCCAAAGGCATGCGCGCGGTGGCCATACGGGTGAATGAAATTGTAGGAGTGGCCGGCTTTGCCGTGCCCGGCATGCGGGTGGATGTACTGGTATCCGGCAATCCGCCCGGGGCGGCCGCGCTGGGCGCCGTCACCCAGACCCTGCTGCAAAACGTGCAAGTGCTCTCCGCCGGCCAGAACTTCCAGAAAGATGCCGAAGGAAAGCCCGTCTCCGTGCCGGTGGTAAACCTGTTGGTTACGCCGCAGCAGGCGGAAATGTTGAGCTTGGCCGGCAACCAGACCACTATTCAACTGGTGCTGCGCAATCCGCTGGACACCGAGATAGCCAAAACCAACGGCAGCGCGGTCGCGCAATTGTTCCATCCGGGCGCGCCGCTCCCGCAGGCAGCCAAACCCGGACCTATAGGGCCGGCCAGGGCTGTCCTCATCCGCCCTACGCCTCCACTCGCGGCGTTACCTCCGTCGCCCAAGCCGCGCGTGGTCGAGGTGATC
>PKYZ01000154.1:1183-8292 GCA_003132865.1 Bryobacterales bacterium
ACCTGCGGCGCGTGTCGGTGGCCAACGGCGACCTCGCCGAGGCCCTGGCGGTGAATCCGCGCGAGGTGCTGATCAACGGCAAAGCGCCGGGAGAGACCTCGGTGATTTTGTGGCAACAGGATGGCGCGCGCACCATGTACGACCTGACCGTGCGCCAGAACACCGCCCGCATCGAAGCCGTCCAGGGGCAGCTCAAGCGGGGACTGGAAGGCCAGGACGTCAGCCTCGACTTCGAGAACGATACGGTTTTTCTGCGGGGCACCGTGAAAGATCTTTCGAGCGCCGAGCGCGCCGCCAGCATGGNNGCGGCCACGCTGGGCAAAGTAGTGAACCTGTTGCGCGTCGAGGTGCCCGCGGCGGAGCCCCAGATCCTGCTCCACGTGCGGTTCGCCGATGTGGATCGCTCCGCCACCACCTCATTCGGCTTCAACCTGTTGAGCACTGGCGCGGGGAACACGGTGGGCCAAGTCACCACCGGCCAGTTCGGACCTGCCGTCCCCAATGTCCAGGGCAATGCCGTGCAATTTACGCTCTCCGATGCGCTCAACATATTCTTGTTCCGGTCGGATCTGAATCTGGGTACCCTCATCAAGGCGTTGGAGGCCCGCAACCTGCTGCAAATGTTGGCCGAGCCGAATGTGCTGGCCATCAATGGCAAGCCCGCCAGCTTTGTGGCCGGCGGCGAGTTCCCGTTTCCCGTGGTGCAAGGCGGGGCCGTGGCGGNNGGCGGGCGCGGTCACCATCCAGTTCCGCGAATACGGCGTGCGCATCAACTTCCTGCCAGTAGTGACGCCGCGTGGATCGATCCGCCTGCAAGTGGCCCCCGAGGTCAGCTCGCTGGATTACGCCAACGCCCTGCAATTCCAGGGCTTCACCATCCCGGCGCTGGCCACCCGGCGCGTGCAGACGCAAGTCGAACTGGAGAGCGGCCAGAGCTTCGTGATTGCGGGCCTGCTGGACAACACCATCACCGAGAGCCTCAACAAGATTCCCGGCATAGGCGACATTCCCTTGCTGGGCAAGCTCTTCCAAAGCCGTTCGCGCACCCGAAACAACTCGGAATTGATGGTCCTCATCACACCGGAACTGGTGCGGCCGATTCCGGGCGGAGCGGCGCTTCCCGCGGTCCGCATGCCCCAGGAATTTCTGCCGGGCACCGCCACTGTCGCGCCACGGACTCCCGACTCTGAGGTTACCGGCGCGATTCCGTTGCCGCCGGTGAAGAAGAACATACCGGTCGAAGAGCTGCTGGAGATCGAGAAANNAGAAGGCGGCCGCCGCGGCCTCGCCGCAGGCCAGTCCTGCGCTAGGGTCCGCGCCCGGAGGAACACGGTAATGGCCTCCCTCGTTTTCGAACAGGACACATCCAAAGCCCCCGCGACGCCCACCACCGTGGGGGTGGCGATCGCGGCGCCCGAATTGTGGGAGCCCGTGCAGGATGCGCTGCGCGGTCTGGCCGTGCGCGTGGTCATAGAACAGCGCGATCTCCGGAACTGGCCCTCGCTGATCGAACGATTGGAGTTCCTGCGGCCGGAAGTCGTGCTGCTGGATATCACCGGGCTGCCACTGCCGCTCGAAGAAGCGGTGCGCGCCGTGCGCGCCGCCCTGCCCGATGCCATGCTGGTGGCGCTCGACACCACGGCGCAACCGGAAACCATCCTGGCCGCCATGCGCGTTGGCGCGAATGAGTTTCTGTATCCGCCGCTGGGCAACAATCTCCGAAAGGCGGTCGAGCGCCGGGCCGAAGTCCGTCCCCGGCCGCGGGAGAATAGCCGCCCACCGGGCAAAGTCCTGGGATTCCTCTCGGCCAAAGGCGGCTCCGGCGCCTCGACCATTGCCTGCCACCTGGCGGCCGAACTGGGGCGCGTCAGCGCGCAGCGAGCCGAGCACAGCTTGCTGGCCGATCTGGACTTGCAATCGGGAATTGTGGGCTTCCTGATGAAGGTCAAATCGCCCTACTCGGTTCTGGATGCGGTACAGAATCTGCATCGGTTGGATGTGAGTTATTGGAACGCCTTAGTTTCGGCCGAGTGGCCGGGATTGGAGATCATCGCGGCGCCCTCCGGCTATCTTCCCAAGGATCCCGTTCCCGGAGAATCTCTCGGGAAGGTCCTCACGTTTGTGCGGGCGCACTACGCCTGGACAGTAGTCGACCTGGGCTGCACGCTGAATATGGCCACCATCACGGTACTCGATGAAATCGACGACATATTCCTGGTCACCACGCTGGAAGTGCCATCGCTGCACCAGGCCAAGCAGGCGGTCCAGACGCTGATCAACGCCGGTTTTGGAAACCGGCTGCGCGTCATCCTGAACCGCACACCGCAGCGGCCGGATGTCACCTCCGAGGAACTCGAGCGCATTCTGGGCCTGCCGATCGACACCATGCTGCCCAACGACTACTACGCGCTCTACGACGCTTTCTGCAAGGGCAAGCTTCTGCCGCCCGGCAGTCATCTGAGCCGCCAACTGTCGAGCTTTGCCATGCGTCTGGCTGGCGCGCCCGTCGAGAAGGGCAAGCGCCGGTTCGGCCTGTTCGGATAAAGGAGCACTGTGATGGGCAACGGATGGAATCGCTCGCCGCAGGCAACGGTGGAATCGGGATGGGTGGCGCGGCTTTTCCAAACCGAATCCGCCACGCCGGAGTATCAGCAACTGAAATTTGCGCTGCATCAACAGTTGCTGGAACGCCTCAACCTGGAAGCGCTGTCCTCCATTCCGGGAGAACGTGCGCGCCTGGAGATCCGCACGGCGCTGGTCCGGCTGGTGGATCAGGAAAAGACTCCGCTCAGCCGGACGGACAAGGACCGTGTCATCGAAGAGGTGCTCGACGAAGTTTTCGGGCTGGGCCCGCTGGAGCCTCTGTTGCAGGATTCCACTATCTCCGATATCCTGGTGACCACTCCCTACCTGGTGTACGTGGAGCAGGCCGGCAAACTGCACCGCACGCCCGTACAGTTCAAGGACAACGCCCACCTGCTGCGCATTATCGAAAAAATAGTGGCGCAAGTCGGCCGCCGGGTGGACGAATCCACGCCCCTGGTGGACGCGCGGCTGCCGGACGGATCGCGCGTGAACGCCGCCATTCCGCCGGTGGCGGTGGATGGCCCCCTGCTGTCGATCCGGCGTTTCGGGCGGCATGCGCTGCGCCCCGAGGATCTGGTGCGCAGTCTGACCATGACCGAGAGCATGCGCCAGACGCTGGAATACTGCGTGAAGGCCCGCCTGAATATCCTGATCAGCGGCGGCACCGGCTCGGGCAAGACCACGCTGCTCAATGTGCTCTCCAGCTACATCCCGGAGGACGAACGCATCGTGACCATCGAAGACGCGGCCGAACTGCGTCTGCAGCAGACCCACGTGGCGCGTATGGAAACGCGTCCGCCCAACATCGAAGGCACGGGCGCCATCCGCATACGGGAGCTGGTCATCAACGCGCTCCGCATGCGTCCGGACCGCATCATCGTGGGCGAGGTGCGCGGCGAGGAGGCGCTGGAGATGCTGCAAGCCATGAATACGGGCCACGACGGCTCTCTCACTACCGTCCACGCCAACAGCCCGCGCGATGCTGTGGGACGGCTGGAGGTGATGGTGGGGATGTCCAACGCCAACATGGGCGTGCGCTCCATCCGGCAACAGGTCGCCTCCGCGGTGGATCTGTTCGTGCAGGTGTCGCGCTTCAGCGACGGCTCCCGGAAGGTCACCCACGTGACGGAGGTCACCGGCATGGAAGGCGAGTTGGTGACTCTGCAAGACCTGTTTGTGTTCGATAAGAAGGGCCTCACGGAAAAGTTGAAGGTGCGGGGTTGCTTCCGGGCCACCGGCATCCGGCCCAAGTTCTACGAACGGCTGGCCGCTTGCGGTTTGGAACTGCCCGCCAGCATATTCGCGAGCTACCAGGAGGTCGGCTAGCCGTGCCTATCTCCCTTCCGCTGTTTCTGGTTGTGTTCACGTTTGTGCTGCTCTCCATCGCTTTCGGGCTGAAGTTCTATGAATGGTGGCGCAAGCGCGAGATGTCGGCCATGCTGCGGACCGCCGCGGAGGATCCCATCCCCGGCGGCACCCAGTTGCTGCGGAATTTGGCCAGCAAACGGCCGCAACTGGAGGTGTGGTTGGAGCACTTGGCCCTGCTGGAGAAGACCAAGAAGCTGATCCAGCAAGCCGGAGTGGATTGGACGCCCGGCGGATTGATCCTGACGATGGCGGGCGGGGCCGTGGGAGCCATGGTCTTGTCCCGGATGCTGCCGGCCCTTTTCGCCTACACGGGGACGTCTGCCGCCCTTGCCGTGCTTCTCGCTGCGTTGCCCTACCTCTACCTCCGCCGCAAGCGCACGCGCCGGTCGGCGGCCTTCGAGGAGCAGTTTCCCGAGGCTCTCGACTTTCTGGCGCGCTCCATGCGCGCCGGCCACGCGTTCACGATCAGCCTCCGCATGGCGAGCGAGGATATGCCCGACCCGCTGGGGCTGGAGTTCCGCACGCTGTTCAATGAGCAGAATCTCGGCGCGCCGCTCGATACGGCGCTATACAACTTGGCGGAGCGGGTCCCGCTGCTGGATGTGCGTTTCTTCGTGTCGGCGGTGATCCTGCAGAAACAAACCGGCGGCAACCTGGGCGAGATCCTCACCCGTTTGGGACAAGTCATCCGCCAACGGTTCCAGTTGAAGGGCCAGGTCAAGGCTGCCAGCGCTCACGGAAGGATCACTGCGCTGGTGCTCACGATTCTGCCGGCCGCCACCGCCGTCCTCATGCTGATGGCGGCGCCCGCGTATCTGCAGTCGATGCTTGACGATCCGGACGGCAAGAAGCTCATTGCGGGCTCCATTGTGGGTCAGATCGTGGGCCAGTTGGTGATCCGCAAGATCATCCGGATCAAGGTTTAGAGCAAAGGTTGGACTATGGCTTTACTGGTTTCCGTGGCGTTGTTTGGATTGCTGGCGACGGTCATTACCGCCTATGGCTACGGCCGTTATGCCAAGCCGGCCCGGCTTCTGCAACAACTGGACCCCGAACCGGCCGCCACAGTGACGCTCGACCGCATCGGCCAGCCCAAGCCGTCGCTGCTGGCGCGCCGCGTCGAAGCCATCGGACAGCATGCGCCCATCTCGCCCGCAGACGCGCAGACCACCCGGCGCACCCTGATAGCGGCCGGGTACCGGGCGGAAAGCGCCGTCGCCTTGTTGTACGGCATCAAGCTGATCCTGGCGGTGACCCTGGCCATCCTGTCGATCGTATTCCGGGATAGCATTACGGCGAACCCGGTGCTGCGCATCGTGCTGCCTGTGGCCGCCACCGTGGCCGGATACTGGATTCCCGGTTTCTTGTTGGAGCGCAAGGTTTCCAAGCGTCAAGAGAAATTGCGTCTCTCGCTGCCCGACGGATTGGATTTGATGGTCGTCTCGGTGGAGGCGGGCTTGGGGCTGGATCAGGCGATTCAAAACGTCGGCCGCGAATTGGCCGTGGCGCATCCCGAGCTCAGCGACGAGCTAAGTCTGGTCACTCTCGAGATGCGCGCCGGTAAGCGCCGGGCCGAGGCGCTCCGAAATCTGGCGCAGCGCACCGGCGAGGCCGAGCTGCGGAAACTGACCGCCATTTTGATCCAGTCGGACCGCTTCGGCACGAGCATGGCAGAAGCGCTGCGCACCCATTCCGAGTTCATGCGCGTGCGACGCCGCCAGGAGGCGGAAGAAAGAGCCGCCAAAGTGGGGGTGAAGTTGGTATTCCCGATCTTTTTCTTCATCCTGCCGTCCATCCTGGTGGTGGCGGCCGGACCGGGCATTTTACAGGTTTTCAAATACTTGTTCCCCCTGATGAAGGGGATTCAATGAGAAAGGAGGAACCGCACATGAATAACACATTATTTCAGGCCGCTCTATGGCTCGCCGCTGGAGTGGTGCTGGTGCTGCTGGTGGCCCGCCGCCGCAAGCGCAAAAGCATGTAAATGGATCCCGCGCAGTGGGGCAGGCGGTTCCGCCTGCCTTCCTGGTTCTCGGTGACTTCCGCCGCGGGCCGCTACGCCTCGCTCCATTGGCGCTTCAGGTAAGTCAGCGCCCGGCTCAGCGCGCCTTCCGGATTATCGGTGGCGCCGGATTCCACCGTCAGCCATCCCGCGTAGCCCCACTTCTTCAGCGCCCGGAAACCCGGACGATAGTCGAACGGCAGCGACCCCGGCTCGGTGCGCTCCGCGCCATCGGCCAGGTGCACGTACGCCGTGTACTTGCCATAGCGGCCGAGCGTCTCGCCGATATCCTTCTCCTCCAATTGCATGTGATAAAAATCGCTCAGTATCCGGAAGCCCGGCGCGCCCACCGCCTCGATGATCTCCGCCGCCTGGCTCTGCCGGTTCATGAAGTGCGTCTCCTTGTGGTTGCACGGCTCCAGCAATAGCCTGATCCCGGTGCGCTCCACGTCCCCCGTAAGCTGCTTCAATCCGGCGATCAGCAGCTTCTCCTCAATCTCCCGCGCAGTCATCAGAGGAGAAATGTCCTGAAACTTGTTGGCCCCGAAGACCGGGACCTCGATCACGCAATCGGCGCCCAGCTCTTTCGCCACCCGCAGACGGCGCCGGTCCAACTCCACGCCCTCGGCGCGTTTTTGCGGATCCGTATCCAAAAGCTGAATCGATCCCACAATCGCGCTGACCTCCACGCCGGTACCCGCAAGCTGCTCCCGGATCGCCTCCACCGGCTGGTTCAGCCACTCCTGACCCAGCTCGATGCCGTCGTAGCCCAGGCGGTCGACCAGCATGGCCCTCTCGCGCAAGCTCACCTTGGGCAGCGGAGTACGCACACCGAAGCGCACCGTGCGCGGCTTGCTCTGCGCAACGCTGCCCCGCGCGGCCAGCACGGCGCCTCCCGCCAGCAGCAGCCCGCGCCGCGTAATCTGTTGGGGTTTCATATGCGCTCCATCGCCTGCGGATCCCAACCACAGATCTTCCGCTCGTAGTGGCTGGCGTTGGCCAACAGCGCCGGACCGGCCGCGCGCAGGCCGAACACCGCGTCTTCCACCACCGGTTTGCGGCTGCGCACCGCGGCGAAAAAGTTGGCCATGTGCGCGGTATGATCGCTATAGTCGTCGGGCGCCAGAAATTCCTCCACCGGCGTCCAGCGCAT
>PKYZ01000287.1 GCA_003132865.1 Bryobacterales bacterium
ACGAGATCGCCATCCGCATGGCCTTGGGTGCGCCGCGGCCTTCCATCCTGCGCTGGGCGGGCTGGCAGGCTTTGCGCCTGTCCTTGATCGGCGCGGCGATCGGCATGGTGGCCGGCTGGGCTGCGTCGCGCTGGCTGGAGAATCTCGTGTTCGGCGTCGCGGCGCACAACTTCACGACGCTCGCGGCGGCAGCCTTGGCGGTAATCGCGATAGCCATGATCGCGGCGGCCATCCCCGTCTGGCGCGCCACCCAAGTCGACGCGATGGACAAACTGCATCACGCGTAAAGCTCGAACCACTCCCTGACGGTCGTGGCTCAGAAATAGCAATTTGTAACGCAACGCACCCCCTGCGCGCCTATAATGAATTATCGCTTCAGGAGCCGTGCGACTCGCAATACTCTTTCTAACGGTGGTGTGTCCGCTCATCGGGGGCGCGGAGCCTGCGTTGCAGCCCGTGACTGTATGCGAAGTGCTGCAGGATCTCTCCGCCTATGACGGCAAGGTAGTCGCGGTTGTTGGACGATTCTCCTCCCGCCAGACGGGGCGCTGGCTCGGCGAACAGAAATGCGGCCACAAGCTGGTCACCGGCGATCAGGAGTGGCCCAATGCCTTCTGGGTGGTGTACGATCCGGCGGCCGCCCCGAAGCCGCCCGCTGTCCTGGCCGTGGACGCGGTGCTTCTCGCTCAAAAGCTGCGCGCCGTGAAGCAAGGAACGTCCCTGACGAAGCTCCGCTTCGGCAGCCCGGATTACGACAACTGGGCCGTGGTGTATGGCCGCATCGAAACCCGCAAGGATCTCGTGACAGTTACCGCCAGCGGAACGCGGAAGAACGGCTTCGGGTACGGAGAGTCCGCTCCCGCCCGCTTAGTCTGTCACGGCGACGCCGTGGTGGTGTTCCTCAACGACGATGCTACGTCGCCCGCTTCGCGGTGAATGCCTGGGGTTCCCCTTCGCCGCCATCGCGCGTCCTGGTGAACTTGATTTCGTCGCCGGAAACCGTTCCCTTATACAGGAATTTCATCGTGTTTCCGTTGAACTCCAGGGTTTGCGTGAAAGAGATCGTATCGCCGTCGATCTTGCCGTCGGCAATGGGCGTGTCCCCCCCGCGCCCGCTCACAGTGCCGGTCAGCGTATTGCCGTCCGCCTTGAAAGTGAATGTAGCCTCCCGTGCTTGTCCGCCGCGGCCGGGCACCTGCGCGGTCCATTTGCCGCTAACATCCGCGGCCAGGGCCGTCAACGTGAGCAAGCCGAGAAGAAAACCTGTGGTCATTAGTTTGCGCATGCAGAAAGGGCGCTTCCGAAGTGCTGAATGTTACGCGCTGGCAACGATTTACAATATCTTAACAGGTAACGGCTGGCGGTCTCCGGTCGTCGTTGCTGGTTGAGGCATTTGGAAATTTTGCCTAAGCATCGTCTTCTTTTCCTTGCGCTGTTGGCCGCCGGCGGAGGGCTGTATGCCCAAAGCGGCTTCGTCAAGTCGGCGAACCAGCCAATTCCCGGCGCGACGGTCACGGCCAGCATTGGCGATCGGAAACTCGTCACCACCACCGACCAGAGCGGTCACTACGCGTTCTCCGCGGCGCCTTCGGGCGATTGTTCCATTGAAGTGCGCATGTTCGGCTTCGAGCCTGCCAGCAAGAAATCGAGTTGCGCGGAAACCGCTAAGATCGATTTTGCGCTGCAATTGCAAGAATCGCCGGCGATCGAGCGATTGGCGCGCATGGGCGGCGCTCGGGCCGGCGGCAATCAGTTTGAAACGCAATTGCAGAGCGAGTTAAATGCGCCGGAGACCGCGGCCCCCACCGCGGCGCCGGTGGATGGCCAGAACAGCAGCGAGGCCTTCCAAGTCTCGGGCAGCCTGAGCCAGGGTTTGGCGCAAAACGCGCAGCCCGACTTCGGCATGATGATGGGCGGGCCGGGCATGCCCGGTGGTCCCGAGGGCGAACAGTTCGGCGGACAAAATGGTCCGGGCGGCGCTGCTGGTGGACCCGGCGGCGGTCCGGGTGGCGGCTTCGGCGGCCCCGGAGGCGGCGGATTTGGCGGACGCGGCGGCGGAGGATTCGGCGGTCAGGGCGGCAACCGCAGACAGGGCCAAGGCCAGGGCCGGCCCGGCGCGCAGTTCGGCAACCGCCGGGCTCCCAGCCAGATCCATGGCATGGCGTTTATGACGCTGGCGAACTCCGCGGTGAATGCCAAGCCATTTTCCATCAGCGGGCAGGAAGTGCCGCAGCCCGCTTATGCCAGCAGCCGCTTCGGATTTCTGTTGGGCGGACCGCTGGTGATCCCGAAGATTGTCAAGGACACATCCACCTTTTTTTACTTGAACTACACCGGCACGCGCTCCCGGCAGTCGTATTCGGCGGTGGAGACAGTGCCGACCGCGCTAGAGCGGCAGGGAGACTTCTCGCAGGCGCTCGAATCGTCCGGACCGGTGCAGATCTTCGCTCCTGGCACTAACCAGCCCTTCGCCGGCAACCTGATTCCGTCCACCATGCTGAATCCGGTCTCGACGAAGCTGCTCAGTTACATCCCCCTGCCGAATCAGCCCGGCACGGTGAATAACTACGAGTATCTGGCTTCGCCGCCAAATAATACCGATAATCTGAACGGGCGGGCGATGCGGAACGTGGGTAAGAACGATCGCCTGGCATACCATCTGTCCTACCAGCGCCGCGACGGCGACACCGCCCAGCCGTTCGCTTTTTTCGATACCATCAGCGGCTATGGCATACAGACCGACCTTACTTGGACCCACAACTTCTCGCCCACCACTATTCTCAGCTCGCGCGTGGCGTTCAACCGCAACCGCAACGAAACCACTCCGTACTTTGCATACGGAACGGACGTGGCCGCGGAATTAGGTATCGCGGGCACCTCGTCTAACCCGGTGGACTATGGTCCGCCTAACTTGAACTTCACGAATTTCGGCGCGCTTAGCGACGCGAATCCGGTGCTCACCCGCAACCAGAGCCAGAACCTGACCGAAAGCGTTGTCCTTTCCCGCGGCAAGCACACACTCACTCTAGGCATGCAGTATGGCCGCAACGATCTCAGCACTGAAACCCAGCAGAACGGACGCGGCACCTTCAACTTCACCGGCGAGGCCACCAGCCAATTGGGCGCCAACGGCTTGCCCGTACAGGGAACTGGATTCGATTTCGCCGATTTTCTGCTCGCCTTGCCGCAATCCGCCTCCATCCAATACAGCCCGGCCATGTATTTTACCCAGAATACCTGGAACGCTTACGGGGTTGACGATTGGAAAGTGAACGCGAATCTGACTATGAACTTGGGCCTGCGCTACGAGTTCTTTGCGCCGCTGCAGGAGAAATACAACGAGATGGCCAACCTGGACATCGCTCCCGGCTTCAGCAACGTAGCGGTGGTTGCACCTTCCGTGTCCGGACCATACTCCGGTTCGTTCCCAGCCGGTCTCATCAATCCCGACTATAGGAATTTCTCGCCGCGTGTGGGGCTGGCGTGGAAGGCGCCGTTCATCAAACGCTCGACCATCGTGCGCGCGGGCTATGGGCTCTATCACAACGGCCAGGCCTACATTCCATTCGGGTTGAAGCTGGCGCAGCAGCCGCAACCGGAGGCTCTGCCGGCCTTCGCGGTATCCAAGAGTGTGAACACCAGCGCCGCCAACCCGCTGACGCTGGCGGATGGCCTGGTCGCGGTGTCGCCGGGGATTATCTACAATACTTTCGCAGTCGATCGCTACTATCGTACGCCGTATGCCCAGACCTGGAATCTCACGATCCAGCATGACCTCGGCAGAGGGTTCTTCATGGAAGTCGGGTATCTGGGCACCAAAGGAACGCGCCTGGATGTTCTGATGCTTCCCAACGAGGGGCCTCCAGGAAGCGCGCTCGCTTCCGGGAACCAGCTTGCGAATGCGACGGGATTCACTTACGACGCTCCCATCGGCGATTCCACTTACAACGCTCTACAGACTCACCTGATGCGGCGCTTCCGCGGAGGGATTTCGATGAATGCGCGTTACACGTTCTCGCNNCTGGCGGCCGAGCGCGGCCTGTCCAGCTTCAATCGTACGAACGTGTTCAACATGAGTTGGGTCTACACATCGCCGTTCGGCAACCCGAACTCGCGTTTTGCGGCGAGCGGCTGGGCCGGGCGTTTGCTGCGGAATTGGTCGCTCAGCGGCGGCATCACAGCGGAGTCGGGGACGCCGCTGACGGCCCGCATTCTGGGAAACACGGCGTCGTTGGCGCAGACCGGCGGCGTGGGCAGCGAGCGCGCCGATGCCACGGGCGAGCCGTTGTCTTCCAGCACCGGGTTCTTCAATCCGGCTGCGTTTACGGCGCCGCCGTCGGGCCAGTTTGGCAATGCCGGACGCAACACGATTCCGGGTCCCAACCTGGTGTCGGTGAACGCGGCTTTCGGCCGATCTTTCCAGTTTGGCGATACGCGCCGGCGGTTGGAGTTCCGCGCCGAAGCCAATAACGTGTTGAATCAGGTCAGCTACACAAATGTCGGCACGGTGGTGAATGCCACGAACTATGGCCTTCCCACCTCCGCTGCTGGCATGCGCACGCTGGACATAGTGATGAGGTTCCGGTTTTGAAATACCTGGCAATCGTAGTGACGGCGGCTCTGCTGGCCAGTCAGTTGAGCTCACAGCAAATGCCGACGTTCTCCACCACGGCCAACGTGGTCGTGGTTAATGTGACGGTGACCAGCCGCGACGGCAAGGCCATCGGAAGCCTTACCAAGAGCGACTTCCTTGTTTACGAAGACGGTAAGTTGCAGAGCTTGCAGAGTTGCGAGTTACAGAAGCTGGACAGCAAGCCGCTCGAGCCGATTCTGCCGGCGAAAACGCTGCAAACTCGCGAGGCCCCCAAGCCGGCCCCCGCCGCGCCCGCGCGNNTCCGAGACGCCCGCTATGAAACCGGAACTCCGCGATCACCGGCTGATCGTGATGCTGTTCGATATCTCGTCCATGCAGCCGCAGGAGCAGGTCCGCTCGGTGGACGCGGCCATCAAGTTTCTCGGCACTCAGATGACCACCAGTGACATGGTCTCGATCATGACTTTTGGAACCGAGCTGAAAACCGTTTTGGATTTCACGGCCGATCGCGACCAATTGATTTCCACGCTGCACGCCTTCCACGTGGGCGAATCGAGCGAGTTGTCCACCATGGCGGACACCGGCGCCGACTCACAGGACATCAGCGGGTCGTTCGTGGCCGACGAGACCGAGTTCAACATCTTCAATTCCGACCGCAAGCTGGCCGCGCTGGAAGACGCCGCGCGGCGCCTGGCGCGTTATCCGGAAAAGAAGGCCCTGGTCTATATCTCCAGCGGCATCCAGAAAACCGGCGTGGACAATCAGTCGCAGCTTCAGGCTACTGTAAACGCGGCCGTCCGGGCGAATGTGGCTTTCTATCCGATCGACGCACGGGGCTTGATGGCCACCCCGCCGGCGGGAGACGCCAGCCAGGCGGCCTCGGCGGGATCGAACCTGTACAGCGGCTCGGCGCAACAGTCGATGATGGACAACTTCCATAATACGCAGGAGACGCTGGATACGCTGGCTGCCGACACTGGCGGCAAGGCGCTGCTCGATTCCAACGATCTCACGCTGGGCATGACTCAGGTGCAAAAAGATATGAGCAGCTATTACATGCTGACTTACGCCAGCAGTAACACTGCCGAGGATGGCAAGTACCGCCGCATCCAGGTGAAGCTGGCTCCCAAGCTGGCGGACTTAAGGGCCAAGTTGGATTACCGCCAAGGCTACTATGCTCCCACCATTTTCGCCAAGATGACCGGCACCAACAAGGAAGCGCAGTTGCAGGAAGCGCTGGAAAGCGACAATCCGGTGACCGATCTGCAGATTGCGGCGGAAGTGGATTACTTCCGCCTGGCAAAGGGCAAATACTTCGTGCCCATCTCGGTGCGCATTCCCGGCTCGGCATTGTCGTTCCGCAACAAAGGCGCCAAGGCAGCCACCGAACTGGATTTCATCGGAGAGATACTGGATGCGCGGGGCCGGCAGGCTTCGGTGGTGCGCGACACGATTCCCGTCAAGGTGGCTGCCACCACCGCGGGAGAAGTCACGCGCAAGCAGATCCAATACGATACCGGGTTTACGCTGGCGCCGGGCAAGTACAGTCTGAAGTTCGTGGCGCGCGAAAACGGGGAGGGCAAGACCGGCACCTTCCAATCGCCTTTTACGGTTCCGGATCTCGGTTCGGGGAACGCGCTGCACCTAAGCTCGGTGATCCTGAGCAACCAGGTGCAGGCTGTGAAGGAACAGATCGCCGGCGCGAAGAACAGCAAGAAGCTGGTGGCGGAGGATCCGCTGGTGGATGAGTCCGGCCAGAAGATCATGCCCAATGTGACGAGGGTCTTCCGGCCCGGACAGAAGCTGTGGGTCTATCTGGAGCTTTACGACCCCGGCGTGATGCAGTTCCCCGCTTTGAATCAAAGCCAGTCGCAGGGCCGGAGCCAAGGTCAAAGCCCCGGCATCACCAGCGTGACGGCTAGCGTGGCCTTCTACCAGGGAGATAAGAAGGTGATGGAAACGCCGGCCGTGCGGGTCAACCGCATCAACGCCAAGCGGCAAGGCGTGGTGCCGTTGCGGCTGCAGACGCTGTTGAAGAGCTTGCCGGCGGGGCAATATGTCTGCCAGGTGAACGTGATCGATCAGATCGGACACAAGTTCGCGTTCCCAAGGAGTTCTTTCGTGGTGCTGGCAGACGATGCGGCAGCTAGTCCAACGCCGGGCCCGCCGGGTACGAAGTAAAAAGTCCGTCCGTAGTAGTTTACGCAACCTTTACATATCCCTGACAACCTTCCTAGCCGTTCTCACTTATAGTGCGAGAAGGTCTTTTAGCCTTTTGGCTTAACCCGGAAATATAGGAGCGTGACAAAGATGAAACGAAAAATGTCTTGCAAAGGTACAAGTGTGACTGACTCAATGGCAGTCGATGTTGCCTCGAAATGACAGGGCGTGGTCAGGCGACGCGCATTCCTGCAAGGNNAATCGCGGGCGCGGCCGCCACAGCCGCCGCAACAGCCGGCGGCCTTTTCGCACAGAACAGTAATTCGACGAACTCGGGGGCGCTACCACCGGCGGGAATGCGGCTTACAAACTTTTGCGCTGCGGAACCTGGATAGCGACATGCCCCAGTACATCTCGGACAACACGGACGATGAGATGAGCCATGGCCGCCTTTCTCAACGCGTCCCTGATTTTCAAAGGCGAGAAGCCCGTGGACCTAAACACGTTTCGCACTCTGCCGAGCAGCCAGGCGACCGGGGCGCTGGCATTGGGACGGCTGACCAACCTGATGAACCTCAATGTGGACACCAGTTGGTACACCCGTTATCGCAGCACGCCGAATCCGGATCTTGGGGCCACCTTCCCGCACGCCGTCAACATCGTGAACGAACCGGCCGTTCCGCTCAACGATCAGGACACACCGCCTAACCAGCCGCAACCTGTCCCGCCCACGAACGCCCAGCAAGCCCGGATGCAGGCGATCGCGAATACCGCTGGATTCCACTTCGCGATAATCGAGCAGGGCGGCTCGAGCCTGTACACAGTTATGGCCCAGAAGGTGACCAATGCCGAGGTCCTGCGGATCGAATGCGGTATCGCAGCCTTTGGCGGGCGTCACGGATCCGGAAACGGGATTTACCTTCCCGGACCTGAACGCTTCTCCGGGCGGCGAGCTTTACCGGACCAACCTGATCCTGCCGGAACCATGCGAGTTCCTCAGCCCGAAGTTTCCGGCCTGTTCGGTGATCCGGCCTTCCTTAGCTGCCAGAGAGCGGACACACGGCGAGCTTCGCTCGCCGAGCGGTTTGAGAACATGCGCTACGTAGTATGATGGACGCGGGAGGACGCCTATGCTGC
>PKYZ01000660.1 GCA_003132865.1 Bryobacterales bacterium
AAACCCCGGCCGCCGCGACCATATGGTCCGCGCGGCAAAGGGTAGAGTGTGCTCTTTTTTCAAAACTTGACACTTTCAAATACAAGTCAGTTACGTTAAACGTCTAGTACAAGGTCGCTCGGCCTAGCAATGGTGACGACTCATGTTCCCGGCGTTGGCCGGAGAGCCTGGACTGGAGAACAAAATGAGAAACCGCACCGTGGCGTCAACAATCTCGCAATTGATCGTTGTTCTTGGAATCCTCGGCACTCAACTGCCGGTTTTTGGCCAACAGGCAAAGGAAGCAGTGAATATCTGGCTCCATCCGCAAGAAGGACTCAGCGCCCAAGCATCCTACATGATAAGCATCCTTGGCAGAGATGGCGCAGTTATTAAACAGAGCGAGGGCATCAACGCGGCGCTAGTTGGCTTCGGCAATATCAAGGTTGGAACGTATGATGTCCGTGTCGAAGGTGAGGGCGTCACGACGGTGCTAAAGCGCGGCATCGCCGTGTTACCCGACGAGACCACCGCTCTTCACGCCCAACTACTTACGGGCCAGGGGGTTCACGTTGTCGAATACGCAGGTGCTATTTCGGGTGAAGATCTCCTGGCACGTCTGACAAACCTGTTGACCAAGTTGGACAAGGCCGCGGCGGAACTAACGAAGAAGTGAGGGTGTTTGGAGGAACACGGGGGCGGACGGCGCGTTTGATCCTCGTTGCTGGGAAGGCCGTTTCTCATCGCCAAATGCGGCTTCTACGGCGACACTACGCGCGAGTGCCGCTGCACGCCCGGCATGATCCAGCGCGATCTGGGCAAGATCAGCGGGCCGCTGCTGGACCGCATCGATATCCACCTGGAAGCCCCTGCCGTGCCCTATAAAGAGATGCGCGCCACCGATGCCAGCGAATCTTCCGCGGATATTCGCGCGGTGGTGGAGCGCACCCGCGCCATCCAGCGGACGCGCGGCTTCTATAACGCCCAAATGCCCACGCGCCACATTCGCAAGCTCTGCACGCTGGACGAGGCCGGCGAGCGTACCCTCGAAATGGCCGTCCGCCGCATGGGACTCTCGGCGCGCGCGCACGACCGCATCCTCAAACTGGCGCGCACCATCGCCGACCTGGGCGAATCCAAGACCATCTCCGCCAAGCACGTCGCCGAGGCAGTGCAATACCGCAGTTTGGATCGCAATTATATTGGAATTGACGCGTGGGCCGGACGGGCCGGAGAGGCAATTTGACGGAATGCAACAGACCTTCTACACTGAAAGGGAGCAAGAAGTTAAGCCGTAGTATTTATCATGACCGTCGCCGTCAAAAACAAGCCACCTGTTGTCGTTCCTCCGGCCGTCCTGCGGCGTGCCGGTTTTAAGCGTGGTCAGGACCTCGAAGTTAAGGCATCCGGCGGCGTTGTCACCATCGTACCGAAGCTCTCACCCGACCAGTTGCAGGACGAGCGCGAGATTCGCGATCCGAAGATCCGTGCAACAATCCGGGAGGGCCATGCGGAATTTCTCGCGGGAAAAACCCGCCCTATTGAGAACTTCTTCGCCGAACGTGCATCCCGCACCCGGAAGCGCGCCCGCCGGCATCCCGGAGCATGACGCCTTCCTTTGCCGTCCAACCCACGTCCCATTACCAGCGGCTCTCAACAAAACTTCAGAAGAGCAACCGCGATTTCGAGGCAACCGAACGCAGCGCTGTAGCCATTCTCTCCGCGGACCCCTATAACCGATCGCGGAGCCACAAAATCAAGAAACTGGAAGACGTGCCGCGCGGAGAGGGACAGTATCGGCTCTCCCTCGGCCGATGGCGCTTCCGCTAATGACATCTTGGGCCAGGTTGTGCTGCTCGGGTACTGCGGTCTTCGCAGGGAAAACACGTATTAAACCGCGTGGCTGCGGGTGTGAGTGCAGCGACGCTGGTACTGTGACCCTTCTGAAGGATCTGCGGCCAGTTGAAACCGACGGCGTGCCGGACCTCCAAAAGTCCGGTAAAATGCCTCCATGTCACAAACGGTTCCAATGAAATATTCGCGCAGAGATCTGAGCCTGCTGCTCCCCATCCTCGCAGCCGCCAAGGCCGGCGCGCAGAACGCCACCCTGCCGTCCAAGACCTACAGCTTCGACCAAATCCCTGTGCAACCCAGCGGGGCGAATCAGCTCCGGCCGGTGCTCGACGGTGAAACGCACGCCGGTGTGCGGATCGAGCTGCATGAGACGGAGTTGCCGCCAGGCGGCGCGCCGCATCCGCCGCATCACCATGTCCACGAAGAGATGATCCTCATCCGCGAAGGGACTATGGAAGTGACCATCGCGGGCCGCAGCGCCAAATTGGGACCGGGTTCCGTCGCATACGTCGCCTCCAACGAAGAGCACGGCTGGCACAACGCCGGGACCGTTCGCGCGCATTATTTCGTCCTCGCCATCGGACGGGATTGAGTTCCGCGCGGAACGGACATACAGTGAGTCTTCCCATCTGAATAAGGAGGACTCCGTGGCAAAACTCACCAGGCGGCAAGCTCTTGCGGGGGCGGCCGCCAATCTCATGATCCTCAAGCCTGGGATCTCATTCGGCTCCCAGGCCAACTCCGCCGTGTCATTCGGCATCGTCGGAACCGGCGGGCGCGGCAGGTACGTGGGCGGCCACATGGCGCGCGATCCGCGGGCGCGGCTGACAGCCGTCTGCGACCTCTTCCCCGACCGCATCGATAAGGCCAAGACCGAGATTCCGGGCGCCGCCGCCGCGCGCGCCTACCGCCATTACGAGGAGTTGCTGAGCCAGCCGGATATCGACGCGGTGCTGATCGCTACGCCCGTGTTCCTGCATCCGGAGCACTTCGAGGCCGCTGCGCGCGCCCGCAAGCATATCTACTGCGAGAAGCCGGCGGGCGCCGATGTGGCGGGCGTTAAGCGCATGCTGCGCGCCGCCGAAAAGGCCGATCCGTCGAAGACCGTTCAGTTCGGCTTCCAGCAGCGCTTCAGTCCCGAGTACCTGGCCGCCGAGAAGATCCTGCGCGCGGGCAAGATCGGCCAGCTCACCGCCATGATGAGTTACTGGATTCTGGGCGACCGGCCCATGACCAGTTTCCAGTCGCCGTATCCGCCCGAGGACGCGAAACTGCGCCTCTGGGGATTCTGGATGGAGTACTCCGGCGGCTGCATTGTGGAGCAGGATTGCCACGGCGTAGACGTGCTGAACTGGTTCGCCGCCGCGCATCCGGTGAAGGCTGTGGGGCGCGGCGGAGTCCGGTATAAGATCGTCTACGGCGACTGGAATTCCGACCATCACGATATCGTTTACACCTATCCCAACGGCAACGAAGGCTGGCTGCTGAGCATCAAGAACACCGCCGGGTATCGCGACGTGAAGGAGCAGTTCTTCGGCCCGGAAGGAGTGCTCGAGACGGCCCGCACGTATTACCGCTGGCACGGACCAGTCGTGAATTCGCCCCTGAAGAATGCGGACGACCTGCGCGACCGCAGCCTGATCGAGAAGGCCGAATCGAAGCGCGAGATCACCATCGACGCGGTCGAATCGTTCTTCACCAGCATCGTGGAACGCAAGCCTTACAGCATGACCACCAGCGCGGCGGAAGCCACGTTCACGAGCCTGCTCGGACGCCTGGCGTATGAGACCAAGCGCGAAGTGACCTGGGACGAACTCCTGCAAAGCGCCTGACCCGCGCGTGCTAATATGGCGCATCATGAGCGCGCCAGCGTCGCATCACAACTTCCCTCGCGTCCACAACGCCATGTGGCCCGGCCTGGTGGGCAAAGGGCCGGATTCCGAGCCTCCCATCGGCCTGGACACCATGCTGCGCCTGACCGCCGCCGCTGAAGCCAACGGCGCGCGGTTCGACGGCGTGGACCTCTTCCTATTCGACCCGCACGTCTCGATCGATTCAAGTGATGACGAACTGGCGCGGCTGGCGGATCAGGTGCGCGCGCTGGGCCTGGTGGTGGGGTCGGTGGTGGCGCCTGTTTGGCCGCCGACCGGCGGGGGCTCGGCCATGGGCAATGCGGAGGAGCGGCAGCAATTCGTAGGGCAGGTGCGCAAGGCCTGCCGGATCGCGCGTAAGCTGCGCGAGCTGGCCGCGCGCCCCTATGGAATCGTGCGCATCGATTCGGCGGCCAGCCCCGCGGAGTGGGCCAAGGACCCGGACGGCAACACACGCCTGATCGCGCAAACATTTCGCGAGGCTTGCGAGGTGGCCGACGGCCATGGCGAGCGGCTGGCGGCTGAAGGTGAGATCTGCTGGGGCGGCATGCATAGCTGGCGGCGCATGGTGCAACTGCTCGAGTTGGTGGACCGGCCCCAGACGCTGGGCTTCCAGGCCGACATGGCCCACACGCTGCTCTTCACCCTGGGTTACAACGCGCCGGAGGATCGCATACTGCCGGAGGACTTCGAGTGGGAGCAGACCAGCCGCTTCCAGGAGGCCCTGCGCGAGTTGACCGGCGCATTGCGCCCGTGGACCATCGACTTCCACGTGGCGCAAAACGACGCGACGGTGCATGGATCGGGGTCGCATGACAAGACCGGCCACCATTGCCTGCCGGACGATCCCAACGGCAAGCTCGACATCGTGCGCGATGCCGGCCATTGGCTGCGCGACGAACGGGGCCAGTTGACCCGGTCGATCCGGCACATCTGCTGGGACGGCTGCATGTTTCCCAACGCGGTGATGTTGGAGCAGCAAACCTGGAATGGCATCCTGGCGGCCATGCTGGCGGTACGCGACGCGCATGGCTGGGAGGAAGCATGACCGGGAAGCCGCTGCGCATCGGGCTGGTCGGCTACGGCTTCATGGGCCG
>PKYZ01000797.1 GCA_003132865.1 Bryobacterales bacterium
TACTTTACCGGACACTAGTGTGAGGTTTATTATGGTAATTTCTGGATACCACCGAGCCGTCCAAGGCACTCCCTGTCTGGCGGCAGCGCCGTCGCATACGAAGCAATGGGGGGCAAGCTGATGCTTTTGTCAGTCCTCGTGCCGCTCTTCAATGAGGAAGAATGGGTGATGGAGGCGCTATTGCGCGTTCTCAAATCTCCTCTCCCGCCAGAACTAGATCTTGAGGTCATCGTAGTGGACGACGCTTCAACTGATGCCTCGGCTTCGCTAGTTGAAACGCTTTGCAGCCAGTACCCGTCCAAGGTCCGCCTGATTCGCCACGAGAAGAACATGGGCAAAGGCGCCGCAATTCAAACGGCTATCGGTCAGGCCAGAGGTGAGTTTTGCTTGTTCCAGGACGCTGACCTCGAGTACTCTCCGAATGACTATCCCCGGATGCTCCGACCGCTCTTGAGCGGCGCCGCGGACTGCGTGTTCGGATCGAGATTCGTGACGGTTGGGGAGCGGCGCGTTCTTTATTTTTGGCATTCCGTCGCCAACAAGCTTATAACCGGACTGTGCAACATGATTTCCGGTCTGAATCTGACTGACATGGAGACGTGCTACAAGGCTACGAGGACGTCACTGCTACAAAGCATTCCGCTGCGGTCCAAGCGGTTTGGCATCGAGCCGGAGCTCACGATCAAGTTGGCCCAGCGCCAGGTTGCGATTTTTGAGACACCGATTAGCTACTATGGTCGCACCTACGAGGAAGGGAAGAAGATCGGATTGAAAGACGCCTTCCAAGCCATCGTTGTGATGATACGCTATGGCTTCGCGCGGGATATCTATCGCGAGAAAGGTCCCGCGATCCTCGACGTCTTGGCTAATGCTCCTAACTTCAATCGCTGGATGGCGGATACCATAAAGCCGTACCTCGGGAAATGTACTATGGAGCTCGGAGCGGGTATTGGAAACCTGAGCCTCCAGCTCTCAAGGGGCACGAACCGCTATCTCGCCACTGACCTAGATTTAGAGCACTTGAGTCGTCTCAGAAACCGGTTGCAACACCGACGGAACGTCGAAGTCCACCGCTGCGATTTGGAGTGCACGAAAGACTTCGCGCCTTTCCAGGGGTCCTTTGACTCCGTGGTATGCCTTAACGTCCTAGAGCATGTGAGCGACGATCTTCTTGGCCTGTCCAATATCAGGTCTGTGCTCCTGCCGGGCGGGCGCGCACTGGTCCTTGTACCAGAAGGAATGTCGGTCTACGGAACCCTTGATGAGGTTCTCGGCCATCATCGGCGATACTCCGAGGAGGAACTCCGGTCGAAGATGGAGCAGGTTGGATTCCGCGTGGACCGTATCCTGAAGTTTAACAGAATTACACGCCCCGCATGGTTCGTGAACGGGCGGATCTTGAAGAAGCGCACATTCAGTCGCTTTCAGATCTGTGTCTTCGATTCGCTGGTCTGGCTCTGGCGTCCTCTAGACAGCATACTACCGTGGGCGCCGACATCTTTAATAGCCGTTGGTGTGCGGCAGTAATGCATCGAGTTTCTCGCCGCGATTCGCAGTTGCCAACTGCAAGATAGGCGCGCCCGGAAACTGTCGCCGCGGAATGCAATGCGCTGGCCGTGGAGCAGGCTGTATCGAGCGAAGGCAGATTGATTCAGAGTTTTGTTCGGAGTGGGATGCCAAAGAACAGTGATCTGCCGTGCGGTACGGCCGCCTATTTATGGGCAGATGAATGGTGTGCTTGACTATGGGAAAGCGATTTCGCGATGAGTTGACGTTGGCGTCAAAAATTAAGTACCTTGCATGGCGGTGCCTGATGGTATTCAGGCGGGAAGCTGAAATCCGCCTGTCCTTGCTGGACGGGGATCAAATCTTTTTCCGAAATCGAGATGATTACGGCGTCGCGTATGAAGTGTTCGTCACGACCGTTTACCACGTTGCCACCGATCGAGGCGCAACTGGTCCTTGATTTGGGAGGACACGTTGGTTTTTCTGCGCTGTTCTTAGCCAGGCGATTCCCGGCTGCTCAGATCGTGGTCGTCGAGCCTGACGCCGGCAGGGCGCAACAGGTCAGGAAGCACGTTCTGGCGAACGGCTTGGGGACCCGAGTTGAAGTAATTGAGGCCGCTGCAGGTAATCGGAACGGAATGGTACACTTATCCCGCCAGGGATCATCGTCCCAGGTCGGCATAGACGGGGATGCAGTTCGGCTGGTGGATGTGTTCGAGCTTATGGATTTGCATAAGGTGAACATTCTAAAGATGGATATCGAGGGCGGTGAATATGCGATTCGCGCCGACCCGCGCTTTGTGACGCTTAGTCCGGACATCATCGCGATGGAATGGCATACAACGCCAGGCCATGCCGACGGCCACCAGTGGTGTCATCGGAGATTGGTGGAGCCGGGGTACAGAATCACAGCGGAATCCAGCGAAGTTGAGTGGGCTGGTAATGTGATCGCTGAAAGGTCGGGTGTTACGAGCCTACGGCAACGAGCGTGCTGACACGGTTGCCGCCGAGCCCTCTAATGCACTCGGGTTCATGCTGAGGTCCAGTTGAGGGATTGCGAGCGATATGAACGAGATGCCGATCAAGCACACTAAGTACGTGGTCGGTAGTTCCGAGAGCCTTGCCGGGACTGGCAATTGGGCCACGTGCTCGATAAGCATGGAGGTCATTTGGCAGGCGGCTGCGGACTGGAAGCGGCAACTGGAGGGCGTTGAGAAACCCTGGTTGTGCTGGAATGTTAACGATCGCTGGTGCATCCTCCAGCAGAAGCTGATCCGGGAAGTGGGTTGGACGCCGGTTATAGGTGCAGATCCCCGTGTCGGTCCCCCGCCGCTACTCCCCGGCACGATTTGGATCGACTTCAACCGTCACTTTCAGTTGCCCGTTATGTGGCCTCACGTCCCGTTGGAATTCGCCTTTTTGTTCGCTCCCCGGTTGGCGTTCTGGCACTCCGACTTGCTTTGCCGGCTGGGTAAGCTGCGCAACTTGGCTGGCATTTTCGAGCGCCTTAAGGATGGCCAGATGGCGGCCGTGTTCAATCGGGGCGGACTTCGGCACTTCTTCGATTTTCGCAAGCACCGCTATTGGGAACTGATCTGTTGCACCACCCGAGGGGCTAGTGAGGATCAGTTCCGCCGCGGTGCCGGCTGGTGGCGGCATTTCGCCCAGCATCCCTCGTGTGTGGATGACGAAGAGCGGGCCCGGAGGGCGCGTTATTACTATGACAGCGGTGTCGGCGTGTTGTACTGGAAGCGAAAATATGGCGGCAGCGTCATAGACATCAGCTTGAAATATGTTAACGAGGGCCACTGCACGTCGATCAACCGCAAGGGCTATCGCTTCTTGTCGTCCAAGCAAGTTCACCCGCCTGTCGGTGATGAACTGGAGGCGAATTACGATCTCGAAGAAGTCGCCAAGCGACTGGGACTCGCCCACTTGCTGTGAGCAGAGATTCGTTGTGGATATATTGACGGGCACGTCGACTTTTGAATGGCATCGGCGTGACGCGCGCCATGTAACCGCGCTGCGTCCGTTAATCGTTCATGTCATTCATCATTTGCGGGCCGGCGGCCTCGAAAACGGGCTGGTGAACCTGGTAAACGAGATGCCGGCCGATCGCTATCGTCACGCCATCGTCTGCATCAGCGGGTACGACGAGTTTCGCCAACGTATCCGAAAGCCGGATATCCCGGTCTACGCACTGCACAAGCGCGAGGGCCAGGACCCGGCGGCGTATTTCCGTCTGTGGCGATTATTGCGGAGCGTCCACCCCGATATCCTCCACAGCCGCACACTCGGAACCTTGGACAGCCAACTGTATGGCATCCTGGCCGGCGTGCCGGTTCGCCTGCATGGGGAGCATCGACGCCTCAGTGCGGATGCCGACGGCACGGCGTTTCGGCACCGGCTGCTGCGGCTTGGGCTGCGGCCGTTCATTCATGGTTACACGGCGGTCAGCCAGGATTTGGCGGATTTTCTAGTTTCGGACGTGGGGATACGGGCGGATTGCGTGAACCTGATCTACAACGGCGTCGATACGAAGCGCTTCCATCCCCGCTTGGGCCAGCGTGAAGCGGTTGGCCCTCCTGAATGGATGCAGGAAGATTCTCTGGTCATCGGAACGGTCGGCCGTTTCCAACCTGTTAAGGGCCACCTGACGTTGGTGCGGGCCTTTTTGCACTTGCTCGCCACCGCACCCGAACTGCGGACCCGGTTGCGTCTGGTGCTGGTTGGTGATGGCCCGCTGCTGTCGGCATGCAGGACAGCCCTGGAGGAAGGTCGCGCCGCTCATTTAGCCTGGCTACCCGGAGAACGCGAAGACATCCCCGAGATTCTACGCAGTCTGAATGTTTTCGTCCTGCCGTCTCTCTCAGAGGGAGCTTCCAACACTCTCCTGGAGGCGATGGCCACGGGAATACCCGCCGTTGCCACTAAGGTGGGCGGAAACCCGGAACTGGTAGACCACGGCCGCACCGGCACGCTCGTGCCGGCAGAAGACGCCATCGCGATGTCCGAAGCGATCTGCTCCTATCTACAGAACAACTTGCAATGCCAAACGCACGGCACAGGCGCACAAATGAAAATACAAGAGCGATTCAGTATCCAAGCTATGATAAATGGCTACCTTGATGTTTACGACGCGGCGCTGTCCCGTCGCGTCACGATGAGGCGATGATGCTATGTGTGGGATAGCAGGCGTCATTCGAATCGACGGCGCTCCGGTCAACCAAGGGGAAGTCTGCCGCATGGTGGGGTCGCTCAAACACCGTGGACCTGACGGGACCGGCCTGTACGCGTGGGATTCATCGGGATCGCTATGAGCCGGCTGGCAATCATTGATGTCACCGGCGGAAATCAACCGATCTTCAATGAAGACGAGTCCATCGCCATCGTCTGTAATGGAGAGATCTACAACCACCCGCCGCTACGCACCGAAGCGGAGCCCAACAGACATCGCTTTCGAACCCACAGCGACGTGGAAGTCATTCTGCACCTGTATGAAGATCTCGGATCGCAATGCTTCGCACGCCTGAATGGCATGTTCGGCGCCGCAATCGCGGACGGCATCTGTCAGTACCCCCGTCTGGACTCCCCTATATGAACGGTAGCCAACCTGCCTGCGAGACACAGCCGGCGCCTGCCTCGGATACGGGGGGCCACAGATCCTTTTACGGCCAGATCCTGCGCCACAGCAGTATCTATGGGATCGGGGTCATGGTGCAAAAAATGGGCAGCATTGTTATGCTGCCCATCTACACCCGCTATCTTTCCCCGAGCGATTACGGTCTTATCGAACTGCTCGATCTGTCCGTTACCGTTCTGGGGATGATTTTCGGCGCTCAGTTTTCCGCGGCGCTCTTTTATCACTACTTCAAAGCCGAGACGCCCAAGGCGAGAGGAACAGTAGTCACCACAACTCTGATAGGCTCGGCAGTACTGGGCGCATTGGGAGGCGGGCTTGGTATACTGCTCGCAGGCCGGGTGAGCGTACTCGTCTTCCACACACCCGCCTATGCTGCCTATCTGAGAATTCTGTTTCTTCAGTTTATATTTTCCCTGCCGCTGGAGAGCTGCTTCTGTTGGCTGCGCACTATCAACCGAGCTGATCTTTTCGTTCTGCTATCCATTTGCCGCTTGGTTTTGTCGGCCGCGCTGAACACGATATTTCTGGTAGGGTTCAGGCTGGCCGTTACCGGCTTCTTGACGGGATCGCTAATTGCTACGGCCGTCCTGGCCGTCGCCATGGTATTCCTGTGTCTGCACCGGACGTCGCTCGCATTTGATTTCATTCTGCTTCAACGGTTGTTTCGATATTCCCTGGCCCTTAGTATCGCAGGCGCGGCCCTATTCATCATGAACTTCGCCGATCGCTTTTTTCTCCAGCGCTTTACGACGCTGGCGGATATCGGCCTGTACTCTTTGGCGTATAGAATTGCGATGCTCATCAGTTATCTTCATTCATCGTTTCATACCTACTGGAGCGCGCAGATGTACGACTTGGCGCAACGAAAGGCTTATGCGATGTATTTTAGCCGTGTATTTACCTACTTGTTTCTCACGCTCTCGACTGCATCCGTGGTCATCAGTCTGTGCAGTGGCATCGCGTTGCACATCCTCGCCACGCCCGCATTCTTCGCCGCCCGCCGCCTGGTTCCGATCCTCCTGCTTGCGTATTTCCTGCGAGCCGTCGGCGATTATTTCCGGTGCGTGCTATACATCGAAAATCAACCGGGTCGAGATGCGCAGCTCAATTGGCTTGGTGCGGGCCTGTGCTTGCTTGGATACGCTGTGCTCATTCCGGGCCTGAAGGTATGGGGCGCTGCAGTCGCTACCGTCTTGGCGTTCGCCTTGGTTGCGGTAGTCGGCTTCATCTGGGCGCGGAGGCTGCAGCCATTCGTACTGGAGTGGCGCCGCCTCGCCGCCATTTCTTCGGCGGCCGGGGTTGCAATCTACGGGCACTTTCTCTTGCCAGCCGCCGCCCTGGGCGAGGAGGTAGTTGCCACCGCTCTTCTTGTGTGTGTTTATATCGGCTTGCTGGTCCTGCTATTACCTGCGCACGCAGAAGAGAAAGCTCTGCTGAAGAGCATCCCACGGTTCGTGGCGGGCTTGTGCTGGCGTCCGCGGTGACCGAAAAAATACCATGTCACGATCAGTGTATGCTAGTTCTATGGCTTCGCTGCGCTTTCGCACCGTTGCTTAACTACATATTTGACAGGCGAACCAGGCCGGAGCTTCGAAAGCCTTTGCGGCGTTCGCAAAACGGATGTCCCGGGAAAAACTTGTTGACTTGAAGAGATGGGGGGACCGATGGCTTTAACATCTGCAAGCGTATTCGTTTTTCACGATGTGTTAGGGCTTTTGCGACTTCTGATCCGAAACCATCTTACTTGAGGTTTTGTATCGTTTCCCCCGGCTGGCGCGCGTGGCCGATAGCGGCTCTGTGGCTGGGGTTACATATTTGAAAGGCAGATCGATGGGGGGCACGCTGAAAGTCCTTTCTCTCAGTCTCGTATACCCGAACCCCAGCGAGCGCGGGCTGGGGCTGTTCGTTCGATCGAGGCTGCAGGGAATGGGGGCTACGGCTGAGCTGAAGGTCATCGCCCCCGTCCCGCTGCTGGATTACCTGCATCCGTCGCGCAAGCTGAGGCCTCGCAACGCCGTCCCCTTTCGCCGCCAGGACGAGCGGCTGGAGGTGTTCCATCCGCGCTGGCTGTACCCGCCGCTGGGCACGCCGGCAAACATATTTTGTCTATATGCACGGGTCTTTCAGCTTGCCGCGCAGATTCGCCGTAAATTTCCGTTTCAGGTCATCGATGCGCATTTCGGTTACCCGGAAGGGGTTGCCGGCGCGATGCTCTCCGCGACTCTACGTTGCCCCTTTCTGGTTACGTTGCGAGGCAACGAGATCAAGTTCGGCCAGTACCGCTTTCGGCACCCGTTTATGCGATGGGCGCTACGGCGGGCAGCGCGCGTCATCACCGTTTCCGAGGAACTACGGCGCTTCGCCATCAGCTTGGGTGTGGAACCCGCGAGAGTAAGGACGATTCCGAACGGCATTGACCCGGAAGTTTTCGGTCCCCGCGACCGAAGTGCCAGCCGTCGCAAGTTCGGGATCCCCGAGACGAGCTCCGCGATTGTATGTGTTGGCGAATTGGTGGAGAGAAAGGGCCATCACCTGGTCGTGCGCGCCCTGAAGCAAATCCTCGACCGCGGCGTGGAAGTGAGTCTCTGGATTGCTGGCACAGCGGGACGCGACGGCCCGGTCTTCGAGGGCGTGATTCGCCGCCTCACATCCGACCTCGGCTTGCAACAACACGTCCATCTGTTGGGCTTCGTTCCGCGCCACGAACTCGCCGATCTGATGTCCGCAGCGGATGTGTTTTGCCTGCCGAGTACGCTCGAAGGCTGGCCCAATGTAGTGCACGAGGCCTCCGCCTGTGGTGCGCCGGTAGTTGCCACCGTGGTGGGGGGCGTCCCGGAGATGCTCCCGGACGAACGCTACGGGTTCATTGTTCCGGTGGGTGACCAGCAGGCGCTGGAAGCCGCCTTGTTCCGCGCCATCAAGAAGACTTGGGACCGGGACTGTATTGCGGCATGGGGGCGCTCGCGTTCCTGGGCTAAGGTCGCCGCCGAAGTCCTGGACGAAATCGAGTCGGTTGTGTCGCTTGAACGGTCTGCGCATTCTGGGCGGAGTTGATCCTTGTCCACGATCCTCGTAACTGGCGCGGCAGGATTCATCGGAATGCATGTTTGCGCCCGTCTGCTGGAGCGCGGCGATTCCGTAGTTGGTCTCGACAACCTGAATGATTATTACGATGTTGCTCTAAAGCAAGCCCGTCTTTCACAATTGTTGCCCTGCGCTGGCTTTCGTTTTCTCCACTCCGATATCGCCGACCGCGAGGTCATCGAGCGCGTCTTCGCGGATCATGCGTTCGCGGCGGTAATTCACCTCGCAGCTCAGGCCGGGGTGCGATACTCCCTCACGAACCCGCATGTGTATGCGGAGAGCAACCTGACTGGTTTCTTGAATGTACTGGAAGGCTGCCGTCGAGCGCGGCCACGCCACTTGGTATTCGCGTCATCGAGTTCTGTGTATGGCGGCAACACTGAAACGCCGTATTCCGTTTCCCACAATGTCGATCACCCGGTGAGTCTTTACGCCGCCACGAAGAAGGCCAATGAGTTGATGGCACATGCTTACAGCCATCTTTACGGCATTCCCGCAACCGGCCTGCGGTTCTTCACCGCATACGGCCCGTGGGGACGTCCGGACATGGCATATTTCCTGTTCACGAAGGCGATTCTGGAAGAGCGACCCATTAAGATTTTCAATTTCGGGAAGCTGAAGCGCGACTTCACGTACATTGATGACATTGCCGAAGGTGTAATTCGAGTGTTGGACCGGCCACCTGCGGCAAACCTTGGCTGGAGTTCCGCTCCGGAAGTTGCCACGAGTTTTGCGCCCTATCGGATTTATAATATCGGCAACAGTACCCCGGTGGAGTTAATGTATTTCATTGACCTGCTGGAAAAGCTTCTTGGCCGGCATGCGATTAAGGAATATCTGCCGCACCAACCGGGCGATGTGTTTGCTACCTGCGCAGACGTCACGGATCTCACGCGGGATACCGGATTCAGACCCTCCACGTCCATTGAGGCCGGCCTATCCCGGTTTGTCGCCTGGTACCGTTCGTATTTTCGGTGTATTCCGGATGAACCGGAATAGATCTCGCAATCATGTGCGGCATTAGCGGACTCTTCTATTTCGATAGCGCCCGACAG
>PKYZ01000924.1 GCA_003132865.1 Bryobacterales bacterium
ATGACGCCGCCCGTGGTGATCTTCCCGATCTTCCCGGCGAAACCGTCTGTGAACCAGAGCGCTCCATCCGGCCCCGCCGTGATTGGGTCGAGACCACTGAAGGGCGTAGGTACCGGGTACTCGGTAAAGGCACCAGTCGTAGTGATGCGGCCGATCTTGTTGGCAATGCCTTCCGTAAACCAGAGGGCACCATCCGGCCCGGCCGCAATTCCGTACGGGTTGCCATTGGCTTGTATGAAAACGCTGGTCGTTGGCACGGGATACTCAGTGATGCTGACCGACACAGGACCGCCGGGAGAAGCCACGGTAAAAGCAGCGGCGTTGGACGCCCCGCCGCCGGGCGCCGGGTTAGACACAACCACGGCAAAACTCCCAACCGCGGCCAAGTCTGAGGCGCTCAGGGAAATCGTCAGTCGACTGCTGTTCACGAACGTTGCAGCACGGGATACGCTGTTGAACGTCACGGCGGATGACGCAATGAACCCGCTGCCATTGATCGTGAGCGTAAGCGGGCTGCTGCCGGCTGAAGCCGAAGAGGGTGACAGGTTCGTTATTGTAGGCTTGGGATTGTTGGCCGCCTGAACCTTGAAGTCGAACCCGGGTGACGTTCCTCCGTTAGGACCGGGGTTGGTTACGGTTATCGGGAAGGTTCCCCCTGTTGTCAGATCCCCGGCCGGCAGCATCGCGGTGATCTTGCTCGTGCTGACAAAGACCGATGGGAGGGCCGCGCCGTTGAAATTGAGCGTGGCGCCCGGAGCGAAATTCGCGCCGGTCAGGGTCAACGTCACGCCCGAACTGCCGGCCGCCACCGAATCCGGCGTAATGCTCGTGATGGATGGCGTGGTGTCGGAAGGCAGGAAACCGCCAGAGGCCCGGCCGATGGGAAAGGAAAGCTGGAGTTGTTGTATGAGGTCGTCCGGGCAGTCGAGCCCGCCTCCGATGCCGAAGATGTCCAGCGCGACGCTACAGGCAGAGAGCTCGACTCCTCCGGAGAGTGTCCACCATGGGTTGGCGGAGAAATCAACGCCGAGTTGGAGGAACGCGTCCGGTGAAACCGACGGCGTGAGGATTTCGTCCACTAGAACGTCAATCTTCGCGCCGCCGTACACCTTCGCTGTTAAGCTTGCATCGAAGACTACGGGGTCCTCTGTGAATTGGTGGGTCCAGGTGTCGATCGGGGAGAACTGGCCTCCGCCGTACGAGAGCCCGAGAGTAAGTGACGCGGTCTGATCTGCGCCTGCGGAAAAGCTGCCATTCACCGTTCCACTGGCGCCGACGAAGAATGTCACGTTCGCTGTCAGCACGACCGGAACGCCGAAGACATCGACTTGGATGGGGTCCGACTGCAGCGTCGGCATGATTGGCACTTGCGTCTTTAGTGAGCCTTTGTACTCGCCGGAGACGCCGACATGGAGGTCTCCAGCGATTGTAGCGGACACGAGGAGGGAGTTCAGCGTGGGAGGTAGAGCGGTGATGTTGAAGTCGACCTCAAGGGTGGTGCAGATATCAAGGGCACTAAGCTATCATCGGTGGGTAGCATGCCCTGGGGTTCACGATTGGATCCGGACACAACGATGGGCGGGCCGCACGGCCAATTTCCGTCCACCCAGCTTTCACTGCTGGAGGCCGCGAGTTCCGGCGCGGCTCTGCCGAACGAAGCGCTGGAACGCGTGAGCGTGCTGTATTGGAAACCGGTCTACCGCTTCATCCGTGTCAAATTCCGCAAGAACAACGAGGACGCCAAGGACCTGACTCAGAGCTTCTTTGCCACCGCGCTACAGCGCGACTTTTTCGCGCGCTTCGACCCGAAGAAAGCGTCGTTTCGCACCTACCTCCGCATGGCGGTCGAACGGTTCGCCGCCAACGAGCACGCCGCCGCGCACCGGCAAAAGCGTGGAGGCGGCGTCGAATTCGAGCCAGTCGAAGAACAGGCGGTCACCTCCGAATCGCCCGAAGAAGTTTTCGGGCGCGAGTGGCAACGCCAGTTGTTTGTGCTGGCCCTCGACGACTTGCGCGCCCACTGCGAAGGATGCGGCAAGCAGCTTCAATTCGAAGTCTTCGAAGCCTACGACCTGGCCGGCGGCGATCGGCCGTCTTACACCGACCTAGCCGCGCGGCATGGCGTCGCCGAAACCTCCGTGACAAACTATCTCGCGTGGGCGCGCCGCATGCTGCGCCAGTTTGTCACCGAAAGGCTGCGCGGCGTTACGGCGGGCGAACGCGACCTGCGCGACGAGATGCGGCGCCTATGGATGTGAACGACGCCGTACTCGACCATCTGCGCCACGTGGCGGCGCTGCCCGACCTCACCGGAACCCGCTACGAATTGGAATCCGAGATCGGGCGCGGCGGGATGGGCGTGGTCTATGCGGCGCGCGACCGCCAACTCGACCGGCGTGTGGCTCTGAAGGTGCTCGACTCCGCCCTGGCCGGCGAAGCGCAGCTTATCGCGCGCCTGGAACATCCTGCCATCGTGCCCATATATGAGACAGGCACGCTGCCCGACGGACGCGCATTCTACGCGATGAAGCTGGTGGCTGGCGCGCGGCTCGACCAGCACCTGGCCGGCGCTCCGTCGCTTGGCGAGCGCCTGCGGGTGATCCGGCGCATCGGAGAGGCGCTGGCGTTTGCCCACGCGCGCGGCGTCATCCATCGCGACCTCAAGCCGCAGAACGTGATGGTCGGCGA
>PKYZ01000884.1 GCA_003132865.1 Bryobacterales bacterium
AATTTCTTTTTTGCGCGCGGCTTGCAGCGTTTGCAGGTCTTTCAGGCAGCGGGAATACTCGCGCTGGATACGACTCTCATAGCGGGACAGGCGGTCGAAGACTTGGTCTTCGCTGCAATCGTAATGATAGGCAAAGGCCAGCGGGTCGGCGCGGCCATCCTGGTTGATCTGCTCGGGCACCGATTGGTAGCGCAGGCGCAGGTCGAAGTAGCCGACTTCGATGCGGGCGATGCGGCGGAGGCGGTACGTGGCGATGGCGTTCGACCAGATCTTCCTCGACTTGTCCGTCGGGGTGGAGGCCGGTGCGGTAGCGGCCGGCGAGGTCCAGGAGGTCGGCGGGGTTTTCACCCGGGAGGATGGGGGATTTGCCCGTGAGTCCGTGGACGGTGCTGTTGCGGCTGGAGCGCGCTTTACCTTGACCCAGAGGGTACCCCGTGCGCGGGTTGGTGGATTCTTTCGCATTGGTACGGTTCGCATTGGTTTGCGATTTGCTCGATATTGTTCACTGGAAAGAGACAGGCCAGGAGGCCTGTCCAACCGATCAGTGGGTCATGGCGTAGACCACGTAGTTCACTCCGATGCGGATCGCCAGCGCGGAGAACTTTTCGGGATAGTGGGGTGCGTCGGCCCACTCCCACGCGTCGCCGAGGTCGGAGTTGTAGGAGATGGCAACCATGATCCGGCCCTGGTCGTCGTAGATGCCGCGCCAGTGCGCGCCGATACCGTTGTTCTTGTAGCCGAAACGCAGATGCGCCTCGCCGGGCACCTGGTAGCGGTCGTCGAGATCGTAAACCGTGTGGAAGATGGCGTCCTTATCCTCGATTTCGACGATAGGTCGATCGGGGAAGACGCGCTGGATGCGTTGCTGGAACATCTCCCACTCGAAGTTGCCATGAAAGTCGTCGGCCATGAAGAAGCCGCCGCGCAGCAAGTATTCGCGCAGTTCCTTGGCCTGGGCGTCGGTGAGGCCCCATTCGCCGACCTGGACGGCGTAGAGCCACGGCCAATCGTAGGCGTCGCCTTCGTCGAGGTTGACGGGCTGCTCGACGGAGCGCACGTGGATGCGGGTCAAACGGCGGAGCGCCTGGGAGAAGTGGCGGTCGGCGCGGGGGTAATCCTGGGTCCAGAGCGAGAGGCCCTCGCGCCAGTCGCCGTCGAAGCGGGGGGCGTAGCCGTCGTTGGGACCCGGGGGGTACATGAGGCGGGCGAAAGCCCATTCGGCGGGCTGGTTCCAGTCCGGGGGGACTTCGAAGTTCTCGTATTCGACGCCGGGGAATTGACGGAAGGGGCGCTGGAAAGCGTAGAGCGCGGCGAGGGAGGCGATGCCCAATCCCGCTCCGTACAGCGCCTTCCGGAAACCCATAGGTACACCTTGTTCTGAGGATAGCACTTGCCCTACAGCAGGCCGAGCGTTCCCTGAATCGGGCGCGGCAGCAACTGCTCCAATTGCGCATAGAGCGCGATGACCGGGTCCGATGAACGACGCAAGTCGCGCATGGTGGCCTGCATTCCAGCAGGATCGGCAAAGGTGCGGATGATCAGCGCATTCACCGGATAAAACCACTCCGCGCGCGATGATTATGCTGGTAGCCGCTTTGCTGCAGCCAGCCGAGCAGCGTGCTGAGCAACAAATCGCGTTGCGGACCGCTGGGGGTCTGGTGGAAGAGCTCGGTATAGAAGCGGCTCTTAAAGTCGAAGTACTCATCGGGGTCGTCGTCCTCGGTCCAATCGGCCAGTGCCGCCAGGTATTGCAGGAGCTTGCCACCCCATTCGCTGGTGGCCTTCTGCTCGGGAGTCAATCCGTAACCATTCGGCGCGATCACTAGCTTGGTAAACTGCGCGGCAAGCTGCTGACATTGCGGCGAGTCGCATTGGCCGATGGGGAGCGGCGCCAGCGCGGCGGAATCGGCGCACCGTGTCCCGCCGAGCTGACGTGCCTGGTACGCTTGCCAAGCCCCCAGCAGCGGCTCCACATTGACCCCATGGCGCGCGCATGCCGCCGGCAGGCCCGCCAGGGCGGCGTCCGCGTCGCCCGAAATCGTCGCGGAGAAGGAGCGATCGTCACCCGAGAGCTGGCCGAGCGCGCCCGCGAAAGAAGCCAGCAGGGCCTCAAGCTGCGCTGGCTTCAGCGATGCGCCAGCCAGCATACGCGCGACGGGCGCTACTTGCACCGGCGAAGTTACATCGGCGGCATAGCGCTGCAGCAGATGAAACGGCTCGTCCTGGGCCACCTCCTTCGCGCTGAACGCACGCGCGGCCACTTCGCCAACAGTGGCGTAGAAGATGGAGACGTCGTAAACCAGGGTGTCTTCGCAGGAGACGCGCGGAATTTGAGGCGGCGCAATTTCGCCAAACAACTCGCGTGCCTTCTTGTAGTCTATGGCGAGCATGGCGTGCACCGACTTGCATTGCAGGGTGCACACATCCAAGCCTTGCGCGTAGGCTTTGTCGAATAGGCTGCCGGGCTTTCCCGTCCAGTTGCGGCGGGCAAAGGGCTGCTGCGCGCCGGCCGCGAGGTGGAACGCGTCTTCGAGAACCTGGCGTTTCCACGCCACATCGGCTGTGGTGGGCGCCTCGGCAATCCGCAGCAGCGCGTCGGCGGCGAATTCCGCCGGCTGCGCGCGGGCGCGATCGGCCAGATCGGCGAATATGGGAGGGCGCGACGCGGCGGACCCATCGGGCGCGACGGCAGCGGCCAAGCAGGCGAATGCGAGAAAGCGAAGCCAGCCCATAGGCGCCGAACTACGACTTCAAGGTCATGGTTTCCGGGTCCCACGTGCAGACGCGCTGCTCGAAGTAGCTGACGTTCGAAAGCAGCGCGGGACCCGCCGCGCGGAATCCGAACACTGGATCTTCCACTACCGGCTTGCGGCTGCGCACGGCGGCGATGAAGTTGCGATGGTGATCCAGATGATCGCTGTAGCCGTGAGGCGCCTGGAACTTATCCTCCACATTCGGGCGCATGCTATCGGCATTGGGCGTCTGCGGCGGATACTTCTTGTGGTATTCCTTCAGAAACGCTTCCTGCACGGCTTTGGGGAAGGTCTCGATGGTGTAGCCGGGCTCGGCGTCACGCGGCGTCTTGGACACCGTGACGCCACCGCCGATCGTCAGGATGCCTTCCGAACCCACGAACCGGAAGCCGGAATTATCGCCGGCGCCGGACACGAAATTCACGCGCAGCGCCAGGTTGAACGCGGCGTGCCGATCGGTGGCCGGGTAATCGTAGAGGCCCAGAAACACGTCGGGCACGTCGCGGCCGTCCTTCCAGAAACGCAGGCCGCCGGTAGCAAACACGCGGGTGGGGCCGATGGCGCCGGTCACGAAATGCATGCCGCTGAACAGGTGCACGAAGAGGTCGCCGGCTACGCCAGTGCCGTAATCGCGATAGTTGCGCCAGCGGAACAGGCGCACCGGCTCGAACGGCACTTTGGGCGCGCGGCCCAGGAAGCGGTCCCAATCGATGTTCTCGGGCGTGGCATCCGGCGGGATGGAATACTGCCAGGCGCCGATGGCGTCGTTGCGGTCCCACCACGCTTCCACCATGTTCAGCTCGCCGATGGCACCGGCATTCAGCAGCTCTTGCGCCTTCTTGTAAACGATGGAGCTGACGCGCTGGCTGCCNNTGCACCATGGGCTTCTCGCAGTAGACATCCTTGCCGGCGTTCATGGCGTCGATGGAGATCTTGGCATGCCAGTGGTCGGGCGTGGCGATGAGCACCGCGTCGACGTCAGGCCGCGCCAGCACCTCGCGATAATCGCGCGTGGTGAAAAGCTGCTTGCCCCAGCGTTCTTTGGCGCGCGTGAGCCGGCCTTCGTAGATGTCGGAGACCGCCACCAGCTCGACGCCGGGCACTTGTTGAGACGACTCGGCGTCGCCGGTGCCCATACCGCCCGCACCGATCAGGGCCACGCGGATGCGGTCGTTGGCGGAGACCTTCTTCTCTCCTTCGTCTTGAGCGCTCATTGCGGATGCGGCCAGGCCCGCGACCGTGGATGCTTGCAGAAAGTGACGTCTAGTTGGCATGCGCATTTCCGCCGCAGAAAGCAGCGGGTTCCTCTTCCAGATCCATTGTACCCGGTACCAGGTCCAGCGCCATCGCCAGTTCCTTCAACCTGGCTTCGATCTGGGCCAGTTCGTCCGCGGTCACTCCGGAGAGTTTGGGCAACAATGTCTTTGCGCGCGTATACAGGGCTTCGGCCTGGAATCGAAAGACGGAGTGCCTGGTCGCCGCCACGCTTGCCAGGGCGAGGCCCCGCTCCAGATCCGCATTGAGAATGCGCACCAGATCGCGGTCCGTTCGGGCGCGAAGCTCCGCGAGTTTGGAGAAATCCACAAGCGTACCCATGGCGATATTAATTAGACGCGCGAGGCAGGCAAATTGTTGTAGCGGGCGGGTACGTTTAGACCCACTCCAGGGCGCCTTTTTTGTAGGCCCAGATGTAGCCCACCACCAGGATGGCCAGGAATACCACGACCTCGGCCACACCGAACCATCCCAGCGACTTATACCGGACGGCCCAGGGAAACAGGAAGATGGTCTCCACGTCGAAGATCACGAACAGGATGGCGATGATGTAGAAGCGCACGGTGTAGCGTCCGCGCGAATCCGAGGCGGCCTTGATGCCGCATTCGTAGGCTTCCAGCTTGGTGGCGAACGGAGAGGATGGCCGGACGAGCTTGGCGAGGATGATGGTCACGACCGGGAATGCGATGGCGATTGCCAGGAAGATGAAGATCGGTATGTAACCGCTCGGCATGGCCACAAATATATCATGGTTCAAGCATGGTTCAGGCGATGAACAGCGATCCACACAGCGCATACACGGAGCGATTGGAGGCCCGCCGCCTCGCGGTAGCCCAGCATGACCAGCGGCACCGCACCATCGGCAACCTGCGGCTGCTGGTCTTCGCCAGCGCGGCCGTGCTGGCGTGGCTGGCCTGGGGGCGTGACGTGCTCAGCGCGTTCTGGCTGGGGCTGCCCGCGGCGGTGTTCGTCTGCTTGATAGTGGCGCATGAGCGCGTGTTGCGGGCGCGCCGCGCCGGCCAGCGGGCGGTGGCGCACTACGAACGAGCGCTGGCGCGGTTGGACGGGCAGTGGGCCGGCCACGGCGAAACAGGCGAGCGATTCCTGGACGGGGCGCATCCATACGCGGCGGATTTGGACCTGTTCGGACAGGCCTCGCTGTTCGAGTTGCTATCGACCGCGCGCACCCGTATGGGCGAAGAGACACTCGCGCGCTGGCTGCTCGAAACCGCAGAACCAGCCGTGCTGCGGTCCCGGCACGAGGCGGTAGCCGAACTCCGCCCCATGCTGGACTTGCGGGAAGACTTGGCGGTGCTTGGAGAAGATGTGCGTACGGGCGAGCATCCGGCGGCGCTGGCGGCGTGGGGCGAAGAGGCGCCTCTGCTGGAGTCGCGCCGTGCCCGCGCGATTGCCTTCGCCATCCCCTGTCTGGCGGCCGTCTCCGCCGTGCTGTGGGGCGCGAAGGGCTGGCGCGATCCATTCTTCGCGATGCTCGCGGCGGTGGCGATCTTCATCGCGCGCTTCCGCCGCGTGGTCGCGCGCGTGGTGGAGGCGGTGGAGCAACCGGCGCACGATCTTGCCCTGCTGGCGAAGGTGCTCGCGCGGCTGGAGCGCGAGCGATTCACATCGGCGCGGCTGGTGGATCTGCGCACTGCGCTGGATGTAGCCGGCCAGCCGCCCTCGGCGCGTATCGCGAAACTAAACCGGCTGATCGAGATGTTGGACTCGCGCGAGAACCCGTTCATGAAAGCCGTGGGGCCGCTGATGCTGTGGACCGAGCAACTGGCCTTCGCCATTGAAGCCTGGCGCCGGGTGTCCGGGCCTGCGCTGCGGCGCTGGCTGGCCGCGGTAGGCGAGATCGAAGCCCTGTGCTGTTTGGCGGCCTATGCGTTCGAGCACCCGGCGGACGTATTCCCGGAGTTCGTATCCGGCGTGGCCTGCTTCGAAGGCGACGAAATGGCGCATCCGCTGCTCGATCCATCGCGCGTGGTGCGCAACAGCGTACGGCTGGACGGCGATTTGCGCGTGCTGATCGTCAGCGGTTCGAATATGTCCGGCAAGAGCACGCTGCTGCGCACGGTGGGGATCAACGCGGTGCTGGCCCAGGCTGGAGCGCCCGTGTGCGCGCGCCGGCTGCGGCTGTCGCGTCTGGCGCTGGGAGCGTCCATACGCACCTTGGACTCGCTCCAGGACGGCACTTCGCGCTTCTATGCCGAAATCAAGCGCCTGCACCAGATCATGGAACTGACCGCCGGTGCGCTGCCGGTGCTGTTCCTGTTGGATGAGCTGCTGCACGGGACCAACTCGCACGACCGGCGCATCGGCGCGGAAGCCATCGTGCGCGGGCTGGTGGAACGCGGCGCCATGGGCCTGGTGACCACGCATGACCTGGCGCTGGCGCAGGTCGTGGAAGCGCTCGCGCCGCGCGGCTGGAATGTGCACTTCGAGGACCAGTTCGAGAACGGGCGCATGACGTTCGACTACCGGCTGCATGCGGGTGTGGTGGAGAAGAGCAATGCGCTGGAGTTGATGCGGTCGGTGGGGCTGGAGGTGTAGGGGGGCACGGTTCGCACTCCACTTCGGTCTTCGACCGCCTTAAATGTTCTATGGAGTGCTTTCGGAGTTCGCCGACTTTTGATCCATGCGGTCCAAGCGCCGGCCGACTTCATCGAGGCGGTGGTTCATGTTGTCCCGCAGATCGTCAACGCGTTGACCTAGATTCTTGCTGGAAGCCCATCCGGCCAGACTGGCGCCAAATACGGTCACCACAATCGTCACCATGAGCGGCAACGTATTCTGCCAGAAGATGGGCGACATGCTGTTTTACCGCCTTCATCCTATCAGATACCCGGGCATCCGGACTGCGGCCGCTGTGGGCAAGCGGCCGGCTGGGTCCACTCCAGGTTTCTCCACGACATCGATAACCTCGGCCTTGTCCACCTTACACCGCCCAATCCGCCTGATCGGCGCCCGGCATTTCGATCCAGTCCTGCTGTGGCACAGCGTCCATGGGCAGGCCCCCCTGCCAGAGCGAGAATTGGAAACGGACCGGGGCGCTCGCGCGCGCGCCGAGAGCGGCCAGCGAGAGGCGCGCTTCCAGCACGTTCTTGAACGCGAACTCGACGGCCTGCGCGGCGGGTTCGGGGGCTGCCGCCAGCTTCAACTCCGTGACGTTGGCGCGGCCGTAGTCGAAGCCCACGGTCACCACGCTCGATTGCGCCGGGTCGCCCGCCGTGATATTCAGGCGCGCTTCCATCTCCGAAATGGTCTGCTCGGAGCCGCGGTGAAAATCCACCCGCAGATACAGGTTTTGGCCATCGCTGCCGTAGTACACCTCGCGCACTAGAAACTTCTTGCCGTGCATGGAACCGGAGCGCTCGTCCACGCGATACAAGCCGGCCCCCAGCCATTCGAAATACGAAGTAACTTCGCCGTCGATGACCGGCTGAATCGGCCCGCTGGGCGCGATGTGCAAGGCGCTTACGGCCACGCGCAGGATGGGGCGGGACAACTCCTCGGGCGGGCTGAGGTTCAGGAAACGGTAGACGTTGGCGAGATGGCTGCGGTAAAGCTGATCGAATTCCACGCGGTTGGCGGAATCGTGTTCGGGGCCGTACCACCAGCACCAATCGCTGCCCTCGGCGATCAGCAGCTCTTCATAGGCCAGATGGCGGCGCTCTTCCGGCACGTTGGCGGCGGCCTCGTACGTTTCCCGCGCGCGCAGGAGTTGGCTCCAGGCCTGGTTATCCTCTTCGGCGCCGATCCAGACGTCGAAGTTGGCGTTGATCCAGGACCCCGGGAAAACGTGCGACAGTGGCTCGGGCTCCATTTTGGTCAGCGCGTCGCTGACGGTTACGGCGGACATCTGCGCGTCTTCGGAAATGAGCGTATACAAGTAGCGCAGGAAGGGCCGGCCGTTCCGATCGTAGTATTCCCAGGCGTTTTCGCCATCAAGGATGATGGGAACCAGGGCATCGCGGCCGCCAGCCAGGATGCCGCGGCAGTTCTCGCGGATGCGATGCAGGAAGTCGCGCGCGGCTTGGGCGGCGTCCATTCCCGAATACACGAAGCCGATCAGGTCGCTCAAAAAGTGGTCGCGGAAAACCACGCTGATCTGGTTGCGGTTATGCTCCCAGCGGTATGGGCGATAGATGGCGTCCACGCCGATGGCGCGGCCGAGCGTGCGCCCGAGGACGCCGCTGTCGCTGGCTGCCCAGCGGAAGCCGACGGCGGCGGCGATGCCGAAGGTCTCGTCGGAAACGGAACCCTCCGAAGGCCACAGGCCGGCCGGCGCGACGCCGAACTCGCGCTCCACGTAGTGGCGGGCCATCTCCAATTGCGTGTGGGCGTCTTCTGGAAAGCGAAACGGGGGCGGCAACGGGATGCCGGGATGCGACGCCGAGGCGATATTGGAGTCGCACAGCAACGGCAGGATGGGGTGATAGTACGGCGTGGTGGAGACTTCGATCTGGCCGACGCCGGCCATCTCGCGATAGATCGGGAGGACCTTGCCGAGGATCTCCAATTGTTTGCGTCCCACCAACCGCTGATCGTCGAGCGAGTAATCGGCGCCCTTGGCGAAGAGGTCGNNGTCGAGCGTGTAATTGGCGCCTTTGGCAAACAAGTCGCGAATTTCGGGGTCGGCGGCGCGGAACTCCTCGTCGAACCAGATCAGTTGCGAGATCACCTGGAGGTCCCGGAAATCCTGGGCGGAGAAACGGCGGCGCGCCATTTCGAGGCTGCTTTGGGAGTGGCGCGCTTCGTAGAGGCCGGCGTACCGCGGAAATACCTGGGTCATGCGCGACGGATGCGGTTGCAGGAACTGTTGCAACAGGAAATTCTGGTCCGCCTCGGTCAGCGTTTCGGCGGGCTTCAGCGCGACCACCAGGTAGGGGTCG
>PKYZ01000787.1:0-9507 GCA_003132865.1 Bryobacterales bacterium
GGGTGGGATCTCTTCGAAAAACGGAGGAGCGTCAGTAGCGGGAGCGGCAAAGCCGGCGGCCGAGCTCCACAACAGATGCAGGAAACGGCGCCGCGCGATCGAACCCGCCATCGTCTGGTGCTCATGAGCCATCGGATCCTTCTGGAGGTTTCAGGAAGTCAATTACCGAACCGGGCGCCCGCCGTCGGCTCCGGGTGTCCTTTGCCCCTGGGCGGCGGCAGCCTGATCTCGTAGAGTAATCTGACGCGAGGCCCCCTCTTTGTTGCCGGTGCGTTCGTAGGCGATCGCGAGCTGATAATGCCCGGAGGGATCTTCGGGCTGCATACGCACGTAGGTCTCGAGCGGCGCGACCGCTTCCGCGAATTTCCTGGTGGAGGTCAGCGAGATCCCCAAAGCGAGGTACGCCTCCGAGAATCCAACGTCAAGAGTTGCGGCGCGCGAGAAGTGTTGGGCCGCTTCGTCCCACTGGCCTGCCCGCCTGGCTAGCTCGCCGAGTACGAACTCGGCCGAGGCGTTGCGCGGATCGACTTGAAGCTCCTTCTGAAACTCGGCGCGCGCATCGTCGACCGGGCCAGTCTCTCCGGCCTTGGAAAGCAAAACCTGGCCCAACCGGTAGTGAATGCGAGGCGCGCTGGGGTTCTGTTGAAGAATGGCTTTGTAGGTGCCGGCGGCTTCGTCCCAAGCGCCGCGCGATTCAAAAGCCTCCGCTTCGAGCATTCGGGCCTGGGGCGANNTCGCGTTTGAGTTGCAATAGCGCCGTAATGGCGATGGGCTCCCGATCCAGAGCCATCGCGCAGCGCGCCTGGGCCATGGCGGCATGATACCGGAGCTGCTTGTCGGCCAGGTGCGGCATCGCGCGCTCCAGGATCGGCAGCGCTTCCTTGCATCGCCCCTGTTCGACGAGCCCGATCGCGCGTTGCGTCGCAGTCGAGCTATCGGCTACCGCCGGCTTCCCGGCAGTCTGAGCGCCGGCGATTACAACGGGACATAAGAACAGGAGCAGGAGCGAGTTGCAATTGCTAGGCATTTTCAATCATCGTCCTGCCCTATGCGGCGCCATCGCGCGTCGACACGCATCCACAGGACGCAGGATTCCGCGCGGGCTCCTGTCGCGGAGTTCGAGCGGCAGCATCACTCTACGGGAAGTTATAGTAACACACGGGGCGTAGGAAGCTATCGCCGCGCAGGTAGCTTCAGGATTTGGCTGGGTGGGGCGGTACACACGGCAGCGGCGCCAGGGCGATCGCCAGAATGGCACGAGATCGGAATCTCAGGATACCCGCCAAAAAATCGAGTAGCGCTGATCGAACACGCTGTTCAGCGGAGCCAGCACGATGGGCTTGTCCTGTCCGGCCAGCTCGAACGCGAGTGGGCCGCGTCCGCTTGCAGGCTTCACCAGCTTGAGAAGGTCCCCGCCCGCGGCGCTAACCACCGGCGCGTTCATCGGCTTGTGGTCGAGATCCGGGCCCTCCGGGCCGGTGATCATCCCCTGGGTCAGGCCCTGCGATCCTTGCTCGCCCGCGAGCACCAGCGGGCCGTAGAGCAGCGCCTGAAGACTCGCGTCGTCCGGCATCGCCTCCACATGCAGGCTCATCGGAAGATCCATCTCGATGCGGTCGCCGTTGTTCCACTTACGTGCAATCGTGAGATAGCTGCCCGGTCCGGCGATCGCTTCGAGCGGCTTTCCGTTGATCTTCACAGAGCCGCCAGAGGTCAGCCAGTACGGGATGCGCAGGCGCACGGCCAGATGCACTGGCTTGTCCGCGCTCACCGTCAATGTGGTGGATGGCTCGTTTGGAAACGCGGTCTGCTGGCGCAGCGTGACGCCCTTCTCCGCCCACTTCAGTTCCGAAGGGATGAAAAGGTTCACATATACGCCGTCTTCGTCGTGAAAATAAATGCTGTCGTTCAGCTTGGCGTACTCTTCCACGCCGGTGCCCGTGCAGCACCAGAACGAATCGTACTCGGTGTTGAACGTCTTCCACGCGCCCGGAACGATCGACAGATAGTACATCGTGGCGCCGCTTTCCTTGCGGATCGTGCCCAGCCGGTGATTGTATAACGTGCGCTCGTAGTAATCGAAGTAACGCGGGTCCGCGGTCCAGGAGTAGAGATGGCGCGTCAACTTCAACATGTTGTATGCGCAACAGCATTCGGTGGTTGCCGGGCCGAGCTTCAGTTCCGCGGCCAGGCGGCGGGGCTCGGTCCGCCAGCCTTCGCCATTACTGGTGCCGCCGGTGACGTAGGCCCGCCATTCCTGGTCGCCGGTGGAGGCGTACAGCAGCGCGCAGGCCGAAAGAAAATGGCCCGTGAAATGGCCGCGCAACTCGCAATCGGGCGCTTCCCAACCCCCGAGAGGAGTGGCCGAGGACGCGAGGCCGGCGTTCAGGCGGAAGTTGTGGACCAGCCGGTCGACCGGAAGGCGGTGCAACACGGCGCGGTTGGATTCTTCGGCATCTTTGAAGATGCCAGCGGTCAGCCGGACAGCGTTCATGGGANNGCTCATGGGAAACGCGCGAACCTTGTCCTCGACGAGCCTTCGCGAGAACGCCAGCGTTTCGGAAAACGGTGCGATGTCCGGACGCGGACCCCGCCGGCGGTCTTCCGGCGCGGGCGTGTTCGAAATATTCTGCGGAACATCCTGCGCGATCAGATTGGCCGTTGCGCCGCAACCGGCGGCCAACGCGGCAAACTTGCGCCGGCTGAGCGGCGATCCCGTTTCCCGACTCATACTGTCCTCCATATTTTTCTTCTATCCCTCATCGCGCTCGCGTTCCGCCCGATCCGAAGGTACTGTGCATTACATCCAGGTGCTGCTCGGCGAACATGCGGAATGCGTTCGCGGAGATGGCCCTCACCGCTTCCTTATCTCTTCGTGCGATGGCGTTGGCGATGTCGACATGCGCGTTCGCCGATGAAATCAGGTCGATTGGGCCGGAACCGAGCAGATGGCGGATGAACAGGAAAGCGAGCAGGGGCATCATCACTTGCGCGAGAACTTTGGGCAGAAAGCTGTTGCCCGAGCCACTCCACAGCGTTTCGTGGAACACCTGGTCCCGGCTGTGAAACGCCTTCGCATCCCCCGACTGCGCGATTTCGACCATCTGACGGGCGATCCCGGCCAATCCCTCTGCCGCCTCGTCGGAGGCGTTCTCGATCGCCAGATCCACGGCCAGCGTTTCCAGTTCACCCCGAATCCGCAGAATGTCCGCAAGCTCCTCGCGCGTGAACGTCGTGACGATACATCCGTGGTTGGTTTTGCGCGACACCAGTCCCTGATGTTCGAGCGCCACCAACGCCTCGCGTACCGTGGGCTGTCCGACGCCAAGCTGGCGCGCCATCCGCGATTCGACGGATTCTGTCGCCCGGCCGTAGTTCGCCCGCCAAAATCAGGTTCCGCAGAGTGTTTGCAATTTGATCGGCGAGGCCCGTCTTCGCCCCGAGTTTGCGCGACAGGGCTTCGATCGTGGAAACCATGTGGGGGCGTTGCTGGGCGTCCATTGCCGGTTCCCCCATTTTGGAGTTCCCGAGACTCGCTCGCGGGTCCAATCTTGACATAGCCCGATAAAAATAGATTATAGGTCAACAATTGCTCGGTAGGGAGCGAGCCCGGAGCAGAATTGTTATCTGTGTCAATGTTTTCAGCAGCCTATGTCGGGACAGGACGATGGTGCTCCCGCCTCAGCCTGACTGTCAATGGCGCTCAGGTGCTGTTCGGCGAACATTCCCAGGGCCGCCTGGGCGATGCGCCGGGCATGCGCTTTGTCATGCGTGAGGATGCTCTCTGCGATATCGACGTGCACCAGCGCCGAGCGTACCAGATCGAACTGGCCGGCGCCGAGCACGGTGCGGATGAACAGGAAAGCCGGCAGGGGCATCATCACTTGCGCCAGGACCTTCGGAAGAAAGCTGTTTCCCGAACAACTCCAGAGCGCTTCATGGAAGACTTGGTCCCGTGCATGGAACGCCTTCGCATCGCCGGATCGCGCGATCTCCACCATATCGCGGGCGATTGCCACGAGTTCGTGCACCATCTCATCGGAGGCGTTCTCGATGGCGAGATCCACGGCCAGCGTCTCCAGTTCACCTCGAATTCGCAGGATGTCGGCAATCTCCTGGCGGGTGAAAATGGTGACGAAGCAGCCGTGGTTTGCCTTGCGGGAGACCAGTCCCTGATGCTCCAGCGCCACCAGTTTCTCGCGAACGGTCGGCTGTCCGACACCAAGTTGGCGCGCCACGCGCGACTCGACGATTCTGTCGCCCGGCCGCAACTCGCCGCGCAGGATCAGGTTCCGGAGCGCGCCTGCGATTTCGTCCGAAAGCCCCGTCTCCGCCCCCAGTTTCCGCGAGAGCGCCGCCATCGTGGAAAGAACGCTAGCGCTGGTAGATGGACTTGCAGGTTTCTCCTTTGGCAGGGCGGGATTTGCGGGTGCTCGAAACAAGCTCGGATTCACGCCGGTGCTGCATTTGGACACCAGCCCAAAGCTGGTGCAATTCATTAAGCTCGCGGACGCGGCGGCGGGAACCGGCGCTGAGCACGTGCGCGCTCCGCGCCTGGCGATTGAAGGCGAGGAACGCCAACGCATTCTGACCATCGTCCACGAAGTTCTGGCAACCCGGCCCAACTGTCCGAACGTGGGAGCGCCCGCCGTTCAGGAGGCGCATTGACGGCAGGAAGCGCCGGATTGACCAGGGCGCAGGTCGTCGATTCGCACACCGGCGGCGAGCCGACGCGCATTGTGGTGGCGGGCGGTCCGGATCTCGGCGGCGGCTCCATGGCCGAACGCTTGGAGCGCTTCCGTAGCGATCACGACGATTTCCGCTCGGCAGTGGTTGGCGAGCCGCGCGGAAGCGACGTCATGGTGGGCGCGTTGCTTTGCGAGCCGGAGGATCCCTCCTGCGCCGCGGGCGTCATCTTCTTCAATAACGTCGGCTATCTGGGGATGTGTGGCCACGGCAGCATCGGATTAATGGCGACGCTCGCGCATCTCGGCCGCATCGGCCCAGGCGAGCATCGCATCGAGACGCCGGTCGGAACTATCGGCGCGCGTCTGAACCCCGACGGCTCGGCGACCATCGGCAATGTGCGCAGCTATCGCTCCATCCATGGTTTGGCGCTCGAAGTGGAAGGCCTCGGGACCATTCAAGCCGACGTGGCGTGGGGAGGAAACTGGTTCTTCCTTACCGCGGATCACGGCCAGGAGATTGAACTGCGCAACTGCGCCCGTCTCACTGAAGTCGCCTGGCGCATCCGGCACGCGCTCCAGCGCAATGGCATCACGGGAGCGGACGGCCACGAGATCGACCACATCGAACTGTTCGGTCCGTCGCGGATGGCTGGCGCGAACAGCAAGAACTTCGTACTGTGCCCCGGAGGCGCATACGACCGTTCTCCCTGCGGCACCGGACCAGCGCGAAAATCGCCTGTCTCGCCGCCGACGGCAAGCTGCAGGAAGGCGAACTCTGGCGGCAAGAGAGCATCGTCGGCAGCCTGTTCGTGGGCAGCTTCCGTGCCGCGGAGGGCGGCGGCGTTCTGCCGTCTGTCACCGGCCACGCCTACGTGAACTCCGAAGCAGCCCTCGTCTTCGATCCACGCGACCCCTTCCGAATGGGAATCCGCGGATGAAAACCCGGCCGCCCGACGTCGTCGTGTTGGGGGCGGGCGTGGTGGGTGCGGCGTGCGCCTGGGCGCTCGCGCGCGAGGGTGTACGAGTGCTGGTGCTCGAGAGCGGCGTGGTGGGCGGCGGCGCCACGGCGGCGGGCATGGGGCACATCGTGGTGATGGACGACTCCGGCGCCGAGTTTGCGCTTACGCACTATTCGCGCAACCAGTGGCTGCAACTCGGGCCTGAACTCCCTCCCGAAGGCGAGTTCCGGCGCTGCGGGACGATCTGGGTGGCCACGGACGAGGAAGAGTTCCTAGCGGTGCGGCGCAAGCACGAATGGTACTCGCAACACGGCGTTTGTACGGAAATCCTGGATTCCGCCGCGCTGCGCGAAGCCGAGCCGAACCTGCGGAGCGGTCTGGCCGGAGGCCTGCTGGTTCCCGACGACGCCGTCGTCTACGCGCCCGCCATTGTGCCCTGGCTTCTGCGACGCGCCGCGGAATCGGTCGAGTTGCGGTTGTGCGCGCCCATAACGGAAGTAAGCCCGGGAAGCGTAAGGTTGGCCGATGGCGAGCGCATTGACGCCGGAGAAGTTGTCTGCGCGCTCGGATGCGGCGCCGCGCGGATCTTCCCCGGAGTGGGCGTGCGGCCGCGCAAGGGACATCTGGCGATCACGGACCGCTATCCGGGATTCGTGCGCCATCAGGTCGTCGAACTCGGATATATGAAGAGCGCACACCAGGCGTCGCTGGAATCAGTCGCCTTCAACGCGCAGCCGCGGGCCACGGGCCAGGTGCTGCTCGGCTCTTCGCGCCAGTTCGGGGACGAGACATCGGGCGTCGATTGGGCGCTGCTCGCACGCATGATCCGGCATGCCGCGCTGTTCATGCCGGCTCTCGATCGGCTTTCCGTGATCCGCGTCTGGACCGGATTCCGCGCCGCCACTGAAGACAAGCTGCCGTTGATCGGACCGTACGAGGCGGTGGATCGCGTGACGCTCGCCACTGGTCACGAAGGACTGGGCATCACCACCGCGCTTGCCACCGCGGAGTTGGTCGCGGCGCAGATCGCCGGCCGTGCGCCGGCCATTCCGCCGGAACATCCCGCACCGGAGTGCGCGCGCATGGCTGAGAGCATCGATATTGTGGTGAACGGCAGACTTGTGCGCGTCGCGGCCGGGACATCCGCCGCGGCGGCGCTTCTGGTCGCGGGTTTCACGGCGACGCGGACCTCGGTGACGGGCGAGCCGCGCGGACCGCTTTGCGGCATGGGAATCTGTTTCGAATGCCGCGCGAGCATTGATGGCCACGAGCATGTCCGCACCTGTCAGGTAGTTTGCCGCCCGGGGAATGGAGATTATCACCGATGCCGGCTGAGGAACACTGTTCGATCCTGATCGCCGGTGCCGGACCGGCCGGCATCGCCGCGGCTTGCGCAGCCGCCGGGAGCGGGGCGTCCGTGGTACTGCTCGATGACAATCCCGCACTTGGCGGCCAGATCTGGCGAGGCGAGGAGAAGACGCCGGGCGGCAGCAAAAGGGACTGGATGGTTCGGCTGTCCCGCTCCGGAGCGCGCGTGTATACGGCAACGCGCGCCATCGCACCCATCGGCCCCGGCCTGCTGCTGGCCGAGCGCGATTGCGAGCCGCTGTTGATCCACTATGGAAAGCTCATCCTGGCCACCGGCGCCCGCGAACTGTTTCTTCCGTTTCCCGGCTGGACGCTGCCCGGCGTGACAGGGGCGGGCGGTCTCCAGGCGCTGGTGCATGGCGGATTTCCGATCGCGGGCAAGCGCGTGGTACTGGCCGGGTCGGGGCCTCTGCTGCTCGCCATCGCCTCGCACCTGCGTGCGTGCGGCGCACTCGTGGGGGCCGTCGCCGAGCAGGCGCCCTTCTCGCGGCTGGCGCGATTTGCCGCGACGCTCGCGGGAAGCCCACGAAAGCTCGCGCAGGCGGCGCGCCTCCAATGGTCTCTGCGCGGTGTTCCCATTCTCACGAGGGCGTGGCCCATCGCGGCCGAGGGCGGTAGCGCGGTGTCGAGTGTGCTGCTGCGATCCCCACAGGGAACGCAGCGTTTCGTCTGCGATTATCTGGCCTGCGGATTCGGCCTGGTGCCCAATGTCGAGCTGGCTGCCCTCGCTGGCTGCGAAATTCGCGACGGCTTCGTGAAGGTGGACGAATGGCAGCGCACGTCGATCGCGAACATCTTTTGCGGGGGGGAGCCGACGGGCATCGGCGGCCTGGAGCGCAGCCTGGTGGAGGGACAAGTGGCGGGCCATGCAGCCGCCGGCGCCACCGCCCGCGCGTACTCGCTGTTCCGGAAACGCCGGGCGCTCGACCGCTTCTCCGAGCATTTGGCCGCGTGTTTCGCCCTGGACGAAGAGCTGCGGAGCATGCCGCGCGAGGACACGATGGTCTGCCGCTGCGAGGACGTGTGCTTTGGCGCCACCGCGCGTCGCAGCGACGGGCGCGATGCAAAGCTGCAAACGCGCTGCGGCATGGATGAGGCCATTGAAGCGGGTGCGCTCCTTACCTTCGGGAGTTTTGGGACCTGTAGATTTCTTCGCATTGCGCCGGTTGGCACGTATCTGATTGATAGTATACATAGTTACCTTTTCTACCGAGCGGAGCCAATTTGGGGCGGACGCAAAGCAATTTAGCCACAGATGAACACAGATAAACGCAGATAAGACCGGTTGATCTCGGTGGTCTGCGCCGCTTTACCAAAGTGGCGGGTAGGTTGAGTCGCCCGGCTTAAGTCTAGCGCGGCGGATGGGCGGAAACGGTATACCGATTCGGCGGGGCTGGTTGGAAGTGGTTTGCTTGGAGGGGGTTGCGGCGCGGAAAAAAAGCTGGCGAAGCGTGTGAACGGTTCCTTGGGAAATGGGGATTTTGCGAGGGGGGTGCGTAGGGTGTTGGCGGCATGGGATTTAGCTCGTCCGCGCTGGTCTTCGGTCCCGCCGCGCGGAATCGCCGGCGCAACCCGCCAATGTACCCGCCGGTTGGGTAGTGTATCAGTTTGAATTCTCGTAAGCCTCCACCATGGCAACGATGTCGCTAATTTCCCATTTGCGTTTTCCAGGCCAGCGGCCATGGCAGGCGTGCATTTTAATGTCTGATGGACCCGAGCGAAGTTGTAGTACATGAAGTCGAGGGCCACGGCGTGCATGTGGTTCTCCATTTTCTTGCTGAAGGCGTTCGTTAGCCGGGTGAACCGCCGCATAGACATCCGCATCGTGGGGTTCTGCCGTTCTACGTAGGATGTGCTGATATGCTTCGGGTCGGGAGATCCGGTTACGGTGTGGCTCTCACATCCGAGGCACTGCGCGGGGCTGTAGCGTTTCTCCCCGTCGTTTGGAATGCCGTACACCTTCACCAATTGGGCGTAGTCCACATCGCCCGCAAACGCCTTATCTACCTCGTCGGCCCACATACGTTTCGACACAGCGTTGGAGTCCAGTTGGTTGCCGCGGGCGTCGATGCGACAGTCATCCGAAATTGGCTCGGACACGCTCGACTGGACACGACCAACCTGTACGCACGAGCTAATCTCGAAACAAAACGCAAAGCACTCGAGCAGGTCGATCCGGCGACCAAACCCTCTAAACCGCCGCGGTGGAAGCACGATCCGGAGCTATTGACGTGGCTCGAGTCGCTGTGAGAAGCGCTTACCCATAATGGGAAGCCCACGCTAGCCGCCTCCGACGGAATCGGCGGTCCCGGCGGCCTTCCTTCTCATTACGGAGTGCTTACGATTAGGTGTGTAATCGGAAGCTTGCGATTACACACCGGGCGCAAAGTCATACTGGCCCGCCGGCACTGGCGGCGCGTATCCGATTCCGTGCCGCCGGCAAAACGCGGTCGGTGCGGCATACGACAATGCCGCGCCGTCCGCCGTCAGTT
>PKYZ01000787.1:9612-10195 GCA_003132865.1 Bryobacterales bacterium
TCGCGGACCACGCGCGAGCCGTCCCGCCAAGCGGCATAGAGTTGTCCGGCTTGCCGCGTGTCGCAACGGTGCCGGACGAAAGCGGCGGCCATTTGCGCGCACTGCTCCAGGCTGACGCGCGCTACCGGCACCAGATACTTGATCGCCAGTTGCGCCGCGATCGCTCCCTCGCGCACCTGCTGCTGGATGCTTTCCGGCAGCAACTCGACCAACGCCAAGCGCCGCGACACCCAACTCACGCTGCGGTCGAAGCGCCGCGCCAACTCCTCCAGTGAGTAGCCCAAGCGTTGCTCCATCTCCGACAACACCCAGCCTTGCTCCAGCGCGCTTTCCTGGGGGCTGAAGCGCAACGATCGGTCCAGCAACAAAGCTTCGGCTGCGCTCATCGCCCAGACGGTGGCTTCGACCGTGTCCCGGCCCAGTTGCTGGAGCGCGGCGATGCGCTTATGGCCATCGATCACCAGATAGCGGTCGCGATAGTCTGGGGAGAGGACCACGACGATGGGCGTCTGCTGGCCGGACTCAGCCAGGGAGGCCAGCAGGCGCCGCTGGAGGTGTGGTTGGCGGACTCGTAAGTGTTCCC
>PKYZ01000456.1 GCA_003132865.1 Bryobacterales bacterium
CCTGGAGGTCTGCCCCACTATTGCGCGCTGAACGTGGTCCACGGCCGAGATGGCATGTCGCGGAGCGCGGGCCGCTCCCAGGCGAACTCGGTGTGCTTGCGCAGGTGTTCTGCGGCCTTGAATCCGATACCGCAGGAGTGGCCCAGTGAGGCGCGCAGCGTCATGGCTTCGGCCATGGCCGCGTCCGACACTTTGGACTGCACCGCGCCCACCGGCCCGTAAGGCCCAACCCACGGCCNNCGGCAGGTCGCCGCGCGGCGACCGGTCGATGTGCCCGCACAGCGAGCGCTCGTCGGGATCGACTTTGTTCTCGTACGTATCGAAGTGGTCGGCCAGAAAGCGCTCGGCCGCGCGCACGTCGATCTTGCCCTTGTTCTGCTTCATAAGCTGCAGCCAGCGGGCATGGCGCGCGTTGGCGCTCTCGCTCGGGTTATTCAAGTCGAATTCGGTCTCCTCGCGCGCCAGTTTCTCATTGATCGGGAAGTTGGAGCCTACGAAGTAGCCGTCGCGCGTACGGTCGAGCGTGACGTTCTTCAGGCCCAGTTCCAGGCTGGCGATCTCGTTGGTCTTGCGGTCCGCCACCAGCCAGGTGTTGGCGTAGCCCCCGTTGTTGCCGTCCTTCATGANNAATCGTCGCCGCTGTGGATCAGTCCGGCCATGCCGTCCATCAGGATATGGTTGCCCTGTGCGGGCACGATATCGAAGACGATGTTCCAGCGCTCGCCGGTTTGATAGCTGGTCCAGTTGTTGTGTCCGATAACCACGCGGCCGTCCTTGGTGTAGCTGCCGGTGGCCACGAAGGCGCTGCAATGCTCGGGCGTGGGCGAGGGCGAGGGAAGGTCGTGCTGCTTGGCGTCCCATTTATCGAAATACGGCATCTCCAGCCAGGCGTTGAGGGCCACCACATCCCACAGGTCCAGCTTCACGCCGTGCGCCACCGCGCCGTCGGCGATGCCCTGCAGTTCGGCGCGGTATTCGGCCTCCACGTGCGGCCACAGCATGTTCTGCGCCTTCTCGCGGAAGAACTGCCAGTCCTTCTTTTCCTCGTGGGTCATCTCCAGAGCGACCGTTTGCAGGGTGTCGCGGATCTCGGAGGCCAGCAGGTAGCCGTGCTGATATCCGATGTCCGACGGGCTGCCCTCCAGGTGCACCCAGATCCAGCCGTTTTGCTCGGCGTGGCGCGAGGCGTGTTTGAGGCGGGGATCGGCTTGCGGCTCGCGGGAGGCTAGCGCAAGGGCCAGTCCCATAACAATGACAGCAACCACAACGGCGGTTCGACGCATCCCGTTATTATAATGAAGACGCATCCGCGATGGCTGACACCACCCAATTGCGCAAGCTGACCGCCCACGTGAAAGCGGCGGGTTGAGCGTCGAAGCTGAGTCCAAAGGTTTTGGACAGGGTTTTGGCGAGCATTCCTCGCGTGGCGAATGAAAACGTGCTGGTGGGCTTCGACACGGCCGACGACGCCGGAGTCTACCAGTTGACGGCGGAGCTTGCCCTGGTGCAGACGGTGGATTTCTTCACGCCGATTGTGGACGATCCGTTTACGTTCGGAGCCATCGCGGCCGCCAACGCGCTCAGCGATGTGTACGCCATGGGTGGGCGGCCGATCTCGGCGCTTACGATTCTGGCTTACCCGGCGAAGGGCGACCTCGAAGACTTGGAGGAGATTCTGAAGGGCGGCGCGGAGAAGATGCGCGAAGCGGATTGCGCCGTGGTGGGCGGCCACAGCATCGCGGACGATGAAATCAAGTTCGGATATGCAGTGACCGGCACCATCCATCCCGCTCGGGTGAAGGCGAATGCGGGCGCGCGCGCCGGCGATGCGCTGATATTTACCAAGCGGCTGGGCACGGGCGTGATTTCCACGGCCCTGAAACGCGGCATGGCGCGCGACGGGGATGTGGCGGCATCCATCGCCTCGATGCTTACGCTCAACCGCAAGGCGTGCGAGGCGATGCTGGCGTACGATGTGCACGGGTGTACGGACGTCACCGGCTTCGGGCTGATCGGGCATGCGCGGGAGATGGCGCTGGCCAGCGGCGTGACGCTGGAGATTGAAGTGGATCGTTTGCGGTTTCTGGACGGTGCGCTGCAGTACGCCCGGCTGGGGGCGATTCCGGGCGGGCTGAAGAACAATCGCGAATACGCTTCGTGCGCCGTGGAGACCGCGCGCGATCTGCCGCAAGAGGTGGAGGACCTGCTTTACGATCCGCAGACGTCGGGCGGTTTGCTCATCACGTTGCCGGAAGCGGATGCGGCGGCGCTGGCGGGCGCGTATCCGGATGCGTACGGGATCGGGCGCGTGCTGCCGCGGCAAGCGAAACCTATCAGGCTGATATGACTCAGAACCGCATCATTGTTGCATTGGACGTGGATTCCGCCGCCGAAGCGCGCGCGCTGGTTGCCCGATTGGGCGCGCAGATCGGCTTCTATAAAGTCGGGATGGAGCTTTACGCGGCGGCCGGCATGGACTTCGTGCGCGAACTGCTGGGGCAGGGAAAAGATGTCTTCCTGGACCAGAAATATTACGACATCGGCGAGACGGTGAAGCGCGCGGTGCGTGTGGCGGCGGGCAGCGGCGTCCGCTTCCTGACCGTACACGGGAGCAGCCAGGTGATGCGCGCGGCGCGCGAAGGCCGCGGCGATGCCGGGCTGAAGCTGCTGGCAGTGACCGTACTGACCAGCTTCGACCAGCAGGATCTCGCGGACATGGGATACGACTGCGCCATCTCTGACCTGGTTTCTTTGCGCGTGCGAAAAGCCCTGGAGGCGGGCATGGACGGGCTGGTCTGTTCGCCGCTGGACGCCGCCGCAGTGCGCGCACAGGCAGGTCCGCAGGCGATTCTGGTGACGCCGGGAGTGCGCTCAGGCGGGGCGGCGAAGGGCGATCAGAAGCGCGTGGCCACACCGGCCGAGGCCATCCGCGACGGGGCGGACTACGTGGTGATGGGGCGGCAGATCACGCGCGCAACCGATCCGGCGGCGGAGGCGGCGCGGGTGGCGGAGGAGATTGCGGGAGTGCTCGTGGGCAGGTGACTCTTTGGCCTGGTCACTTTTCCAGTTGAGCCAACGCGGACTCAAGGATAGGCAGAAGGGGAGGGAGGTCCTCGGCGACGGTCGTCCAGACGATATCCAGATCCACATCGAAATATGCGTGGATCAGCCGGTTTCGCATCGCAACCATTTTCGCGTATGGGATGCTCGTAAAACGAAGGCGCGCTTCGTCACTCAATCTGGAGGCTCCCTCGCCGAGGATTTCGAGCGTGCGAGTCAGGGCCATCGCCAGCATCGGATCGCTGGAAAGCTCCGTCCGGGAGCGCCCAGCGGCCATATGCAACGCCATCGTGACGGGCTCGTGCATGTGCCTCAAGCGAATGGTATCGGGGCTCGGCATAGACCACCGAGGCATCGCGGACAACTTCCTCCCGAAAATGGCGACTCAGGTCCATTGGCGTTCGCAAGTCGATTGTGCGCTCATCGAGAAGGCGGCTTAGCTCGTCCTGAATGTCGGCCAAGCGGAAGAACCCGATCCGTTCGTGCGGCCGGAACTCCACGAGCACATCGATGTCGCTATCATCGGAGAAGCGATCGGTCAACACGGAGCCGAACAGCGCGAGCTTCCGAATGCCGTTGCGGCGGCACAACGCGGCGATCTTCGCCTCTGGGACCTCGATGTGGGCGACCGTCATGCTCATTCAAGTATGACGCATCCGGAGTTCCATGGCGATAGTTGGACTGATCTCGGATACTCACGGCTTGCTACGGCCGGAGGCGGTGCGCGCGCTGGCGGGGTCGGACCTGATTATACATGCAGGTGATGTGGGTTCGCCCGAGATCCTGGCTGCGCTGCGCGCGGTCGCGCCGGTGGTGGCGGTCAGGGGAAATGTGGACACGGGTGCTTGGGCGTCGGCGCTGCCGGCGACCGCCGTTGCGGAAATCGGGGGCACGCTCATCTACGTGCTGCACGATTTGAACGAGCTGGATCTGGACCCGGCGGCGGCTGGGTTCGGCGTGGTGGTGTCGGGTCACTCGCACAAGGCGGCGAGCGCGGAGCGTGGTGGCCTGCTGCTCGTCAATCCGGGCAGCGCGGCGCGGCGGCGGTTCAAGTTGCCGGTTACCGTGGCGCGGCTGGACTTGGGGCGGGTGCCGTGGGATGTCCAGTTCATCGATCTGGATGACCCGGCAGAATGACCCTCCGATTCTGGCAAACAAAGCCCAACAGATTGATAATAATAAGCTTATATTGTTGGAGCGACGACTCGTTTGTACAATTTGCGCCTTCGCGAAAATTGACAGCGGTTCCACAACCGCTATACTGAAAGCGTCGATAGGACTAGGCACGACATGAGAACCACCAAGACCCTATCAGTGTCCCTACCTCCGAGCCAACTCAGGGACATGGCGCGGACGGCAAGAAAAGAAAATCGCACGATCAGCGATCTGGTCGGCGAACTCTACCGGCGCTACGTGTCCGACGAGGCACGCCGTGAATTCGCCCGCGCCGTCGGAACCCTTCGCACGGAGGCGGCCAGGACACCCGCCGCGAAACTCACGATGCGCCAAATCGACGCCGAGATCGCCGCCGCAAGGCGGGAACGGAAACGCAAACCCTCGCGATGATTCGCGTCGTCTTCGATACCAACATCCTCTTTTCCGCAGCGTTCAAACAGGTCGGCGTTCCGGCCCAGGTTCTCGATCTGGTGGCGCCCGGTATCCTCACCCCGTGCATTTCGGACGCAATCATGGCCGAGTATCTGGACGTGCTCACGCGACCAGTTCTCCGGCCGCATGCCGCCCGCGCACGAGAAGTATTGGAATTGATGGCGAGATTCGCGGTTCACGTCTCCCCTACCCAAGCAGTCTCCCTCTGTTCCGATCCGGACGACGATTGCTTTCTTGAATGCGCATTGGCCGCGGAAGCTGCCTATATCGTGACCGGCAATGCCCGCCACTTTCCCAAGGCTTATGGGGCCGTCGCCATCGTGACTCCGCGCCAACTCCTTCAGCGTCTCATTGCCGACCAGCCGTAAGCCTCAGTCCGGGCCCTGTTGCGGCAAGTTATGCGGAGGAGTTCTGCCGGTTACTACGCGCCTGCGGAAGCTTGACCGCCAGGCGTCCCGGAGCTACGCTATTCATCGACGCGAAGTGGACCCCGAGCCTGCGCGCGGAGAAAGCCAGTCAATGACGATCCGGGAAGGGGAAGGTTATCGTTCGGCTTTCGCGAAGTTTCGCGAACAGCTCGAAAGCCGCCGATACGAGGACCGCGAGAAAGCCGCCTGCGAAGCACCGGGGTTCAACCTTTTTCGTCTGCTCGGTCGTGAGCGCGACGAGATTCACACGCATTCCGCCCTCATGGCGGAACTTCCTTAGCCCCGAGGGATCGCACGGTCAGGGAAAGATTTTCCTGGAGAAGTTCCTCCTGGAAGTGGGCGAAAGGCAAGACCTGGATTGGCTCGCCAAACCGCCTGAGGCTGACGACTGGACGGTGAACACCGAGGAGTGGTTCAACGATGGGAGGCTCGATATCGTGGTGCGCTCAGGCGTGACCCCACTTCTTCTGGTGATCGAAAACAAAATCTACGCCGCTGATGCTGAGGACCAACTGCAGCGCTACGAGCGATGGATGGGCCGTCAGCCAGGCCACGCGAATCAAAAGATTCTCATCTACTTAACGCTCGATGGGAAGCCATGCGCAGGCACCCAGCCAGCGAACTACTGTCGCTTGTCGTACCGAGAGAACATCGTCCAATGGCTGACGCGGAGTCAAGAGCGCGTGCGTGCAGGCGCCGTCGCCGTGCGAGACGTCTGTGAACAGTATCTCAAGACGATCGCGATGCTATGTGGAGGGACCGACATGAACACCTCAGAGGATACGTCACAGGTCGATGCATTTTTGCGGGAGCCCGACAACTACCGCTTCGCGGGTGAAGTCCATGAGCGACTTGAGAAGTTGATAGATGAACTGATTAAGGAATTCTGGAGGCGGCTGAGAGCCAAAGTCCGGGAAGACCCGCGGGCACGGGGCTGGGACGTCAGTATCAGGTGGGAGTCGCGCACTGTAAAGGATTGGGGACTGGACGCAATTCCAGCCGGAAGCGACGGCAAGTACGTCATGATCTCTGCCGTGGAGGACGCTTCGGGCTTCGCCTACGGTATCGTGCGGATCGGGGCACGAAAAACCCGCTGCCACGGCCGCCGCTGGACGGACTACCTTTCAGTTTGCCCGGAGAACTCTTATCCCTGGTGGGCGGCATACCGCGTGGTCCTCAAGACGCGGCTGAGGGATCACAACTTCTGGCAGCGGACTCCGCAGGAACAACTCCGGCTCGCCGACGAAATTGCCTCCGCTGTCTGCGAATTGATCGAGAGCGCCGGCGACTTCGTCAAGAGCAAGGAAATTGAAGCCGCGAGGCAGGCTGCGACCGTCTGACAGACTCCTTAGGGGCGCGGGCTCATCTGCCCATCTGCTGCGCGCTTCCGACCCGGTGTTATGATGGGGCTTAGTTCGATTCCGAGGTAAACCCCATTGGCTTTAGCAGAAGGTTGCAAGCACACGCTGGAGATTACCGTGCCCGTCGAGGAAGTCGAGGCTGAAACCGGCAGGGCGGTGGCCAAGGTCCAGCAGCGCGCGAAGTTGCCGGGTTTCCGGCCCGGAAAGGCACCACCCTCCATCATTCGCCAGCATTTTGCCGGCGATATCCGCAAGCAGGTGCTGGAGACCCTCATCCCCAAATACCTGCACAACCGATTCGAGGCGGAAGACCTGAAAGTGGTCGGACAGCCCGATATCACCGACGTACACCTGGAGGCCGGCGAGCCGTTGCGCTTCAAGGCCGAATTCGAAGTCGTACCGCAAGTTGAGCTGCAGGACTACAAGGGCCTGACGGTGCAGTATCACGATCCGGAGATCACGGACGAAGACGTGGCCAAGCGGATCGAGGAGTTGCGCCATTCGAAGGCCGAGTTCGTGAACGAAGATCCGCGGCCGCTGCAGGATGGCGATTTCGCCGTGTTGTCGCTGGAAAGCCTGAGCGCCGTGGAGGGTTCGCCCGTGAAGCAGGATGAGATGACCCTGGAAGTGGGCGGCGGCGATACGCTGGAAGACTTCAGCGAGCGCCTGCGCGGCATGAATCCCGGCGAGGAGAAGGAGTTCGACGTTCACTATCCGGAGGATTACGGCCAGCCCAAGCTGGCGGGGAAGACCGTGCGCTTCCGGGCGCAGGTGAAGGGTGTCCGGCGCAAGGAGTTGCCGGAGATCAACGACGAATTCGCGCAGGATCTGGGCGACTACCGAACGGTGGATGAGCTGCGGGAGGCCGTGCGCAAATCGCTGTTCGCACAGCGCCAGTTCGAGGCGCAGCAAGAGGCTAAGAACCAACTGGTCGACAAGCTTGTGGACATGCACGATTTTCCGGTGCCGGAGACGTTCGTCGACCAGCAGATCAAGAACCGCACCGAGCAGCGCGTGCGCGCGCTGGCCGAACAGGGACTGGATCCCAAATCGCTCAAGCTGGACTGGAAAAAGTTGAAGGAAAGCCAGCGGGACAAGGCGTTGCGCGAAGTGAAAGCCTCCATGCTGCTGTCGCGAATCTCGGAGCGGGAGGCCATCAGCCCCACGCGCGACGAGGTGGACAAGGAGGTGGAGCGCATCGCCCGGCAGCAGCGGGAACCCTTCGCGGCGGTGCGCCTGCGGTTTGAGAAGGATGGGACGCTGGGCCGTATCGCCTCGCATATCCAGACGGAGAAGACGCTCAGTTTCCTGTTCGAGCACGCGGGGAAGACGGAGGAGTAGGGGTCTAGGAAGGAGAGGAAGAATCCAATGAAATGGCTATTGTGTTTGATGGCGATATTCGCCTTCACCGCTTCCGCCGCGGATATCAGCGGCAATTGGAAGGGAACCGCCGAAACGCCCAACGGAACGGTGGAGAGAACTTTCGTTTTCAAGGTGGACGGCCACAAGCTCACGGGTGAAACCACCAGCAACCGGGCCGGCAAGTCGGCGATCGAAGACGGCAAGGTGGATGCAAACGACGTTTCGTTCACCATCACGGTGAACGTACAAGGCACCGATGCGAAGGTCAACTACAAGGGCAAGGTGGAGGGCGACACGATTAAGTTCACGGTGGAGTTGCAAGCCCTCGGGCAGACCTTGGAGATGACCGCCAAGCGTGTTCCTTAGGTTTTTGAGCCAGGCGTGAATAGGGCCGCATGATACACTAAGGATGCCATGATGGACAATGTCCAGGCGATTTTGACCGTTGGCGTTCCGACACTGGCGGTTCTGGTTGGAATCCCGATCAACGGTTCGCGGCTGTCCGATCCGATCAGCGCCTCGAAGACCTCAAGGAAACCTGGCGCGCCGAATTGCACCGGGTGGAAGAAGTGCTCGACGCCCGCCTGAAGCATCTGGAACACGAAGGCTAGCAGTATTCCGCCGGACTGAGGACTCTGGCAATGCCCGGCTTGCGCTTTCAGGCCGGGATGTCCAAACAAGGAGTGCGGAGTACGACTATGAACATGGTCGAACACGATCCAGCGGATTGGGAAGACTTTGCGGCCGCGGCAAAGAGGCCGATAGAGCAACACATACGAAATTCGTTCATCAAGACGTATAAGCCCGTGCTGGATGACGCCGAATACCGCTCGTTCGACACCATGGAAGAGTATCGCCAGTGGTGCAAGGACAACTTGCCCGACTGGCTCGGCTACAGCCGCACCTGACTCCTCGCATGGCGATCTTTGAATTCAAGAACGCACAAGAGCTTGGCCGTGTCTGCCAGCATCACGGCGTAAAGTACCTGTTCTTCGGCAAGTCCGGGGCCATACTGCTGGGGTTTTCGGACACCACTCAGGATGTCGATCTCTATGTGGAGAAGCAAGCCGCCAACTGCGGGAATCTGGTTGGTGCCCTGGTGGAGATTGGCTTCCGGCTCACCGAAGAAGAACAACAGGAGATTCGCCGGGGTAAGGATTTCATTCAGCTCAGAAACGGCCCGTTCGATCTGGACCTGATATTTGCGCCCGATGGTATCGAACGGTTTGACGATGCGTGGCAGCGGCGCGTCGAAAAGCATGGCTTCCCGATCGCGAATATCGATGACATCGTGGGGAGCAAACAGGCGGCAAATCGCCAGAAGGACAAGGAATCGTTGCCGCGCCTATTGTCGTTCAGGGAGTGGTTGAAGAAGAACCAGTAGGGAGGTCTGCCCCCCTTAAACCCGCCAGTACTTTTTCCGGCTACGAGGCACATTGCTTAAGACCCTGCATTCAGGTGATAATAGAGTTGAACCCGTTCTTCTACCCCGGAGGCGGGAGAGGCGCATTCCTTGGGTGCCATCCGCCCAGGGGTTGAGGAGGCCACTGCGTGAAGCGTGCCGGATCCGATGAGGCCCTGCGATGTTCGTTCTGCCACAAAAGCCAAGATGTAGTCGGGAAGCTCATCTCATCCCCTAGCGATTACCCGCGAGCGTACATCTGCGATGAATGCATCGCGGTATGCAACTCGATTTTGGACGACGACAAGGTCGACCAGCCTTCCGGGATGCCGCACAAGATCCCGAAGCCTCTGGAAGTGAAGGAACACCTGGACCAATACGTCATCGGCCAGGAGGCCACCAAGAAGAAGCTGGCGGTGGCCGTCTACAACCATTGCAAGCGCATCCACATGAACCGGATGAGGAACTCCGACGTGGAGCTTTCCAAGTCCAACATCTTGCTGATCGGCCCGACGGGGACCGGCAAGACCCTTATGGCGCAGACCCTGGCCCGGATTCTGGACGTGCCGTTCGCCATCGTGGACGCCACCACCTTGACCGAGGCCGGCTATGTGGGCGAGGACGTCGAAAACATCATCCTCAAACTCCTGCAAGCGGCCGATGGCGACGTGCAGAGGTGCCAGCAAGGCATCATATACATTGACGAGATCGACAAGATCTGCCGCAAGGACGAGAACCCTTCCATCACCCGCGATGTTTCGGGCGANNGGGCGCAAGCATCCGCACCAGGAATTCACGCCGGTGGATACGACCAATATCCTGTTCATCTGCGGCGGCGCTTTCGTGGGGTTGGAGAAGGTGATCGGGCGGCGCGTGGGCAAGAAGTCCATGGGGTTCCTGCCCGAAGAAGAGAAAAACAGCAAAATGGTAGGTATCGGAAGCCATCGGGATATCAACCTGCTGGCCCAGGTGCAGCCTCAGGATTTGATCAAGTTCGGTTTCATCCCGGAGTTTATCGGAAGGTTGCCGGTGAGCGCGGTGCTTGAAGATCTGGACAAGGACTCGCTGGTGCAGATCCTGACGCGGCCCAAGAATGCCATTATCCGGCAGTATCAGAAGCTTTTTGAATTTGAAAACGTGCGGCTGAGGTTTAGCGACGACGCCCTGGAGGCGATCGCCGATTTGGCCCTGGAACGGAAGGTGGGAGCGCGCGGCCTTCGCATGATTCTGGAAGACCTGATGCTGGATTTGATGTATTACCTCCCATCGTACAAGAAGGTGAGAGAGTTCCTGGTCACCAAAGAGATGGTGCTTTCCCAGAAAATCAGCCTTACAATATTAGAAAAGGCCGGCTAAGCCAGCCAGTGCGTTTTTTGCGCCAAGCCTGCCCGACCGGCGATGGGGCCCCGGTAGCGAACCCTTTCGGAGAAACATGCTTACTTTAAAGGAAAAATCGGACACAAAACGTTTGCCGATGATGCCGATTCGGGATGTAGTGATCTTCCCGTATATGATGACCCCCTTCGTGGTGGGCCGCGAATCCAGTGTGCGGGCGCTCGAAGAGGCCATGGCCGGAGACAAGAAGATCTTCCTGGCCACCCAGCACGATGCCTCCATCGACGAGCCCAAGCCGAATGANNTTGGTCGAGGGCGTGGAGCGGGCCAAGGTTTTTTCCATTAGCGACGAAGAAGGTTTTTTCCGGGCCGTGGTGCGCACCTTCAACTACAAGGTAGAAGCCGGTCCGCAACTCGACGCGCTCACCAGCCGGGTGACCACGCTGTTCGAGCAATACGTCAAGCTGAGCCAGAACCTGAACTACGAAACCATGATTGCCGCCATCCGGGTGGACGACGCCGGCAAACTGGCGGACACGGTGGGCGCCAATCTGCAGTTGACCATTGAGGAAAAGCAGGAACTGCTCGAAATCTTCGATCCCGTGGACCGCTTGACCCGCGTGGCGGAGATGCTGGACATCGAAATCGAAAAGCTGAACGTGGACCGCACCATTCAGGGCCGCGTGAAGCGCCAGATGGAAAAGGCCCAGAAGGAGTATTACCTCAACGAGAAGATCAAGGCCATTCAGAAGGAACTCGGCCGCGGCGAAAAGAGCGAAATCGATGAGTTGAAAAAGCGCATCGAGACGGCCGGCATGACCAAGGACGCGCTCGAAAAGGCCATGGCGGAGCTGAAGCGGCTGGAGAACATGCCGCCCATGTCCGCCGAGTCGACCGTGTCGCGCAACTATCTCGACTGGCTGCTGGCAGTGCCGTGGAAGAAGCGTTCCAAGGAAATCCGCGACCTGAAGTTCGCCGAGGGGGTGCTCGAATCCGACCACTACGGGCTCGACAAAATCAAAGAGCGCATCCTCGAATTCCTGGCGGTGCGCCGCCTGGTGAAGAACCCCAAGGGATCCATCCTCTGTTTCGTGGGGCCTCCCGGCGTGGGCAAGACTTCGCTGGGTATGTCCATCGCCAAGGCCACCGGCCGCAAGTTTGTGCGTATGTCGCTGGGCGGCGTCCGGGATGAGGCTGAGATCCGCGGCCACCGCCGCACCTATATCGGCGCGCTGCCCGGCCAAATCATCCAGATGATGAAGAAGGCCGGCACGCGGAATCCAGTCTTCATGCTGGACGAAGTGGAGAAGATGTCCATGGATTTCCGCGGCGATCCTTCAGCCGCCCTGCTCGAAGTGTTGGATCCCGAGCAGAATTTTATGTTTGTTGACCACTATCTGGATGTGGAGTATGATCTGAGTCAGGTCTTCTTCATCGCGACGGCTAACGTTCTGCACACGGTTCCACCCGCCTTGCAGGACCGGATGGAGGTCATCCGGCTTTCCGGCTACACCGAATATGAGAAGCTGGAGATCGCCAAGCGTTTCCTGGTCCGCAAACAGATGGAGCAGACCGGATTGACGGACGACGAGATCGAGTTTTCCGACGACGGGTTGCAGGGGCTGATTCAATACTACTCGCGAGAGGCCGGCGTCCGGAATCTGGAGCGGGAAATTGGCAACGTCTGCCGGAAGATGGCGCGCAAGGTGGTCAACGCGCAAAGCGCCAAGGACAAGAAGCGCGCCGAGAAGATCGTAATTACTGGCAATATCCTGCCGGATCTGCTCGGGCCGCACCGGTTCCGCGATCTGGTGGCGGAAAAGAAGAACGAGATCGGGGCGGCGGTGGGTTTGGCTTGGACCGAAGTGGGCGGCCAGATCCTGACCACCGAAGCCACTCTGATGGAAGGGAAAGGGAAGCTGACCATTACCGGCAAACTGGGCGAGGTGATGCAGGAGTCCGCGCAGGCGGCTATGAGTTACATTCGCTCCAGGGCGCATCAGTTCGGGCTTCCGCGGGATTTCTACCGCAATCTGGATGTGCACGTACACATCCCCGAAGGCGCCATCCCCAAGGATGGACCGTCGGCCGGGATCACGATGGCGACCACTATTTGCAGCGCGCTGACCAGGATTCCGGTGCGCGGCGATGTGGCCATGACGGGCGAGATTACCCTGCGGGGCAAGGTGCTGGGCATCGGAGGCTTGAAGGAGAAGTTGCTGGCGGCCCACCGCCACGGGATCAACGAGGCCATCGTGCCGCTGGACAATCAGAAGGACCTGCCGGAAATCCCAGAAAATATTCGCAACCAGATGAAGATCCATTTCGTCGAGTCGATGGACGAGGTTCTCAGAATCGCATTGGAGCGGGAGATTGTGGCGTTACCCATGCCGGCGACACCCGGCGTGGAAGTCGCCGCCCAGCCGGAGGAAGTTGTAGCGCACTAGTAATCCCCTCCCTGACGGTCGCGGATCGGTACCGAGCCGCGCGCGTGTTCTACTGAGCCGCGACCGTCAGGGAGCGGTTGTGGCTGGCGGGCTTTGGTAATTGACAGCACTTTTGTAACATCTTCGGCCAAGCCGGAACAGTTCCCCTCTGACGGCCTGCCCGAGATTGCCTTTTTAGGGAGAAGTAACGTAGGGAAGTCCAGCCTGATTAACGCCCTGGTAGGGCGCAAAGGGCTGGCTTTCACCAGTAGCACTCCGGGTCGCACGCAAACGCTCAACTTTTACCGAATTAAAGGATCGCTGTATTTCGTCGATCTCCCCGGGTATGGCTACACGCGGGTTTCCAAGGAGCTTGCCGGGCAATGGGGGGACCTGATCGAGGGCTACCTGTTAACAAGACAGACTTTGGATCTTTCCTTTCTGATCCTGGACGCCCGCAGAGGCTGGATGGATCGGGATTTGCAACTCAAGCAATGGCTCGAGCTTCACAACCGGCGGTACCAGGTGATCGCCACAAAGACAGATAAGTTGAATCAATCGGAACAATGGCAAGGTCTGGCGGGCATCCGCAAGGAAAACGTCGAACCGCTGCCGTTCTCGGCCTCCACGGGCCGGGGAGTGAGGGAAATTTGGCAAGCGATAACGAAAACACTCCAGACGCGGTAACTACCACCACACCGCAAGATGAACAGGACAAGCCGTCCGAGCGCCCGCACGAACGGCCTGCCCGCGAAAATGGGCCCACCCGCGACCAGAGCAACGCCGCACCCCAGGAAGGCGCTCCGCCATCCGAACCGCGGCCGCAAGCCGCCGCCGATCGGCCCGAGCAAGGTCAAGGAGGCGGCGGCGGACACCATGGGGGCCACCGGCGCAACAAGCCGCCCGCGCAAGCCAAGAACGGCTCCCCCACTTTGGACCTCGTGGAATTGAAGGACATGAGCATCCAAAGGCTCAACCAGGTGGCCAAGGACATGAACGTGGCCGGCGCCGCCGGACTGCGCAAGCAGGAATTGATCTTCAAGATACTGCAAACCCAGGCGGAGAAGAGCGGCCTGATCTTCTCCGAAGGCGTGCTCGAATGCCTGCCGGACGGCTTCGGCTTCCTGCGCGCGCCCGAGTACAACTATCTGCCCGGCCCCGACGATGTGTATGTCTCGCCCTCGCAGATACGCCGCTTCGATTTGCGCACCGGAGACACGATCTCCGGCCAGATACGGCCGCCCAAGGAAGGCGAACGATACTTCGCGCTCATCAAGGTCGATGCCATCAACTTCGAGCCGCCCGNNCGCAACAAGATCTTCTTCGACAACTTGACGCCGCTCTATCCCAACGAGCGGATCAAGCTCGAAACGGCGCGCGACAACTTCTCCGGCCGCGTCATGGATCTGCTGACCCCCATCGGCAAGGGACAGCGCGGGCTGATCGTATCGCCGCCGCGCACCGGCAAGACCATGCTGCTGCAAAGCATCGCCAACTCCGTCACCACCAACCACCCCGAGGTCACGCTCATCGTGCTGCTGATCGACGAGCGGCCCGAGGAAGTCACCGACATGCAGCGCTCGGTGCGCGGCGAAGTGATCAGCTCCACCTTCGACGAGCCGGCCACGCGCCACGTGCAGGTGGCCGAGATGGTGATCGAAAAAGCCAAACGCCTGGTGGAGCACAAGAAGGATGTCGTCATCCTGCTCGATTCCATCACGCGTCTGGCGCGCGCCTATAACACCATCGTGCCGCCGTCCGGCAAGGTGCTCTCCGGCGGCGTGGATTCGAACGCCTTGCAACGCCCCAAGCGGTTCTTCGGCGCGGCCCGCAACATNNCCGGCAGCCGCATGGACGACGTCATCTTCGAAGAGTTCAAGGGCACCGGCAACCTGGAAATCCACCTGGAGCGCAAGCTGGTGGACAAGCGCGTTTTTCCCGCCATCGACATCAACAAGAGCGGTACCCGCAAGGAAGAGCTGCTGCTGCCCAAGGAAGAGTTGAACCGCGTGTGGATTCTGCGCAAGGTGCTGAATCCGCTCTCGCCCGTGGAAACCATGGAGCTACTGCTGGACAAGCTGAGCAAGACGCGCAGCAACGCGGAGTTCTTGAACTCCATGAGCGGGTAGCGCCGGCGCCTGCGGTATACTCCAGTCATGGGAACGTCGCTTCTGGTATCCGAGCAGGAGTATCTCACCACGAGCTACGAGCCGGACTGCGAGTACGACGAAGGGAAACTAGTCCAGCGCAATTCGGGAGAGCAACCGCACAGCATTCTAGAGGCTGCCTTCGGCGCTTTCTTCTTTGAACGCCGCAAGCGATTCCGGATACGGGTCCTTACGGAGCAACGTATCCGTATTGCCGTTGGCAAGTACCGAATTCCCGATGTCTGCGTGTGCCTCCAGCCGGTGCCGGGCGATCCCGTACTCAATACGCCGCCGTTCATTGTGATCGAAATTCTGTCGCCCGAGGATCGCATGAGCCGAGTGCGCAAGAAGATCGACGAATACCCGGCATTCGGCGTAGCCTACGTATGGCTCGTCGATCCGGAAGAACGCCGCGCCGATGTCTACACCGCGTCGGGGTTCTACGAAGCCAAAGACGGGGTGCTGCGCACCGAAGATCCCGCCATTGAAGTACCGCTGGCCGACCTGTTCCAGGCGCTGGATGAGTAGTGGCCCAAAGCCAAGAATGAAACTCACCCTCGCCCTGCTATGCTCTTGCGTCGCGTTGCTCGCGGCGTCCGGGCCCGACGATCGCCCCATCACGGACCCTAAATCCATAAACTCCACATCCAATCCCAACGCCGCGCCGGCGCCCATCGAAGAACTGGTCTACACGCGATCCACCAGCGGTCCTGCATGGTCGCCCGATGGCCGCGAAATCGCTTTCACTACCAACCTCACCGGCCGAAACAACCTCTGGAAAGTCCCGGCTGCGGGAGGCTGGCCCATCCAGTTGACGCAGTCCGACGATCGCCAGTCCGCTGCTGCCTGGTCGCCCGACGGCAAGTGGATTGTCTACGAGCGGGACTACGCCGGCGGCGAAATCTTCGACCTTTTCGCCATCCCGTCCTCGGGCGGACCGCCCGTTAACCTCACCCGGACTCCCGATATCTCCGAAACCGATCCGCACTGGTCGTACGACGGCCGCACGCTGGCCATTTCCATCAAGCCGAAAACTTCGCCGATCTTCGACATCGCCCTGCTCGACTGGCGCACGCACGAAGTTCACAACCTGACCCACGAACAGTCGAAGAACCGCGCGTGGCGGTTTGCGGCGTGGAGTCCGGATGGGCAGAGCCTTTACGCCAACCGCGTCAATTCCGGACACACCGATTCCGATATCTATCGCATCGACCTGAAGAGTGGAACGCTCGAAAACCTCACGCCGCACACTGGCGACACGATCTACCAGGCGTCCTCTGTCTCTGCCGACGGGAGAACGCTGCTCATCCGCTCGAACCAAAAGGGAGGCTATTCCAATGTCGCCCTGCTGGATGCCGCCACCCGAAAGCCGACTTGGGTGACGGACGTGCAGTGGGATGCCGCGGCGGGCAACTTTGCTCCCAAGGGCGGGCGGTTCACTTATCTCATCAATGAAGATGGCCGCACGAAGACCTACATCGCCGAGCGCGGCTCCAGCCGGTCGGAACCGCTGAATTTCCCCGAGGGACTGACGAGTCCCAGCGGCAGCCCCACGGCATTCTCACCATCCGGCGACCGATTGCTGATCTCGCATCAAAGCTCCAATCGGCCGGCCGATCTGTGGGTCTACGATTTCGTGTCCCGCCGCGCCACCGAGCTCACTTTCTCCGCGCTGGCCGGACTGCATTCCGCGAATCTGCCTGCATCACGCCTGGTCCACTACCGGTCGTTCGATGGCCGGATCATCAGCGCATTTCTTTGGGTGCCGTTCAACCTCCAGCGCGATGGCGCCAGCCCAGGGATCGTGCTGCCGCACGGCGGACCTACCGGACAGACGCTCGATTCCTTCAGCCGCACGGCCGAAGCTCTCGCCTCGCGCGGCTACGCTTCGATCGCGCCGAATGTCCGCGGTTCGACGGGTTACGGGATGGCTTTCCAAAAGGCCAACTACAAGGACCTGGGCGGCGGAGACCTGCAGGACGAAGTCTACGCCGCGAAGTTCTTGGTGGCTACCGGATACGTCAACGAAAAGAAGATCGGTATCATTGGCGGATCTTATGGCGGCTACATGGCCATGATGGCCATCGGCAAAACGCCCGATGTGTGGGCGGCCGCAGTGGAACTTTTCGGGATCACCGACTGGCTCACCGAGCAGGCGCACGAAAGCCCGGAACTGCAGCAGTACGATCAGTCGATTCTTGGCGATCCTGTGAAAGACCGCAAAGTGTACGAGGACGCCTCGCCCATCAAGTACTTTCAGAATGCCAAGGCGCCCCTGCTGGTGGTGCAGGGCGAGAACGACATACGCGACCCCAAGGAAGAGGCCGATCAGGTGGTCGACACCTTGCGCAAGTATGGAAAGATCGTGGACGCGCACTATTATCCCGGCGAGGGCCACGGCTTTGCCAAGCGCGAGAACCAGGTGGATTCCCTCGACCGCTCCATCGCGTGGTTCGACAAGTATTTGAAGGAAGTGCGCCCATGACGGGCGCGGGCGACGCGATCCTGCTGGTTTCTTTCGGCGGTCCCGACCGGCCCGAAGAAGTGATGCCATTTCTGGAGAATGTTCTGCGCGGGCGCAACGTGCCGCGCGAGCGCATGCTGGAAGTGGCCGAGCACTATCGTCACTTCGGCGGCAGAAGCCCCATCAACGATCAGAACCGAGCTTTGCTGGCAGCCTTGCGGAAGGTGCTGGCGGACCAGGGTCCGGATTTGCCGGTCTACTGGGGCAACCGCAACTGGCATCCACTGCTGGCGGACACGCTGCGGCAAATGACGGCCGATGGAGTGCGCCGCGCCTTCGCCTTTGTCACGTCGGCGTACAGTTCCTATTCCGGTTGCCGGCAATATCTGGAAGATCTGGCCCGCGCGCGCGAGGCCGTGGGTCCCGGCGCGCCGGAAGTGCTGAAGCTGCGGGTGTTCTACAACCACCCCGGGTTCATCGAGCCGATGGCGGAGCGCGTGCGGGCGGCTCTGGACAGCATCCCGGCCGGCCGGCGCGCGGTGGCGGTGCTGGTCTTCACGGCGCACAGCGTTCCAGTCGCCATGGCGGAAACCAGCCGCTACGTGCAACAAGTGGAGGAAGTCTGCCGGCTGGTGACCGAACGCGCGGGCCGTCCATACCGGCTGGTCTATCAGAGCCGTAGCGGAGCGCCGGGCCAGCCCTGGCTGGGTCCCGATGTTCTGGAATATCTTCGCGACCTGGCCGCCGCCGGCGCGGCGCGCGATGTCGTCTTGGCGCCGATCGGATTCATTTCCGACCATATGGAAGTGGTGTACGATTTGGATACCGAAGCGCAGCAGTTGTGCGGTCAGCTCGGCCTGAATATGGTCCGCGCCGAAACCGTGGGCGCCGATCCCCGCTTCGCCGCCATGATCCGCGAGCTTGTCCTGGAACGCGTGGGCGACGCCCCGAGGCGCGCACTGGGCGATTTTGGTCCCAGCCACGACGTGTGCGCGGAAGATTGCTGCCCCGCCCCAAGAATGGCGCCGGTTCAAAGCTGGCGGCAGCCATGATTGGCCAATGCCACTTATTCTTCAATTTTGAGGTAGTCCGTGGGGCAGGACTCCAGTCNNGGAGGACCCGCGCAGACCGGGAGGTCTGCCCCACAAGAATCACTGCTTGGTCACATCCATCAAATTGTCATCCGCATTGCGATCGATCAGCTTGTTGTAGGGATCGATGCCCGCCCGGGTGGGCGGCTGGTCAACGATAATCTCGAAGGTCTGCCTGGGCTGCGTGAGCCACTCTTTCTTGAGGTAGAGGGGCTTCTCTTCGTCCTTCTTGCCGGTGAAGACGCCGATGTCGATGAGGTCATGGAGGGGCAGGGGGAACTCGTTGCCGCTGCCATCGGACCGGAGCTTGCGGACCTGAACGCTGAGAGTGACTTTGTATTTGTGCTCCGGGGTGGGGGTGACGGTAGCGGAGACTACCTTGTTGTCATAGAGGACGATGTTCTCGAAGGCGTCGGTGATGAAGTACTGCAGGTCAGCGGGCGTCTGGGCGCGGAGGGCTGCGACGAACTGGCGGGTGTCGGGGTACGGACCCGACAGGGAGTCGTTGGCGTTGGCATAGCGATACTGCATCAGGAAGTNNACCTGATTGTTGGCGTTGGCGTAGCGGTACTGCATGAGGAAGCTATGGAGAGCGAGATTGAGCTTGTCTTCGCCGATGTAGTCGGCGAGCGTGTACATGACCTGGCCCCCCTTCTGATACCAGACATACGGCTCATTCTGGACGAGGACGACGGGGCGCTCACGGCGGATTTCGCCGGCGCGTCCGCGCAGGTACCTGTCGAGCTCGTGCTTGAGGAAGCGGTGCATGTTGTCGCGGCCGTACTTCTGTTGCATCACCATGAGGGCTGAGTATTCGGCGAGCGTCTCGGACAGCATGTTGGAGCCTTCCACGTGGCCGCCGATGAGTTGGTGCGCCCACCACTGATGGCCGAGCTCATGCGCCGTGACGAAGTAAGTGATGTCGATGTCGGTGGGCATCTCGACGCGGCCGATGAAGCCAATGCCTTCGGAGAAGGGGATGGTGTTGGGAAAGGACTGCGCGAAGGTGCGATAGCGGGGAAACTCGAGGATGCGGTACTGGCGGTATTGAAATGGGCTGAAGTTCTTTTCGTAGTAGGCAAGACCCGCCTTGGATGCGTCGATCATGTCGGCGACATCGTAGGTGTGCGCGGGTGTGTGGTATACCTCGATGGCGATGGGGTTGGCGGCGCCCTGATACATTTCGCGCGTGACGTCGTATCGCGCGGAGATAAAGGAGTAGAAGTCGAGGGTCTTGACGTTGCCCATGTCGTAAGTGAAATAGTGGCGGCCGTTGGCGTGCCAGTCGCGAGTGAGGTAACCGGGGGAAAGGACGATCTGATCGTCGGAGGTGCTGACGGTTGTGCGGTAGCTTATCCAGTCGGAGTGCAGGGTGAAGACGTTCGTGATGGAGCCGGCGGGGTCGCCGCGGTGGGGGAGCAGTTCCTGCTCGGGAAGGCGCTCTTCGCGGCGGCGGCGGGGGTCGTCGAGCTCAATCCCCGCGTTGTAGCCGATGGTGGGAAAGTAGCTGGTGTCGAAGAAGGTGCCGGAGTAGGCGAACTCCGGGCGCTCGTTGCCGTCCATGAAACCACGGCTGGTATAGCCGACGTTGAAGGTGAGGTTTAGCGTATCGCTTGGAGCGACGGGAGTGTCGAGCCGGTAGATGGTGTAGAGGGCCCTGGGGCTCGAAGAGACGACGTGGAACGGGCGGTCGAAGCGCAGGTTCGAGACGGACTGCCACTGGTTGGTGATGTGGATCTGTCCGATCGGCTGAGCGGTCTTGTTCTGGAGAACGAAGTGGCCGACGCCAGAGAAGGAGCGGCGCTCGGGGAAAATGTCGATGTTGGCGTCGACGGCGACGATCTTGGGTTGAGGGAGGTCCTCGTACTTCTTGAAACTGCGCTCGTAAGTGGCTTGGATGTCGCGACGGTCCTTGGCAGTAAGGTATTCGTTGAGGACGTGCGCGTTGTAAAAGTACCATGCGCCGCTGCCGATGGCGATGACGAGAAAGAGCGCCGCGGCAGGGATCAGGCGCGGGGCGCGCTGCGCGGCGAGACGCAAGCGCGCGGGCCAGGCGTCGTCGGCACCGCGGCGGGCCAGCGCGATAGAAGCCGTAGCGAGTAAGCACGAAATGGAGAGCCA
>PKYZ01000461.1 GCA_003132865.1 Bryobacterales bacterium
CAACAACTTCACGCTTCCGGCGGTCACCATCGCGCAGATCTACAAGTCGCGCTGGCAGGTGGAATTGTTTGTCGAGAGCTTGACATGTTGCACTCCTTCAGATGTTTATGGAATTTCAAGGATCAACTGCGCTGAATCGGCCACTGGTGGGGTCTCTGGATGGTTCCTGCTGGCCAGGCATCGCTCGACATCCGTTGCGCGCAGAATCCATGGTGCGCCCACACACGCCTGCGTCGCCGGCAACTGTTTCAGCCGAATCAGCCGCAAAACAGTGGTCGGCGTGACGCCGAACACGACGGCAGATTCACTGACGGACATTTCGCCGCGTGCCTGCCGCTCTCCTTCACAGTAGACCGAAATCTCATGGTTGTTGCGCAGCGAGCAGATACGCTTCGCCGTCCAGATTTGTCCGTGTGCCGTGCGGCGTTGATTCCGATTCAGGATCGAAGCGATCCGCACGTCTGGTTCGATCCGCGCCAGCATGCGAACGATCTCCACCAAGTCATCGTCGGTGACAAACCGATGCCGGCCCGTGAGAATCTTCTGGAACTCCACCTGCGTATGATCCCCACCCTGCCAATGCAACACGAGGCGTATTGTCTCGCCATCACAGGTGGCGATGATCTCTTTCAGAGCGATACGAAGGAGGCGTTTCTTGTGCTCCGGCAAACTGTGTGGATCATCCCAGAGGCTGGGGAGATCCCGCGCGAAAGCCAGCAGTTCCCGTTTCTGTGTGTCAGTGAGTGGGCGCTCGCGACTTTGTTGCAACGTCACCAGCTCGGCTTCAAGCTGCGCCTCCGTGGTCAGCGCTTGGTTCCAGCGGCGTTCGAGCTCCGCCGCCACGAGCCGATTCCCCGGATCCACCGCATCATACTGGCGCCGGGCGCGTGTCACTTCGTAGCGCGCGTGCTCTAACGCCAATGCCTTCTGCTGAACCCGCTCGTCGCTGGCGCCTTGCAGGGACTCGATCGCCCCAATGGCGGCTTCACTGCCGAACGGCCTCAGGCATTGCAGCAGTTGCTCCGACACTAAGCGATCGGCACGGAGCCCGCCGAACATTACGCAACACGCGCGATCGCGATTGAGAAGATACCCCGAGCACTGATACCTAGTCACACGGGGAGCGGGATACTGCGCCAGTAACTTGGAGCCACAATGACCACAGCGCAGCAGCCCAGCGAGCAGCGCCCCGCCGTGTTTGACTGCTCCGCGCACCGCATTACCTCTCGCATTGTCGTTGTGGGCAATCATAGTCTGATTGCTCTGATAGACATCCCAGTCAATGTAACTCTCGTGATGGTCCATAATCAACACCGCCCAGTCCTCGCGACGGCGCTGCACTTGTCGACGGACCCGCTTCTGTCCGGCATCCAGCCGCACTACCGTCTTGCTGCGCCCATACGCGTATGCTCCGGCGTAGACCGGATTCTTCAACACGCTGAGCACCGTGTGGTATCGAGCGGGCTGCCAGACGATCTCGCGCACCTCTTCCGGCCCGCGAGCGACCGGCAACTCAATATGCTGCTGATCAAACCAGAAATAGGCCTGCCTCACGCTGCCCAATTCCGCAAATTTGCGAAAGATGAGATCGATGGTGGACGCCACCCTGGCGTCCGGATCTTTCTCGATACGGTCGTCCGATCCTTTGACATACCCGATCAGAACCCGTCGAACCAAGGCCCCTCGCTGCGCCTTCTGCAGCAGCGCCGCGTGCGCGCGTTCGCGGAAGCTCGCGACTTCCATTTCGCTGATCGTTCCCTTCATGCCCAACAACAATCGATCGTTCGTGAGTCTGGGGTCATAGACCGCTTCGGCGTCGATCAGCAGCGCACCGACGACGCTGCAAAAGTCCAGCAAGGTATGCCAGTCCCGGCCATTGCGCGCCAGCCGCGACGCTTCAATGCTGAAGACGGCGCCGACCTGCCCATCGCACAGCGCGCGCAACAGACGTTCAAAGCCGGGGCGGTGTGTCCCGGATCCCGAGATCCCGAGATCGTCATCGATCACATCGATGTCTTGCCAGCCCAGCGCACGTGCACGATCGACAGGGCATACTGGCGCCGTTGGCTTTCAAGATTGTGCTGCACTTGATCAGGCGTGGACTGACGGACGTACACACAAGCCCGCCGGGCCAGATGATCAGCGGTGATCTTGTTCATTGCAGTCCTCCTCGTGGATCATCTTGGCCAGCGCCTGCATCCAAGTGCACCAAGGCCTGGCGTAGCTGCTCTTGCACGTCCAGTGGGAGTCGTACGGCGGGAGCGGCGGGCGGTTCTTCGAAGAGTTGTCGCTGGCGTCTTGCTCGGGGCTGCATCGTGATCCTCCTGGTGCACATTGTGCACACACGAGGAGAGGCAGGTCACCGACGTCTCTTCCAGGATCTTCCCAAGCTGTACTGGCAGCACTGGGTCGGCGTCTTCCACCTTTTTCCGACCGCCACCCGCCTCCCGGATTTGTCCTTGCTCCGCCACCGCCAGTTTCTTCCGACTGTTCAACTCCGCCACCGCCTTGGTGATCGTCGTTCGCGACATCCCCGTCAACTCCGATAAGCGGCTAATTCCCCCTCGTCCTTGATCCAGCGCTTTATCGGCCACGAACAACCGCGCCTGATACTCATTGAGCGTACCGAGAACTTTCAGCCAGCGACTTTCTCGCGCTGTACGACGTGCGGACCTTATCATCCACCCTACAGTATCCGAAACCGCGTCAAATGTCCAGCTTGTTTATCCGGCCCCCTTAGCCTTGGGTGCGCCCCGGTTTGGGCGGGGAGCCTTGGTTGCCGACGCTGGCTGGAGCGCAACCTGCGCACCCTGTTCGGCCCCAGCGGCGGTGTTTTCGGTGGCGGTGGCTTCTACGTTCGTCATGGTTTGGAATCCTTTCGGCGGCGGGCGGCCGCGCACAACGATTCATCACTCTAGGGGCGCGCACTTGCAAGCTATTTCTACGAGAAATTGACGGTGGCGAAGGACTGGCGATGCGGGGGTGGGGGCAGGCCGCTCACCAAACGCCGATTTTCCGGGACCAACGTTGCTTGGCCCGCCACAGATGCATGCCCCACTCACGCTCATCGAAACGCCTCCTGCGCTGGCCTGCCTGCACTGCGCATCCACCCAGGCCACGGTGCGGCGGCAACGGGCAATCGCCGGCGCCCTATTGGGCTACACCACCAACTGCGTCTGCTGCGACCCGGAGACCGGCAACGCCTGCCCCCAGTGCGGCAGCCAAAATCTGGCGTATTAAACCTATGACTGCGGCTGGGACTCGGAAACCGGCTGCGCGGACGCGGGCGAGCGCTACCGCTGCCTGGACTGCGGTTCTACCGGCGACGTGGACGACACCGCCCCCCGCCCTGGTGATGCTGGCTCAGCCGGCGCGCAAGCCCATGACGCCTGCGATTTCTGCGGCGCAGTCTGCCGGAGGTGGCGTGATGCAACTCCCTTGGTCCGGACCCACGATGCAAAAACCAGCCTTGTAAGGAGTGTCCCCTTTTATGTTGAGCGTGCCGGCTGAAGCCTTGCCACCGAAGACGATCGAGCGATTGCTCACTGGATCGGCACCATGGTCGGCTCAACGCCGGCCGGAATCATTTTGAGACCACGCTGCAAACGCCCACATTGTTTGCGTTTTTCAGACTTCCCCACCGAGCGATGCCGATAACGAGCAGCAATCTGAATCTAGGCGTGACCACATCAATATGCAGCTCGAATCCCGGTTTTCATGGGTCGCGTTAACCAAATGCCGATTTTCCGAGATGTACTTGAGGAGGCAAACAATCATTACGGAAAGCTGTTAACCGGGTTAACAGGCCCTACGAAAACCGCGAAAAATGGGCAGAATAGGGCCTCTCACGCCAGGCGAGACCCAAGCCGCGACGCCCAGGAGCGGTGCGCATGGGCGGAAGCAGTTTGGCTGACGCGGCGGCAAACTCGAGACCAAGTGGTTCTGCTTTGGCGATTACGACTTGGTGGCCGTCTTGGACATGCCGGACAACGTCAGCGCCGCCGCGTTTTCGCTGGCGGCATCGGCGGGAGGCGCCGGTAGTCTGCTGGGCGCGGGCGTAGGCCTGCTCCACGACCTCCCAGCGCGCTCGCCGGTACTCCTCGATAAATTCTGGCAGCCGCATCCAACGTTTGAGGGCTTATGGAGGATTTCACCAAATGCTCGCGCAGCCTGTTCCAGGCCTGTTGGCAGGCTTTCGACGATGTAGATGCCGTCGCGCGGGCTCCGGAAAGGTTCAGGTAGGCTGCGGCGCCCGGTTCTGTGTGATATAAGGCTTCTTAAGGCTTCTGTATGAAACCTATCCCTTTGCTTCTCCCGCTCCTGCTTCCGCTGTTGTCTTTCGGCGCTGACGCACATGCCGTCTTGCCGGCATCCGGTCCGGCGCCGGTGGGCCCTTATTCTCCGGGGGTCGTCGTTGGAGAGTACCTATACGTCTCGGGCCAAGGCGCGCACAGGCCCGACGGCTCGATGCCGGATACGTTCGCGGAGCAGGTAAGGCAAACGCTCGAAAACGTGAAGGCCGTTCTGGAAGCCGGTGGTCTGACAATGGAACACATTGTCTACACGCAGGTTTACCTGGACGACGTGCAGAAGTTCGACCAGATGAACGGCGTTTACGCCCAATACTTCCTGAAAGGGCCGCCCGCGCGGGCGACCCTCGGCGTCGCGAAGCTGCCGGGCACGCCCGTCGAGATCAACGCCGTTGCCGTACGGGATCTGGCCACCAAAAAGCCTGTCTTGTTGGCGGGCTATGACCCGCGCGAGCCGGTGTCGCCAGGCATGCTGACGCACGACCGGCTGTTCGTCTCAGCAATGCGCGGGCGGGATCTTCACACCGGAATTGTCCCGTCAGACGCCGCCGCGCAGGTGGATGCCGCGCTCGATGGGGTCAAGGCCGTGCTGGAGGCGGCTGGTCTTAATCTGAGCCACATGGTTTTCGTCAATCCCTACCTGACAAAGCAGATTCCCATGCGGGTGATGAACAAGCTGTACGCCAACCGCTTCGAGTTCGGGAATACTCCGGCGCGGGCGACTATCGAAGTCTCCAGCCTGCCCGACGGCGCCCAGATCGAGTACACCGGAGTTGCCGTGAGAGATCTGAGCCGGCGTCGCGCCGTGCGGCCGAAAAATATGCCGCCCAGCCCCACCGCCAGCCCGTGCGTCTTTGCCGGGGACACGCTATACTGCTCCGCAAAGGACGCTTTCATTCCGGGTCCCAACGCGGGCATCTACGCGACCACCATCGAGCACCAGGTGCGGCAGTCGATACGCAACCTGCTCGACAATCTGGAAGAGGCGGACATGGATTTGGGCGACGTGGTGGCGGCCAATGTCTATCTGGCCGATATCTCGGATTTTCAAGCCATGAATAGGATTTACGCCAAGTACTTTAAGGCGCCATACCCGGCCAGGACCACTATTCAACAAATTGCGCCAGTAGAGCGGAAGGCGGATGACGAAGGCGAGTATCCGGCGCTGGAGCAGATTTCGCTGATCGCGGTGAGGCGATAGGGGGTAGATGTCGCTAGGCGCGAAGAGCGGGACTGGGAGTNNGCACGGCGCTGCCCCACAGATAGCAAGATCTCGCGCAGGCGTTTGCCGACGACGAGGTCTTCGCCGGGCTGCAGCGTCATGGAGACGATTTCTATCCGATCGCGGCTTTTGGGCGCTTTGGGATCCTCATAACCTTCTTGGACCGCCGGCACCAGGCTGGGGTTGCTGGACGTCAGGACCTCGATGCGGGGGTCGCCGGCGCGCAGCTTCTTATCGCAGTCCGCCACGCTGAATCCCCAGGCGTCTTCATCCCAGCTCACCGCCAGGGTCGGATAGCGGTTTCCTTCTTCGGGAATCCGGATTTCGGTTTTGACGCCGGGAACCGTATCGACAAGCTTCCGGATGCGCACGGCGCGCTCGTTCCACTGGCGGTTGAGCGCATTGAGGTCCATCTTCATCCAGGCTTCGACGGCCGCGAGACAGCCCATGATCTCCTCCTTGCCGACCTTGATCGCGCGGCACACGGCGCCTTCCCACGGACTGGTGTTGAGCATGGCCGCTTCGATCAGGTCTTTACGCCCCAGCAACAGGCCCGAGCATTGCGGTGCGCAAAGGCCCTTGCCGCCGCTGAAGCAGTAAAGGTCGACGCCCATTTTGGCGTAGAGCTTCAGATTGTCGAGCGGAGGGATGCCCGCGGCATCGTCCAGCAGTAGCGGCGTCTTCGCCTGCTTGGCGATGGCGATCAACTTCTCCAGAGTGCCGCCGAGGGAGGTGGTGTAGATCATCGCGGTGTTTTCGCCGATGGCGGCGCGCACATCGTCCACTTCGCGCGCCAAAACCAGCTTTCCTCCCGCGAGGCGGATGGCGCTATCGAACGCGCTGCGCCCGCCATGCATGACGACCTCGTGCCTGAGACCGGCAGTGTCGGGGAGCTGCCAGATCCGGGCCGGATCGCTTCCAGCAATGCAGGCTGCGGTGGCCGCAGCCATGGCGCCGGCGGCACCGGAGGTGATCATGCCGGCCTCCGCGCCCGAAAGCTCGGCGAGCCGGCGGCTCACGGCGTGCTGCAGCTCGAAGATGTCCACGAAGTGCTGGGCGGCGGCTTGCTTGGCGGCGCGGACTTCGGGCAGTTCGAGCGAGCCGCTCAGATATGTCCAGGTGCCTCGGCCGTTGATGAACGGCCGCACGCCGATGCGCGCGTAGATATCGTCCTTGGCGGTTTTGCTTACGGCGCCCAGCGCTTTCTCAGCGGCGTCCCGCACGGCGATATAGGCCAGCAACGGCGCGGCGCCGGCCAGCTTCAGGAAATAGCGGCGGTCGAATAATGTCAAGGATTTCATAGTGTTTGTTAGTGGTTCGGGGCAGCGTTTCTCAGCTCCGGTGCAATCTGGTAAGCCTTCTCCAGTTCCGCGCGCGCCTCTGCTTCTTTACCCTCCCGATGCAGTTCCAGCGCGAGATTGTAGTGCGCTTCCCCGTAGCGGGGCTTGAGCCGCACCGCCTCTCGAAACTCCGCCTGCGCGTCTGCGTCGCCCGATTGCATCAAAACCAATCCGAGGTTGTTGTGGACTTCGGCGAGATCCGGATTGCGGCGCAGGAGCTCCCTAAAGACATTCGCCGCGCCGGCGGTATCGTTTTTCTGGCTGAGAAGGAGCCCCAGTTGGATGCGCGCGTCGGTGTACCCGGGATCGAGACCGATGGCCTCGCTGAACTCACGCTGGGCTTCGTCGAGGCGCCCGGATTGCGCCAGCGCCAACCCGAAGTTGTAGCGGGCCTCGACCAGGTCCGGATCGATCATCACGGCTTGCCGGAACTCATCGAGCGCGCGGCCGCGGTCGTTGGCGCGCCAATAGAGCAGACCCAGACTCGAGTGCGCCTGTGCATAGTCCGGCTTGATCTCCAACGCTTTTCGATAAGCGGCCAGCGCGCGCTCCGCGTCTCCCGTGCGGCCCAACACGACCCCCAGATAGTAGTATCCTACCGGCAGTTCCGGGCTCTCGTCGATCGATTTCCGAAACAAGGACAGGGACCTCGTAGAACAAATTCAGATCTTCGATGGACGTGTAATAGATGCCGTAGGCGGCGCGGATGCTGCTTTTTCCCGGTCCGCCAAAGATCTTGCCCAGAACGCCATCGGTGAAGCCCGGCGAATAAGCCAGCCCGATCCGCGGACCGAGGTTGTTATATCGCGTGGGCGCCAGGGTGCTGGGAATGCCTGGATCGCCGGGCACCACCCAGTCCAGCGGAGCGGTCGGAAATTGGGTGGATTGCTCGCCGGGGACGATGGTCTCGATCTTGCCCTGCGTGTCGTACCAGGGCATGCTGACTTCCCAGCGCAGTCCGAGATTCACTGTAAGGTTCGGTTTCACCTTCCAGGAATCTTGAATGTAAGCGCCGCCATAGCGGGTGCGGGAGTCCAGAAATTGCTGGCTGCACTGGGTGTAGCCGCCGAGGGCGGTGGGTGCGCCCAGGAGGTAGTCGGCGAAATCGACTCCCGTTACCGTCCCGTCGAATACGAAGTTGCCGTTAGGGGAGCACACATTCCGTTCGTTGATCTGCAAGTAACGGAACTCGCCGCCTATCTTCAGGCTGTGCTTGCCTGTGACCTTCGAAAACCCGTCCGTTGCCATATAGGTGTTATTGGGTTGGCCCGTGGTCAGGGTGGGCACGCCGATGGCAAAGTTGACGAAGTACATGGGCGGCACGGTTTGCGGAAATCCCGGCGGGCCCGAAGGCACGATGCCCAAGCTGCCGTCGCCAGTCACAAAGCCGAGAGACGAAAGTTTCGCGAAGCTCCCTTCCGGCTCGTCTTTGTGAGTGGAGGTTCGAAAGAAACTTACACGGAACTCATTGACCGCGGAAGGTCCCAGAGTCTTCGTGTTGCTCATCACCATCTGCTGCGCGCGCGTGGGTGTTACGGCGGGAAAACCCGGCACACTGGCGGAGGGGAGAGCGTTATACGCGGTCGAGTCGTCGAAGTGGTAATACCACGACCAGGCGCCCGTCTTCGCGTTGTTAAAATCGACGCGCTCTCCGATCTTGTCGTCCCGGACACTGTTTTTCTGGGCGTCATTCGAATAGAGTCCGTTGACGGGGTCGAGATTCGGGACCGGGATATAAGGCAGAGTTCCGACAGCCGCCGGATCGAAAGCCTTTTGTGGAATCACGCCGCCGGGGAACACGCAGTCCGACGTCAGCGTGCATCCCGAGAAGCTGTAGGGCTCGTTCACCTGCACGCCGTAGCCCAGGCGTTGGCTGAGCAGTTGCGCCCAGTAAGGGCCATCCACCGCACCGGTCAATGTGGAGGGATCGAAGACGCCCTGGCGCTGCGCCACCGTCGGCAACTGCACGATGCCCGTACTGGCGCCTTGCACCTGGCGGGTGCCTTGATAGTCGGTAAACCAGAACAGCCTGTTCTTGAGGAAGGGGCCGCCGATGGCATAGCCGAACTGGTTGCGCCGCAGTTCGGCCTTGGTGGCATCGAAGAAATTGCGGGCGTCCAGATTGTCGTTGCGCAGGAACTCGAAGGCGTCGCCGTGAAAGCCGTTGGTTCCCGACTTGGTGATGGCGTTCATCACCGCACCACTGAACTTTCCGTATTCGGCGTCGAAGCTGTTGGTGATGAGGCGGAATTCTTCGATCGAGTCGAGGTTCGGGATCAGACCGGCTCCCATGTTGCGGCCCTCGCTCACGTCGCCGCCATTCACCAGGAAGGCGTTGGCGGTCTCCCGTTGGCCGTTGACGGAAACGTTGCCCGCGTCGAGCATTCCGGATACCGGCCGGTCCCCGCCGATCGTGCCTGAAGTGGTGGGGGCCACACCGGCCTGCAAGCCGAGCAGGTCGATGTAACTCCTGCCGTTCAGCGGCAGGGCCAGCATTTTCTTCGATTCGATCACATCGCCAAGCTGGGTGCTTTCGGTCTGCACCTGAACGGCGCTGGCCTCGACGGAGACCTGGTTTTGCACGCTGCCCACATCGAGCGTGATGTCGATGCGCAACTGATCGTTCACTTTCACGTCGATGTCGGTGGCTGTGAAGCGTTCGAAGCCCGAGGCTTCGGCAACAACCTTGTAGGGACCGGCGGGGAGCGCCAGAATCCGGTAGGTACCGTCGGGGCCTGAATTGGCCGCCTTGCTGAAGTTGGTTTGCGCGTTGGTGGCCACCACTCGGGCGCCTACGACGACGGCGTTCGTGCGGTCGCGGACGACGCCCAAAATCGAGCCGGTAACGTCCGCCACGGCATTCGAGCAAAGAAATGCCAGGAGGACTGGGAGAACACTGCACGTTTTACGGATGTAACGGTGGACCCTCATTTGCAAATCTCCTGGCGAGGTAGTATGTCACGAAACGAATGACGAATCAAGGGGCCGGTTTGCCGAACTGCCGAACTTGGCTAACCGGAAGGCCCCATCCCTGTGTGCTCTCCGCCCGCCGATGGGGTTAAGGCGCGCCCCATTGTCAAGACCATTTTCTTGCCAGAATAAGTTTGAGCATTACGGAGTCTATGCTCTTTTGATCTCAAGACCGTGACATCGCCAACCAGCCGACGTTCAGCTCCGGCCAACCAAAACCAACCACCGGCCGCACCGACGCCGCAGGCCGAGGCAGGCCGGCACGGGGTTTGGGTGAGCTCCATCTTTAAAAATGTTCCTCTTTCCCGCGCCCCATAGACCTCCGCCGGGGTGCCATACCCCAGCGCCTGGTGCGGTCGCTCGTGATTGTAATGCCGAAAGTACCGGCTCAGTCGCTGCTGCGCCTCCGCGTACTGCTGGTAGTCTTTCAGATACACCTCCTCATATTTCACGCTGCGCCACAGCCGCTCGATAAAAATGTTGTCCAGGCAGCGGCCGCGACCGTCCATGCTGATGTCCACACCGTGCGCTTTCAATCTGCCAGTGAAAGCCTCGCTGGTGAACTGCGAGCCCTGGTCCGTGTTGAAAATCCGCGGCTGGCGGCTGCGGCTGTGCCGCAAGGCGTCGCCCAGCGCCGCCACACAAAAATCGCTCTCCAGACTCGCCGCCAGTCGCCAACTCAACACGTACCGGCTGGACCAGTCGATCACCGCCACCAGATATAACCAACTGCGCGCCATCCGGATATAAGTGTTGTCCGAGCTCCACACGTGATCCACACGCTCAATGGCCACGTCCCGCAGCAGGTAGGGGTAGACGCGACGCCCCTCCTCCGGTTGGCTTAACTTGGGCTTGGGATAGATCGCCTCCAGCCCCATCACGCGCAGCAGGCGCCGCACCCGCTTCGGGTCACCTCCCAGCCTTCCCGCTACAGCCACGCCGTCATCCGTCGCACTCCGTAGTACGGGGTCCGCGTGTACTGCTCGTCCAGCTTCCGCATCAGCGCCACCTTTTCCGCGTTCTCCCCTGCTGCGCAATAATACAGCCCAGAGCGCCCCACGCCCAGCAACTCACACTGCCGCCGCACACTCAACTTCTCTTCCTCCCGATCGATCAGCAAACGACGCCGCTCAATCGGCAAGTCCGGACTTTTTTTTGGCCACTCCAGATCCATCTTCAACCGGCCGATCTGTTCGTACAACTCTTCGGTCAGAGATTCCTCGCCTCTGCTCTGGTTACCCCGCCGGTCCGTGAAGATCCCTGGGATGCCCGCCAGCGCCTGCTTCTTCCAGTGTGCGATCTGCACCGGGCGCACTCCGAATCTGGCCGCCAGTTCGTTGACTGGCCGCACGCCACGTATCGCTTCCACTACTACCTTTGCCTTGAACTGCGAGCTGTACTGCTTTCGCGTCATCGTCCTTCTCCTTTTCCGGCCCGACTCCGCGAAATCTTAACTTATTCCGTGGTCCAAATTCTGGGGAGCATTATACCCCGAGAGGAGCGTTCGCTACGTGGCTCCTCGGGTATCGACCATCCCATCACGGCGATAGGGGTGGATAAAGCCCGCCACCGGGTCGTGGTCATCAGTTCCGAAGTAATTGATTCGCGGTGGAGTGCAAGCAGAATGTTGCAGTTGCAGTGGAGCGGTGTGGTTTAGCCGGAGTTCTGGGGAGGGGAGGAGTCTGCGGGATGCAGCAAGGAATGAAGTCCTTGGGCAATCGAAGTGTTGGCCCTCTTGGCTATGGTTCGAATCACCGTGGTGAAAGCCGCAAACGCGTCGGCGCCGCGCTGCGTTTTGGAGCACTGCGAAACCTTCGCGGCCGAGAACAACCTCGCCACGATCATGCGCGATGCCCTTCGGCGCGCCGGCCTTGCCGACC